>CAZOHL010000092.1:0-12319 GCA_964579645.1 uncultured Rikenella sp. | reverse complement strand
CGTGAAGATATAATCCATGCCTATGGCGGCCTTCGTCCGCTGGTTGATGACCAGACGAAGGGCTCCTATGAAACGTCCAGGAAATATGAAGTATATGACAATGCCGTTGACGGAATAGACGGGATGATCACCGTCGAGGGAGGCAAGTACACAACCAGCCGCAGCCTTGCCCGCGAGGTGCTGAGGCTGATCTCGGTAAAGCTCAGCCGGACCCTGTCGGACCCCGTCTCTGATAACCTGTATCTCTCGGGTTGCGAGATCCGTGACATGAAGCAGTTTATGATCAGGCAGCACCTGAACTACAAGGACTTCAGCCGCAATACTGTGGAGTATGTGAGCCGTAACTACGGCACAGAGAGCCAGGTTGTCTTCCGCATTGCCCGCAGTAATCCCAGGTTTGCCGAAGAGGTAAGTCATGACGGCGAGATACTGGCTGAGGTGGTTTACGCGATACAGTACGAGAGCGCCAAGACCCTGAGGGATATAATGCTCCGGAGGACCGGCATCGGCACATTGGGAAATCCCGGCAAGGCTGTGATTGATAAGATCGCATCGCTGGCTGCCGGCATGATGGGATGGAACGAAAGAAGGAAAGAGGATGAGATTGCTTCACTCATGAGAGTTTATGATTTATTCTGACAACATGCACAAAGAGAATAGTTACCGTCACATCCTGAAGTGGGGAGACAAGAGGGAGGAGGGCATCAGCCATCATATGGCTGACCTGATCAGGGAGAAATTCGGGCTGTCGGATGAGGATTTTAAGGGAAGGCACCTGCCGGGAACAGAGCCTGTGAGGCTTGAGAAACCTCCGATGCTCAAGCCGGTGCAGTTTGACTTTTTCAGGAGCGTGTCGGGTGCGGAGAACGTACTTGCGGATGACCTGTCGCGGGCTCGTTTTTCATGCGGAAAGTTTTACGGAGAGCTGCTTGACCTGCGTCTTGGTCTCGTGCCTGATCCCCCTGATGCTGTAGTGGCTCCCCGAACCCATGAAGAAGTAGAAAAAATTATAAGGTACTGCAGCAGCGAGGCGATAGCCGTTGTACCTGCCGGCGGACTCTCTTCGGTCACGGGTGCAGTACGCGCACCTGCCGGAGGCATTGCCCTCGATCTCACTAAACATCTCAATAAGGTGCTCGCA
Source organism: uncultured Rikenella sp. (assembly GCA_964579645.1). Lineage (GTDB taxonomy): Bacteria > Bacteroidota > Bacteroidia > Bacteroidales > VadinHA17 > SR-FBR-E99. Next base: position 11,178 of record CAZOHL010000092.1, on the reverse strand, counting down.
GTCAATAAAGTCAACAAGACTGTGACCGTGCAGGCCGGCATGTACGGGCCGGCGCTGGAGGAGGAGCTCAACAGGCAGGGTTACAGCTGCGGCCACTTCCCGCAGTCATTTGAATATTCAACCGTGGGAGGATGGATATCTGCCCGGGGGGCAGGACAGGCATCAACAGGGTATGGAAAGATTGAGGATATGCTTGTGGCCGTGAAGGCAGTAACACCCGCAGGGATCATAGAGACGAAAGATTTTCCCCGCACAGCACAGGGCTGGGATATCTTCAGGCTCTTCGCCGGTGCCGAAGGAACACTGGGGGTGATCACCGAGGCCACACTCCACATCTTCAATTATGCCCCCGGGAACACAGCCTCTGCCGCTTTCATCTTCAGATCATTTGAAGCAGCGGTTGAGGCTATGCGCACCATCATACAGGCGGAATGCGGTAAACCCCACCTGTTCCGAATATCCGATCCCGACGAAACTGATATTGCATTCCGGACAAGCGGATTCGACGGCACAATTGCCGACAGGGCGCTGCAGATGCTGGGATTCAGGAAGGGCAGCCGCTGCCTGATGTTCGTGACAGTGGAAGGAGAGAGGGGCTACGCACGGTTCGTTATAAGGAAGATAAAAAGAAAAGCCAGGGCCTGGAAAGGGATGTATATAGGAACCTCTCCGGTTAGGAAGTGGCTGGAACAGAGATATTCAAGCGCTTATATGCGTGATCCGCTGATGGACCTTGGGATCATGACTGACACCCTTGAGACTGCTGTTACCTGGGAGAACCTGCTGAAAGTCTGGAAGGCGGCACATGATTATGTTTCACGAAGGCCGAAGGCGTTCATGATGATTCACATATCACATGTTTATGAGAACGGTGCCAACCTCTATTTTACCTTTCTGAGTCCCATGGACAAAGGAAATGAGAAGCATGATTTTACGGCTTTTCACCACGGGCTTGTGGAAACCATACTGGAGCACGGCGGCTCTATCTCACATCATCACGGTGTGGGAAGGGTGCTGGCGCCATGGATGGAGGGGCATCTGGGCAGGAGCTCAATGGAACTGCTCAGGGCAGTGAAGAAACACCTTGATCCGAATAACATAATGAATCCCGGCGGCACACTGGGACTTCTGTGACCAGGCAAGTCCGGCGGAAGACCGTGATGCCAGTAACCAGATAAGAATAACATTGAACTCAGTCACAAAGACCGGCTTCCCATAAACTGACCATGAAAACATCTGACGATCTCATTCTGTCAATAGACTTCGGCACACAATCGGTCCGCTCCGTGCTCATCGATCTTGAAGGCAACGTGCTCCAGCTGGCAAAGGTTGAAATCGAGCCTTATTTCTCGGTGGCCCCGGGATGGGCCGAACAGTATCCCGAATACTTCAGGGACAAGATGTTCGAGTCGCTGCGTAAACTCTTCAGCGAGACAACCTGTGAAAAGGAAAGTATAAAGGCGGTGACACTCACATCACAGCGTTCAACACTCATCAACCTCGATTCTGAGGGGAAGTCGCTCCGTCCCGCCATCACCTGGCTCGACCAGAGGCTGAGTGCAGTGGGTAAGTATCCGGGAACGATGATGGATCTTGCCCTGAGGCTCGTCGGCATGAGGGAGGCGGTTCATTTTGCCGTCAAGAACGGCGAGTGCAACTGGATTATGCAGAATGAACCGCAGATTTGGGAGAAAACAAGGAGGTATCTTCTTCTCTCCGGCTATCTGACCTGGGCGCTGACAGGTGAATACAGGGATTCTGTAGGATGTACGGTGGCTTACCTGCCGTTCGATTACAAGACACAGAAGTGGACCGACAGGCAGCACATGAACTATAAGATGTTTCCGATAGACAGGGATAAGCTGCCTGATCTGGTCAAACCGTCAGAAGTGCTGGGGACAATAAGTCGCGAGGCTTCGGAGCTGACCGGTATCCCAGCCGGCCTGCCACTGATAGCTGCTGCTGCCGACAAAGCCAGCGAGGTACTTGGCTCCGGCGTCATCAGCCCCGAGGTGGCATGCCTGAGCTATGGCACCACGGCAACGGTGCAGACAACCCACAGCAGGTATCATGAGGTGATACCGTTCTTTCCGTCATACCCCAGCGCCATCCCTGACTGCTTCAACACCGAAGTGCAGATTTACAGGGGTTACTGGATGATCAGCTGGTTCAAGAAGGAGTTCGGCCTCAAGGAGATACAGATGGCAGAGCAGACCGGGCGCCATCCGGAAACGTTCTTCGATGCAATGGTTGATGATGTGCCGGCAGGGTCAATGGGCCTGGTTCTCCAACCTTACTGGTCGCCCGGCGTCAAGGTGCCCGGAACGGAAGCAAAAGGTGCAATCATAGGATTTGGCGACGTCCACACCCGTGCACATGTGTACCGGGCCATACTTGAAGGCCTGACCTATTCACTTAAAGAGGGACTTAACCGTACGGTAAAACGTACCAGGGTGCCTGCACGAAGCGTAGTTGTATCAGGGGGAGGTTCGCAGAGCAGACAGGCCATGCAGATCACTGCAGATATATTCAACCTGGAGACCTTCAGACCGCACACTTACGAGACTTCCGCCCTGGGAGCAGCGATTAACGCAGCTGTGGGGATGAAGTATTACAGCGACTTCCCGGCAGCGGTGGGAGCAATGACCAGGAGGGGTGACGGGTTCATGCCTGACCCTCACAATGTGCAGATCTACAGTGAACTGTATGAAAAGGTTTATTCGAAGATGTACCGCCATCTCCAGCCGCTTTATGAGCAGATCAGGGATGTGACCGGCTACCCGCCGAAGATCTGAAATCGTTGATGGGGATGACCGGAGAAGGTGCACTCAGCTCTGGCTGTCTCACCGGGAGGTATCACTCAGCTCTGGCTGCCTCACCTGGAGGTATCACTCATCTCTGCCTGCCATCCGGACATATGTCACACCACCTTAAATTCCAGGGTGCCCCCAAGGCCGACCTTATCGCCGGCAATGATCACTACAGAGAGTATCTCCGGAACTTTCAGAGCCTTTTCGGTAACCTCACTGACCATTTCCTGGTTTTTCACCTTGTTGCAGAAAGCGGTGGCACAGGCGTCTGCCATCGCTCCGCTGTGACAGGCAATCATGCATGCATCAGCCACCCCGAAGCTCAGCGAATGACCTACAGTTCCGGATGAGCAGCATAGTGACAGTGGTGTCTCACCGGGCAACAGCTGAAGCGCTATCTTCTCAGATAGGGGTGAGTCTCCTGCGAACACCGCCACCGTTGCAGAGGCCGCCAGTTTCATGAATATGTCGCCTCCGTTTTCTATAATCACCTCATCGGCCCCGGATTCCTCAAGCAGGTCCCTGCAGATATATTCAGCCATAGCCCCGGCCACGGCGCTCATCGGCCCTGTGCCTGCTGCAAGAGCGGCATCGCTCATTTCCTGTATCAGCGGATGAACACCCCCCGGCGCCACAACCGGAGTCAGCGAATCCCTGAACTCCGGGTGCAGTTTAATATGTTCCTCCAGCAGCCTCCTGTAAAACAGAATCCGGTCCATAGTAAACCGTTCAGCCTCCTTACGGTAGTGGCTGCTGTCAATTGCCACCCACAGGTCGGTTTCGCGGAAAACGGAACGGAAGCTTGTCCACCGGCTGTTGCCCATTGCTTCGCGGTACAGCCGCGGCTGATATGCTGAGCTCTTAGCCAAGATCGATTTCAAATAATTTCAGCGGGCAGGCTGTGAGACAGAGCTCGCAGACCACGCATTTCTCAGGCTCGAATACCAGTTCTGCCGATTTACGGTCCATTGTCAGCGCACCGGCAAAACAGACTGCAGAACAGGCGCCACAGTGAACGCACAGCTCCTTACGGTATGTGACTGTACGGTCAATGGGAACACACTCAACGTTCTGCTGTTTCATGTATTCAATTCCATCCTTCAGGACTTTGGAAGGGGCAGACATCTCCATCACAAGGTGGCCTACCTGGCCCGGTGAAACGTCGGCCTTTACTATGTTGACCATGATGTCAAATTTCCTGATAAGGTTATATGTTATAGGCTCACCCGTAGCTTCGGGCGGGAAAGTCAGTACAAATCTCCTGCTTTTCATAATACAATTGATTATTAATGGTTAAAGCCTGATCTCCAGGCTGTTGAGGCCGGAGGTTTTTTTGAAGTTTTCAACAGGAGCCGTTAGCAGGAACCGTCCTGCCGCGATCTCCCGGCGCAGTGTTTCGGCTATCTCGCGCGCCACCCTCAGGCTTGAGAGCGGGGCTGTCCGAATCTTCTTTCCGTTCAGGGATATCTCTCCTGAGAACAGAGACTCATAGTTGGCCCGTCCCAGCAGGTCGTGGCCGGGTGAGCCATAGTCAAGAATATTTGTCTCTATCTGGCTGTTGCGGATCATAACCCTCCGCGCCAGGTCTTCATCAAGTACGGGTATGGGTATGCCGACACCAACGAAGATTGAGACTCCGTATTTCTCAAAGTATGCCGCCCTGATGAATCTGGTGTTCATCTCTTTTGCATTTCCGATGAGTGCCAGTGTGGCAGAGTTGCCAACGGGAACACCATGTTCATTTACCGGTTTGCCGGTGTTGAACTGCGTTCCGTGCCATGCTACATAACCGGTGGTACCGCCGAAGAATATGCGCGTGCCGATCCCGATTGTCCGCATCTCGGGATCATTCAGCAGCGGACTCAGTTCTCCTGATGTTGAGAATGTGGCATTTCCGAATGACGGCAGCAGGGTGCCCATGTATGTGAATTTCATTTTTGATGTACTGTTCACCGCAACATTGTAGTTCTGGTAGGCGTTGCGCGGATTGAACATTATCATCTCATTGACGCTATCCTTGTTTATAAGGGTTTTGACCTCGGTACGCGGGTAACAGTCGGTACCTTTGGCAGTGGCCTGCATCATCACATCCTTTCCTGCTATCAGCTCCTCGATTACGTGTGCTCCCCCGTACTGGTCGTGAGGCAGTGCGGTCTCAGTGGCGCCGATGTAAGCATCTACGGCAGCTATGCCGGCAAAGACAGGCACATTGTTCAGGGTGATTCTCTCCATGCGCATAGGCGGATCGGTGTGACCGAAGTTGATAAACATGCCCGACGAGCACATCGGCCCGAAGGTGCCTGTGGTGACAACGTCAACCTTTTCCGCAATCTCAGCTGGAGTTGCTTCGCGACCCATGGCTGCAACCTGTTCGGCCGTCAGCACTACCGCCTTTCCACTGAGGATCTTTTCATTGATCTCCGCAATGGTTCGTTTCTTCGACATAATGTAAATTTTAAAGTAACTTTAGCCTGGTTTCAAACAAACTTCAAAGATATGCGTAGATCACTTATCACCGCCGCACTTTTCGCAATTCTTTTCTTTTCATGTGTACCGGCTGATGATCCGGCCATTGATGTGATGACATTCAACATCAGGTATGACAACCCTGATGATGGACACAATGCCTGGCCTCATCGTGCTGCAAAGGTGGCCGCATTTATTGACGAACAGATCCCTGACCTGATGGGTATGCAGGAGGTCCTGTGGCACCAGTATGAATATCTTCATGATGTTGTGCCGGGGTATGGGTCTGTGGCAGCTGGCCGTGATGATGGTCAGGAGGGTGGAGAAGCATGCCCGGTGTTCTGGCGGCTCGGCAGATTTGAACGGCTGGCAGACGGAACATTCTGGCTCTCAGCCACCCCGGATGTGCCGGGTTCGGTAGGATGGGGAGCAGCGCTCACACGTATATCAACATGGGTCAGGCTTTATGACAGGGTTGCAAAGGATACGCTTCTTTTTTTCAATACTCATTTTGACCACATAAGCGACTCGGCAAGAGTGATGAGCTCAGGAGTGCTTTTAGAAAAGGTAAAAGAGCTTGCCGGGGATAACAGGTTCATTATAACCGGCGATTTCAATGCCACACCGGAGAGCCTGGCAATTAAACGCATGAAGGAGGGCGGTCTGGCGATGGATTCATACCTGGTCTCGGAGACGACTCCCGCAGGTCCGGCTTATACATTCAACGGCTGGAAGGATGAACCGGGAGAAGGGAGGATAGATTATATTTTCATCCGGAACGGCATGAAGGCGTTATTGCATGAGACGCACAGGGTAATTGAAGAGGGGGTATTCATTTCAGATCACTGGCCGGTGACTGCCAGGGTCAATTGAAAAGTGAGTGGTTCTTTGTTGGGATGAATTCGATCGGGATGTCAAAAGCCTCAGATATATGATGACCCCTTTCAAGTATGTCATCGTCCTCTTCGTCATAGTACCATTTGATTACCAGTCTTTTACCCTGGATAATGACCTCTGATATCTTTCTTATGACTGCAACCAGGATCTGGGTTCCGAAACTGTTAAGATATTCCAGTTCAATTGTTACCGTTGTAGTGCCGGCGGGATTCTTAAGGTAACGATCAATGCAATCGAGCAGCTTCTCCGATGGCACCGTTTTGTTCAGGGCCATCGCCCTGCCTTTGATGCTGAGCGTGCCGTCGGCGGTAAAGATGACTTCCGGCGTCTTGTCGGTAGGTGGAATATGGCAATAGTTGCCTTGCATTAACATTAGAAACAGTTATCCCCTTAAAGGTTCAAAGATAAGCAGATATGTCAGTGCAAACAAAAAATATTTATCCTGAAAGGGTAACGGATGGCAGGAATTGGTCACACCTCTCAACATTCAGGCACCGTATTTTGTTGATATATAATATATGCCAGAGTTATATCGCGCAGCTGACAAAACACATCATAAAATGAACGCAAGACAGCCGGGAAACATTGATGAATATATAAATTACCAGCCTCAGGACTGGCGGGAAATGCTGCAGAAAGTCAGGGAGACAATCAGAGAGGCTGCTCCCGGGGCCGTTGAATCCATCAGTTATGCCATGCCTGCCTTTAAATTCAGAGGGAGACCCCTGGTCTATTTTGCGCTGAACCGGAACCATCTCGGTTTCTATGCCACCCCCTCGGCAAATAGCGCCTTCAGTGAAAATCTGAAGGGATACCGGTCATCAAAGGGTGCGGTTCAGTTTCCGCTTGACAGGCCCATACCTTATGATCTGATCCGCAATATGGTTCAGTACAAGCTTGAAGAAATCAACAAATTGCAGAGGGAAGTAAAATGAACAACTCAATCTATCCGTCAGTATGGTGCAACAACAATGCCCGTAAGGTGGCAGATTTTTACATGTCCGTTTTTCCGGAAACCAGGATTGCCGATGAAAATCCGGTAGTGGTCCTGCTCGAAATAAATGGTCAGAAGCTCATGCTTATCAACGGCGGCGACATGTTCCGGCCCGATCCGTCAATATCACTGATGTACCTCACTCCATCGCAGAGCGAAGTGGAGGAAATCTACTCAAAGCTGATTGAAGACGGGAAGGCGCTGATGCCGCTCGGTGAATATCCTTTCAGCCCGAAATACGGATGGGTCGAGGACCGGTATGGTGTATCGTGGCAGCTATACAGCGGCCTGGAGGAACATATAATCCAGAAGCTGGTCCCGACCCTCATGTTTACAGGCAGGAACAACGGGAAAGCAGAGGAGGCGGTGGGCTTCTACACCAGCGTCCTGCCTGACTCACAGCCTCGTGGCATGATGAGATACACCGGTTCGGAAGGAGAGGTGGCAGGTAACATTCAGCACGGTGAGTTCATGATCAGGGATTACCTGTTAATGATCATGGACAGTTCCGGACAGCCTGACCTGAGCTTCACGGAAGGTGTCTCCCTTGTCGTTGAGTGTGACACACAGGCGGAGATCGACAGGTACTGGACGGCGCTCACTTCCGCAGGAGGCGAGGAGAGCATGTGCGGATGGCTGAAGGACAGGTTCGGGGTGAGCTGGCAGATAGTCCCAACAGTACTTCCTGCCCTTATGGCAAGATCTCCCAGGGTGACTGAAGAGCTGCTGAAGATGAAGAAGCTTGATATCCGCAAGCTGACCGAGGCAGCCGGCTGACCTGCTTTGCCGGGTGGATTCCCCGGCCAGACTGAATTCGCCGGTGGATTCCCTGACCAGCCTGATTCACCAGAGGATCTTCTGACCAGCCTTATTCACCAGAGGATCTTCTAACCAGCCTGATTCACCAAAGGATCTTCTGACCAGCCTGATTCACCAAAGGATCTTCTGACCAGCCTGATTCACCAAAGGATCTTCTGACCAGCCTTATTCACCAAAGGATCTTCTGACCAGCCTTATTCGCAAGAGGATTCCCCTGCCAGCCTCCTTCGCCCGACAGGGCAGGGAGAGCCGGTCAGATGTAGCGGTCATGCTCTCTTGCGGTATGCACGGATAGCCAGTGCAAGGTATCCTGCTGCAAGCAGGGAAAGTATCCCCATATCACTTGCAATCTCGCGGAATCCGGAACCTTTCAGCATAACCATCCGGTTAATGCGCATCAGGTAGGCCACCGGGTTAATCCGGTTGAACTGCTGTGCCCATTGCGGCATGCTCTCAGTAGGAGTAAAGATGCCGCTCATCAGGATGAATACCATGACAAAGAAGAAGGCCACGAACAGGAACTGCTGCTGCGTCGATGCCATCGTCGAGAAGAAGAGCGCCAGCCCAAGAACTGCCACGAGGAATATCGCCGCACAGGCGAAGAAAAGAAGCAGGCTCCCCTCGAAGGGGATATTGAATGCCAGCCAGCCGATGCTTAACCCAAGCACCAGGTCGATGAGGCCTATTATAAAGAACGGGATCACCTTTGAGGCTATGAGCTGCCATTTCATCACCGGGGTGACGTTTATCTGTTCAATGGTGCCTATCTCCTTCTCCCTTACCAGGTTGAGGCCTGCCATCATAAGGCCGATGGCGGTAATCAGGATGACAAGCACCCCGGGAAGCATGAAGTACTTGTAGTTAAGGGTCGGGTTGTACCAGTAGCGGGGAGAAACTGAGAGGCCGGGGATTGCGCCGGCGGTTATGTTTCCTGAAGCTCCTGAAGCCATCCCTCCGGAAGCTCCCGCTGTGCTCCCGCCGGCACTTCCCGCTGACATCCCGTTGCTTATGATCACATCACGGTTAAAGTCCCTTACAACTGAGACGAGGTAACTCCATCCCAGCTGGGCGCTGGTTGAATTGACGGCGTCGACAAGCACCTGCAGGCGCGGACGGGTTACTCCGGCCAGCCCTTCGGAGAAATCGGAGGGAATTACAAGTGCCATGTCCGCATCACCGGCAAACATCATTGATTCAGCTTCCGGAATGCTTTGCGGAGTGGCTGTCACAACAAAGAATGATGAACCGGTCAGCTTTGCCACCAGCTGGCGCGATGACTGCGAACGGTCACTGTCAACTACTGCAAGGTCAATCCGCTTTACCTCAAATGTAACTGCCGGGATAAGGATAAGCATCTGCATTATCGGAACACCGATGATGGCCCTGATCATGAACGGATTCCGGCGTATCTGACGGAACTCTTTCCGCAGAAGGAACAAGAGCTTTCTCATTTCTTTCCCTCCCCGAGCCTCGTTTTAAATTTCCGTGCGCTGATAACCATAAGCACCAGTGTCATTCCGGCCAGTATGGCCGTCTCCTTCCAGACATAGCTGAATCCTGCTCCCTTGATCATTATAGCCCTGATTGTCTCCACGAACCACCTGGGGGGGAGGATCATGCTGAAATAGTCATATATCTTAGGCATATTCTCTATCGGGAAAATGAATCCCGAAAGCAGCAGTGACGGCAGCAGCAGCGCAATGGCTGATATGAAGATAGCATTCTCCATCTTGGTGGCCGAGGCCGAAACAAGTATTCCAAATGACAATCCCAGGAGGATGTAGAGCATGCATTCTGCTATAAGCAGCGCCACGCTCCCCTTTACTGGCAACCCGAACACCAGCCATGACATCAGCAGTATGACTGTCACATTCACAAGCGAGAGGAAAAAGTACGGCGTCACTTTCCCGACTATTATCTGCCATGGTTTTAGTGGTGAGACCAGGAGTACCTCCATTGTGCCGAATTCCTTCTCGCGGACGATTGTGACAGATGTCATCAGTGCAGATATAAGGATGAGAATGAGCGTTATAACCCCCGGTACAAACATGTAATGACTCTCCAGGTTCGGATTGAAATACATCCTCACTTCCGGGTTTATCAGAGGCATTGCCGAGGTTATACCTTTTGTCAGCGTTGCCGAATAGTCATTCATTATGCCTGAGACGTACCCGGTCACAAGGCTTGCTGTGTTGGGCTCCGAGCCGTCGGCGATTATACTTACTGTGGCATTGCCCTCACGGGCGAGGGTGGATGCCATCCGTTCAGGGAAGATGATCACAGCTTTTATCTTCCCTTTTTTAAATGTGGCATCAATCTCGTCATAGGAGGAGAGCTGCCTGTCAATATTGAAGAATTCTGATGCTTCAAGTTTGAGTGTCAAATCTTTGGAGACATCGTCACGGGCATTGTCAAGCACTGCGATGCCGGCATTTTTAAGGTCAGTACGGACTGCATAGCCAAAAATCAGGATCTGGGCCGCTGGCAGGCCGAAAAGGATAATCAGCGTCCGGAAGTCGCGGAAGATGTGGAGGAACTCCTTGCGTACAAATGCCATAAACCTTTTCATACAATGTTCTTTTGAGGTCTGGCTATTTTCACGAACAATTCTTCAAGCGAAGCTGTGTCATACTCATGGAGCAGGGCGGCAGGGGAATCGAGGGCTACTATCCGGCCCTCGCTCATGATCGTGATGCGGTCACAGTATTCAGCCTCGTCCATGTAATGAGTTGTGACAAAGACAGTGATTCCACGGGAGGCGGTTTCGTAGATCATTTCCCAGAACTGACGCCGCGTGACGGGATCAACACCGCTGGTGGGTTCGTCGAGGAAGACTATTTCCGGATCATGAAATACAGCCACTGCGAATGCCAGCTTCTGTCTCAATCCGAGAGGCAGCGCCCTTATAAGCATGTCACCGTATGACGTGAAGCTGAGTCTTTCAAGCAGAGCCTCTCTCCGCGGAATTATATCCTTCATTCTGATGCCATAGATGCCTCCGTAGAGCTCGATATTCTCCCTTACTGTGAGATCTTCATAGAGGGAGAAGCGCTGTGACATGTAGCCTATGCGCTTTTTGATCTCCTCGGGCCTGCGCGAGGCGTCGATGCCGGCAACCAGTACCTTGCCCGAGGTGGGGCGCGACAGGCCGCAGAGGATCCTCATGGCAGTGGTCTTGCCCGCGCCGTTGGC
>CAZOHL010000091.1:0-12370 GCA_964579645.1 uncultured Rikenella sp. | reverse complement strand
GGGTTATCAGAGATAACTACTTGGCGTTCTCTTCAATATACTTAATGGCTTCGCCTACAGTGCTGATGCTTTCTGCCTGATCATCAGGAATTCCGATGTTGAACTCCTTTTCAAATTCCATGATCAGCTCGACTGTGTCAAGAGAGTCTGCACCAAGGTCATTTGTGAAATGTGCTTCGGGAGTAACTTCTGCTTCATCAACGCCAAGCTTCTCAACGATGATCTTTTTTACTCTTGTGGAAATGTCAGACATACTGGTCAATTTTACGTTAATACTCGTTTTGAAAACTCTGCAAAGAAATATATTTGTACTTTATAATTCAAGAAATTTACCGGAAATTTACATCTCTGCAGGTGCAAGGCGCAAATATACAGTAATTTAAGGCTTATATCGAGGTTCCGGCTGCCCTGAGTTAAAAACAGACTAAGTATCAGAATATGAAGAATATAGCAATACTAGCCTCAGGTACCGGGACCAACGCTGAAAACATCATCAGGTACTTTTCGACCGGAAAAAATGCAAAAGTAACCCTTGTTTTGTCGAACAAGCCTCAGGCTATGGTATTGAAAAGGGCAGCGGCGCTCGGGGTGGATGCATTTTTTTTCGACCGGTCTCAATTTTATTTAACCGGAGAGGTACTTATGATGCTTCGGAGAAGAGAGACCGACATGGTGGTGCTGGCAGGGTTCCTGTGGCTGGTTCCGGGTGATGTCACAGAAGCATACAGGGGACGTATTGTAAACATTCATCCTGCCCTTCTGCCGGATTTCGGGGGGAAGGGGATGTATGGCGACAGGGTTCACCGTGCTGTGCTTGATGCCGGATGCAGGGAGAGCGGTATCACAATTCATTATGTGAATGAGTGCTATGATTCAGGTGACATAATTTTCCAGGCACGCTGCCCTGTCCTTCCGGGAGATGATGTGGACAGCCTTGCAGCAAGGGTACATGCCCTGGAGTATGAACACTATCCGAGGGTAATAGGGGAGGTGCTGGAAGGGCAGGGAGAAGACAGTAGGCAATAGGTACTGCCTACTGCCTAATGCCTTTAATATTTAATAGTGGCCAGTAGGTTTATATACCCGTCAGCTATCACTCTGAATTCTTCCATCTTTTCCCGGGCGACGGGATTGACCGGCGGTGCCTCAACTTTCAGCGGATCGACGGGTGATCCGTTCCGGTAGAACCTGAAATCAAGATGGGGCCCTGTGGAAAGGCCGGAGCTTCCGACATAACCAATGACCTGTCCCTGCTTGACATAAACTCCTGGAGAGATTCCCGGGCCGAAACGCGAGAGATGCATGTAAGCCGTCGAATAGACGCTGTTATGGGTTATACGGACCATTCTGCCGGCTCCTCCTTCATTGCTGGTGCTTGTTACCCTTCCGTCACCTATGGCGAGTACTGGTGTGCCTATCGGTGCTGCATAGTCTACGCCGTGATGAGCCCTTACAATCTTCAGTATCGGGTGCATTCTTCCGCCTGAGAAACGTGAGCTGATGCGCGAGTACCTCAGCGGCGCCTTCAGAAATGCCTTCCGCAGGCTGGCACCCGTAGTGTCAAAAAATGACATTGTGCTGTCCTGGATATAGGGAATGGCGTAGATTGTACTCCCGGCATGCTCGAATTCCGCAGCATGCACCCGCCTGATTCCAACTGACTCGTCACCTATGAAATCCTCCTCGTAAATCACCTTGAACCGGTCACCCTTCTGCAAACCGAAGAAGTCGATGGTCCATGCATAAATCTCTGACAGTTCAGCTGAGAGGTTGGGATTGAGATTGCTCTCCTGGGCAGCCTCCCAGAGAGAGGTGGTTATTGTGCCCGAAGAGTAGCGAAGAAGTCTTTTTATCTCTGCATCATGCCTGTATATGGCCAGGGTGTCCTTGAAAGAGAAGACATATGCCACCCTCGGATCATGCTGATAGATAATATATTCGGGTTTACTGAGGGTGTCCTTTGTTGAAAGTACGGAATAGGTACTGCCGGTCCGCACCCTGCGCGGGTCAAAAGTTTCACGGTTGTCACCTAGCAGCTTTTCAATGTCATTCCATTCAATGCCCTGGGCTGCAAGTATTGACGAAATGAACTGGTTCCTTCTGACCTTTTCAGTTTTAATGTTATAGGAATCGACGGGTATCCCGAAAAGGGTATTATGCCCGGAATCCATTACCGTGGAATCGGCGGGCAATCCGGATACGGACACTGTATCAGAGGTTGTCTCAGCTGTGACCGGCCGGGATGCTTCTCCCGGAGGAGTATTTTCAGCAGCTCCGCTGCGAACGCACGAAACCGATATCAGCATTGCGGCAGCGAGCAGGGCTGCGGGAATAAATCTGAACCTCATATAACTATATTTACAATACGGTTGGGTACTACTATCACTTTTGGTGTTGCCGAGCCAATCCATTTCTGAGCCCTCTCGTCAGCCAGCACCAACCTTTTCACCTCCTCACCCGGAAGGTTTACAGGCAGCTCTATTTTGAACCTCATCTTCCCGTTGACCGATACCGGGCATTCGAATACTTCCTCCTTAAGGTATTTTTCTTCTGCCACAGGCCACGGTTCATATGTGATTGATCCCCTGTGCCCGGTAAGCTGCCACAGCTCCTCGGCAAGGTGAGGGGCAAAGGGTGCAAGGAGCCTGATGAAGACAGAAGCTGATGTGCGGGTGATCTTCTCCTTTTTCAGCGCGGTGTTCATAAAGATCATCATTGCCGAGATGGCTGTGTTGAACCTCAGGCCCTCGATGTCTTCAGTCACCTTTTTGATTGTTTTATGCAGGGTTTTCAGAATCTCGGTGTCTTCATCGCCGTCAGTGATGTTCTCACTGTTGGCTATAAGGCGGTAAGCCCTTGAGAGGAAGTTATGCGGCCCCCTGATCCCTTTCTCATCCCAGGGCTTTGTTGCCTCCAGTGGGCCGAGGAACATCTCGAACAGACGCAGTGTGTCAGCGCCGTAGTTCTTCACAACATCGTCGGGATTGATTACATTCTTGAGGCTTTTTGACATCTTTGCCACTATCTGCCTCACCTCTTCACCGGTCTCAGTGATGTAGTACCTGCCATCCTTTTCAGTGATCAGGTCTGATGAGACCTTGGCGCCGGTAGCTGTTTCGTAGGCAAATGCGAGTATCATTCCCTGGTTGAAGAGCTTCAAGAAAGGTTCATCGGTTGACACCACGCCGAGGTCAAACAGCACCTTGTGCCAGAAACGGGCGTAAAGCAGGTGCAGCACGGCATGCTCGGCGCCTCCGATATACAGGTCGACCGGCATCCAGTACTTCTCTTTCACAGGGTCAAAAATTGCATTATCATTGTGCGGGTCAATGAATCTCAGGTAATACCAGCATGACCCTGCCCACTGTGGCATTGTATTGGTCTCGCGCTTCCCGCGGCGCCCGTCCTTGTCAGTTACCCACAGCCATTCGGTGGCGTTGGAGAGAGGAGATTCACCGCTGTCGCCCGGTTCATATACCTCGAGTTCCGGGAGGGTGAGTGGCAGATCCTTCTCGTCAAGCAGGCTTATTGTTCCGTCTTCCCAGTGGATGACGGGGAAGGGTTCGCCCCAGTAGCGCTGCCGGCTGAAGAGCCAGTCGCGCAGCTTGTAATTGACGCGGTGAATACCTATGTTTCTGTTCTCAAGCCAGCTGGTGATTGTTGCAATTCCCTCTTCAACGTTAAGCCCGTTGAGGCTGATATTTAGTTCTTTATTGGCTGAGTTTATGTAACGGCCGTCACCGCTCCAGCACTCGTCGCCGGCAATGATTCTTTCCCGCTGTTCCTGGTCAGTCACGGCCGGGTCAAGAATACATGTGATTTCTATCCCGAACTTATTTGCAAATTCAAAATCGCGCTCGTCGTGAGCCGGCACTGCCATGATGGCGCCGGTTCCGTAACCCATCAGCACATAGTCTGCCACCCACACCGGTATTTTCTTGTTGTTGACCGGGTTGATGGCGTATGTTCCGGTAAATACGCCGGTTTTGTCTTTGGCAAGGTCAGTGCGGTCAAGGTCCGACTTCAGGGAGGCTGCAGCAACATACTCCTTTACGTTCGATGCCATCTCCGGATTTGTGATCTTTTCCACAAGCGGGTGTTCAGGAGACAGCACCATGTATGTTGCCCCGAAGAGTGTGTCCGGGCGGGTTGTATAGACAGTTAACCGTTCCTTGCTGCCGTCGATTTTAAAATCAACCTCGGCACCGGTTGAACGGCCTATCCAGTTGCGCTGCATCTCCTTGATTCCCTCAGGCCAGTCGAGGCTGTCGAGTCCGCTGAGAAGCCTCTCGGCATAGTAGGGAATCCGGAGCATCCACTGCTTGAGATTCCTGCGCACCACCCTGTTACCGCACTTTTCGTGGGAACCGTCGGTCAGCACCTCCTCGTTGGCGCAGACAATGCGGCACGAGGGGCAGTACCATATCTGTGCGTCATCGTAATAGGCCAGTCTCTTCGAGTCAATGTATTTTTTTCTTGCCTCATCTCCGGCCTTAACTACGTCAAGAGGGATAGGCAGTTCGTTTATGTCACGACCGCGGTTTGTTTTGTGATCAAACCAGGTGTTATAGAGCTTCATGAAGATCCACTGTGTCCATCTGAAGTATTTGGGATCAGTGGTATTTATCTCGCGGTCCCAGTCGTAGCTTAGCCCTAGTTCCTTGATCTGGCGGCGGAATGTGTCGCAGTTCTTATTTGTGGTAACAGCAGGGTGGGTTCCGGTCTGGATTGCGTACTGTTCGGCCGGGAGGCCGAAGGCATCCCATCCCATGGGGTGGAGTACGTTGAAGGCATTCATGCGCTTGTACCGTGCCACGATGTCAGTGGCAGTATAGCCCTCTGGATGGCCAACGTGGAGGCCTGCACCGGAAGGGTAGGGGTACATGTCAAGGATATAGTATTTGTTTGGGTTTGACAGATCGTCAGGAGTTTTAAATGTTTTGTTCTTCTCCCAGTAATCCTGCCATTTCTTCTCTATTTCCGAAAAATTATAATCCTTCATGTATTGCTGATGGTTAGCGCTTATGGGTTGCGAAATTAGGAAATCTTTGGCAAAAATCACGTCAGATGGCGGCCGGTGCAGCCGATTTGGCGGATTAAGTTTTGAAAATCGGCTCCGGCGGTATATTTTTGCACTCTGAACGGTCCCGTAGTTCAATGGATAGAATGACAGATTCCGGTTCTGTTGGTTGGGCGTTCGAGTCGCCCCGGGATCACAGGGAATTTCAGATTATTCAGAGAGCCAGTATTTGACGATACTGGCTTTTTGTTCACACCCGGAAGAATTGAGAACCGGTTTCAGCTATAATCTGATGGGAGTAGGTGTTTTCCGAAGAAATCACGTAGCAAGGGGAATATCTGAATCAGATTTTATTTAACTGTTATCAGTTTCTCAATCTTTTCAAGACGTGTTTTCATCTGTTCAGACTCTGATTTCAAACGCTCATATTCGGCTTTAATCAGCTCAATTTCAATTTGCTGGGCTTTGATTGCCTCCACGAGAAGCGGCGTAATTTTACTGTAGTCCATTCCTGAGGCATCCACGCCGTTCTCTTCATAGACAACGATTTCGGGCAGCACCTTGCCCACCTCTTCGGCAATCATCCCAACATCATGCTGACCCCCGTGTTCGGTGTCCCAGTCGTAATATACCCCGCGGATAGCCAGAATTTTGCCCACGGGGTCGGGAATAGGTGTTATGTTAGTTTTCCAGCGGATGGAAGAGGCTGCCCCGTAATTTGTGCCGGCTCCTGCAGCATAGAAATCGTAATTGGCGCCTTCTCCCCATACTCCGGTGCTGCTGGTGTTGTTTCCCAATCCCATGACTCCGATGCTGCCTGTTCCTGATGCTTCACCAACCACAGCCCTGCCTGTTGTCCCGGTGGATCTGCCATGAACACCATAAACCGGCGCTTCTCCATAAATCCCGTAACCGGTAGATACAGAGGCGAATCCATATACGCCGTATCTCTGGGCTTCCCCATATACCCCGGTGCCTGTGGTTGAAGCGGAGACTCCATAAACACCGATTCTAAGGGCATCTCCATATACACCATATCCGGTGCCGGAAGTTGATTTCCCGTATACCCCGAATCCATTGGCGCCATTACTGGTGCCATAAATGCCGTATGTGGGTCCGGTTCCGTAAACTCCGTAACCAGCCGGGGAGGTGGTTTCTCCATATACGCCGTAATTGGCTCCGGTGGTACTTGATACGGAACCATAGACACCTTTCCCCGTGATCTTTGCTGAGATCCCGTAGACACCCTGGTTATCTCCTTCCCCCCAGACACCTGTACCGTTGGAATTTAATGCTGTCCCCTGAACACCCACGCTGTTGGTACCGGTAGCTTCGCCTACGGTGGCTATCCCTTTGTACCCTGTTGAGGTACCGTATACACCGGTAATGGATGAAATCCCGTAAATTCCCTGTTTATTTCCTTCACCGTACACGCCTGTTCCATTTGCACTGAGGGCTTTTCCGGAAACCCCGATGCTGTTGTCTGCCAGGGCTTCGCCTTCCACTCCAATCCCCTGGAAGCCGGTCGATTTGCCATATACACCATGTTTTCTGGCGGTTCCGCCTACCCCATACCCATGTATTGAATTTGATTCTCCGTATACTCCATAATTCGCTCCGATGGTATCACTGACATATCCTTTCACACCCCAGGCCTGTTCCGTGTTGGCTTCTCCATAAACGCCACATGTGATATCCCACAGAGGGTCTCCGGTGGATTTCCCGTGAACCCCATTCCCCCCTGAATTCCAAGTTTCCCCGTAAACACCGCAAACCGGGGAATACCCACCCACCCCAAACCCGGTGGCTGAATACGATCTGCCTTCGACAGCTTTGTCCCCATTGGCATCCACACCCCTGTAGTTGCCGTTGGCTCTGACAGCTACATGCCCGCTGGCATACAATCCTCTGCCGTTTGAGCCATTTGAATAAGCATATACTCCTGTTCCATAAGGAGACAGTGATTCACCGTACACACCGTAACCACTGCTCCCCGTCGTGGTATTTGTCTGCCTACCCCTGATGGCACTAATATCCTGCCCGGTACTTTCAACAGAGAGAACATAGTTATCGATTCCGGTTGCGGCATTTCCTGACCATGGCAGCGTGACAGAGCCTGCTCCTGTTGCATCTGCAGCCGGTGCCCAGGTTGTTCCGTTCCACTTTAATACCTGTCCGTTGGTGGCCGATTGCTGGGCTACCCTCAGAGGGGTGGCTGTGGTGCCGTTTCCTGCAAGAGTAAGATCAGTGACAACCGTCTGGGTGCCCCAGTTGTCACCTCCGCCTGAAGAAGGAAGTGTTACCGAACCTCCTCCGTTGCTCAGTGAGAGCACTGTTCCGCTAAGACTCAATGCCTGTATCTCATTTGTGATACTGTTGTCTGCATCATCAATATTGTCTGTGCCGTCAGCGAATCCTGCCGGAATGCCCTGTATTCTGGTCCATGAAGGGGTGATAACGGTATTTGCCACTGCCAGCGGACTTGCAGTTGTACCTGCACCGGTAAGCGTGGTGTTGGTCACCACGGTCTGGGTTCCCCAGTTGTCGCCTCCTCCTGATGATGGGAGGGTAACGGTACCACCTCCGTTGCTCAGTGAAAGAAGAGTGCCGCTCAGGCTTAATGATTGTATTTCATTTGTAATACTTCCGTCTGCATCTGTAATTCCGTACCCTGAGAGGGTAGTGGGTTTTCCTGTGAGGCTTGACCATGCCCCATCAAAGAGAGCGGGTTTGTTCGTAAGATCATTGTAGCTTCCGCTGAACAGTACCGGCTTATTGGAAAGATCATTGTAGTTCCCGCTGAAACCGTTGGCGGCTGTCTTGGCATACAGGGCGTACGGTACACTTAACAGCTGGGTGGTCCCGGAGATATTATAATTTGTTCCTCCTGATGGGTCTGTCTCCGTCTTCAGAAAAAATATTCCATCAGACCAGTCAATACCTGCAAAAGACCCGACTGAGGCTGTTCCTCCTCCGATTTCAACGGTTACAAGACCGTTGGCATTGGTTTGCGGATTTGGACTGTAAGTCTCGGAAAAGACTACCGTCCCGGTGGCTGATCCCTTGATGATACTGATCTTCATCCCGACAGCCTGGTTAGCTATCAGAGCACCAGCCGAGTTGCGGACAACACACTGATAGCTCATCTTCTGAGGCGACTGGGCACAGACCGTAATGGTAAGTGCTGTAATCACCATAAGGGTAAATACATTCTTCATAGGGGTTTATCTCTTAACGATCCTGATTACTTTTACCTCGCGGTCATCCCTGATAACTCTCAGGAAGTAGACAGCTGATTTATAAATATCCATCGGTATCTCAGTTACCTTATCAAGCACCTTTGCTTCCCGGAGAATAGTTCCGTTCAGGCTATATAGCTGGAATCTGAAATTCTGGTCATTGAATGAAGAGATCACAAGCTTTATAGCTCCTCCGGTCGGGTTAGGATATACTGAATATCCGAGAGTAATATATTCTGTGTCCTCAATTGCAGTCACAGTAGATATTTCGTATGGCTGTTGCACACCCTGGATAATGAATCCGTTCGTTCCCGTGGTCACGCTGTTGGCAATCTGACCGACAGTGTATGTGACTGACCCCTCTGTTCCCCTGGCTGTTCCCCCTGTCGCAGGTATTGTTGCCTGTCCCCGGGCAAATATGGAACATAGAAGGAAACAGGACAGTGAGCAGAGCAATATGTACTTCTGTTTCATGTTTTCCAATGCTTATAATGATCAGACTTATCTGGCCGTATAATCAAAGTTACGCCATCAAAAACCGCAAGTCAAGTTTTTTTGACTCAGGCGGGGATTCCGGCCTGCCTGGCTACCGGAGGCGCCTCAGCAGAGGATCATAAAAACAAAAAGCCGTCGGGTGTGACGGCTCTTTTCATATCTGATTACTTTGAGTACTTAATAAACACTTGTGATCTTGTCGACGTTTGTGTTTGCGTACATAATTTTCAGTGCGCTGGCGCGTCGGAGCGCCTGTTTAACATCTGTGACAACACCCATCCTGGTATCACGGTCGATCTTGAGAACAACAAGCATCTTGGTTTTGTCTGCCTCGTTCAGCTGTTCGCGCTCCTGCGCGATAAAATCCTGGATGTCAGCCAGCTCCTTGAAGCTGTCATTGAGCTGTATTTTGGGTTCATTGCCGTAGAGGGCCTGGAATGCCTCAAGAGGTTCACCGATATAAATGAAGCTTGCGAGTGATTTTTTCTCGAGCACCTTTCCTTCAGTTGCGTCAGGGATTCGCACGGTGACCATCACATCGGTCTCGCGCATGGTGGTGACGGCCATGAAGAAGAAGAGGATCATGAAGACTATGTCAGGCAGAGATGAAGTACTTATTGCCTTGACGGTTTTGGTTCCTGTCTTTACGAATCTTGCCATTCTTCTATTCTCCTATCCTTTTGGGTTCAGCCTCTGAAATGGGAACCTTGTAATAGTCATCGACGGCTGCCTTGCGGTCCTCGTCGAGCTTTTCATAGGCAATCCCGAACTCCTGCCTTGCAACGTCATCACGAAGTTTTGCCCTGGCAGCTATCAGTTCGTTCTGCACGGCTATGTAGACTCCGTACTTGGTTCCGATGTCATTCTGCAGAGAAATTACCGCTTTGGTGACTGCCACGTTGCCAAAGTAAGGGATATTTACAACCTCTTTCTCCGGCATTGAAGGTTCATCATTCGGATTGAGGATGAAGTTATGGGCAATCTCTCTCAGCTGGTTGAACTGGGTGAGCTGTCCTTCCACAAGCAACAGGTTGTCTTTGTTGACTTTTACCTCGAGGATGTTCCTGTCATTGATCTTATTGACATCCTGCGGAACGTTTGGATCAGGGATAGCGGGCAGCTGACGCATCAGCCCCGTGTCAGAGTCCATAGTGGTGGCAGCCAGGAAGAAAATAAGAAGGAGGAACGCAATGTCAGCCATTGAGCCTGCATTAATTTCCGGTACTTGCCTTCTTGCCATTTGGTCAGAAATTTACTCCGCCGCAGGGCGGACAGTTCAGTTACTTTTTAAAATACTTTGAAATCACAGAGTAAATAATGGTCAGGAACGCTCCGGCTAGGAGGAAATAGGCAACATAAAGGCCTATATCGGTCCAGAACAGAGTGCGTGGTACGTTATCCGAGCCTTTGTAATGGGGAAGGTTCAGTACAGTATTGTCAGCCAGCAGGGCAGCTATGCCTATCAGCACGGCAACTACGCCAAGTGCGATGAGCACGCCCCTGATACCTTTTGGATTCATTACGTAGTTTCGCAGTGCGAAGAAAAGGAGAGTCAGTATAGTGACCGCGAGAAGTATATATGCAAATACGATGAAAGAGTTGGTCACCTTCGGTTCCTGATACCTTGTCCCTTCAGTGCCCGGAACAACGCCACCCACGTAAAACAGTATGGCAAAGATCACTGTAAGGCCCATAAGGACCCACAGGAGGATCGATGTTAGCCTGGTTATTTTTTCAGACATATCTGGTTATTTTTTATTGTATTTGGCCAGCATATCAATAAGGGTGATCGATGAATCCTCCATCTGGTTTGAAATTCCGTCGATCTTTGAAAGCAGGTAGTTGTAGAACACCTGAAGAATGATAGCCACTACGAGACCGAATACTGTGGTGATAAGGGCAACCTTGATACCACCTGCGACGATTGTTGCTGATACCGTACCGGCCTGCTCAATAGCGTCGAATGCAGCGATCATCCCGATAACTGTACCTAGGAACCCGAGCATGGGAGCCAGTGCAATGAAGAGAGAGATCCAGGAGAGGTTCTTTTCAAGAAGACCAACCTGTACACCGCCATAGGAAACAACAGATTTTTCAGCCATCTCGACTCCCTCATGTGCTCTGTCAAGACCCTGGTAAAATATGCTTGCTACCGGACCGCGGGTATTGCGGCATACTTCCTTTGCGGCATCGATACCTTCTTCCCTGAGGGCCTTGTCAACCTTTGCGAGGAGTTTCTCAGTGTTGGTTGTAGCCAGGTTGAGGTAGATAATTCTTTCAATTGCGATTGCCAGGCCGAGGATGAGGCAGAGAAGGATTACACCCATGAAACCGGCGCCTCCCTCAATGAACAGTCTCTTGATTTCCTTGTGGAGGACAGCTTCTCCTTCTACCGGGGTGGTAGCCTGTGCCTGTTCGGTAAGTTGTTGTGTTGTAGTTGCAGTCTGGTCGGTCTGTGCCTGTGATGTCTGTGCCGTGCCGATAAGCAGCAGAGCTGCAAATGCCATAAATACAAGAACTCTTTTCATCATGTCAGATTATTAATAGGAATATTAGGACAAAAATAAAAAAAAAAGGAAACCGCACAACGAGGCGGGGATTTAAATAAAAATTATGGATTGCACAGGAGTGGGCGGCGGGTGGTGAGGGAATGGAGGGGGATTACCTGCGGTGATCCCTTGCAGGGGAATCCTGCACCGATTAAATGAACCCTCCGGGTGTATGGGATTACCTTCGGTGATCCCTTGCAGGGGATCCTGCAAAGATCACGAATTCCTGCACCTGCGTGCAGATTTCTGTTTTACGTCATCCGTCTCGCAAGCAAGCTTGCTCGCCGCATTCCATAAAACAGAAACCAGCCCCGACACTTCGGGGCTGGCATTCATTCACTTTGCGGAGAGAGGGGGATTCGAACCCCCGATACCCTTTAGAGGTATACTAGCTTTCCAGGCGAGCCAGTTCAACCACTCCTGCATCTCTCCAAAAACGGCGCAATTTACAAAAATTTTCATCGCGGCAACAGGTTCAGCTCAATTCGCGACAATGCAATCTGGATGGTGCTCCCTGTGGTTCAGCTCATCTCGCCGCACAGCGGCCTGGCAAGATATGCTGACACTTTTTCTGCCGCCAGACCGCTGCCAAGCAGTATCATCATCTTCGTCACCGCTGCCTCGGTGGTGATGTCCTTTCCGCTGATGACACCGGCGCTGATCAGTCCGGCCGAGGTCTCGTACAGCCCCATCTCCACACTGCCGGCCTTACACTGTGTCACGTTCAGCACAATGCCTCCTCCACTGATGAAGGTCCTCAGCTCACCGAGGAACCAGCCTGCAGTTGGCGCGTTGCCTGTGCCGTATGTCTCCAGAACAAGACCCCGGACTCCTGGTGCCTTCAGTACGGCATGCACAACCTCAGGCATGATGCCTGGGAAAAGTCTTAAAACAGCCACCCCTGTCCCGAACTTCGATGAGACTTCAAGCGGCCGGCGCACTGTAGGATATCTTATTATATTCCTGTTATACCGGATCTGCAGTCCCGCTTCCGCCAGAGGAGGCAGGTTAGGCGACACAAACGCATTGAAATGCTCGGCACTGTACTTGATTGTCCTGTTGCCACG
>CAZOHL010000090.1:0-12392 GCA_964579645.1 uncultured Rikenella sp. | reverse complement strand
AGTACCCGGAGCGGGACTTGAACCCGCACAGGCATTACTGCCCACTGGATTTTAAGTCCAGCGTGTCTACCATTCCACCATCCGGGCAAAGGACAGCGCAAAAATACATCATTTCAGTCTCTCCGGATGGTGGGCTCCCCTACAAGCTGGCTGCTCGCTAAAAACACCCACCGGGTGTTTTTTTACGCTCACCCCTACCATCCGGGCGACTCAATGTATGAAAGTCTGAGAGTCGGAAAGTCTGAAGGTCGGAAAGTCTTTAGACCAGACGGATTACGATCTCTCAGATGGCTGTGCAAATATAGGATATGTAAATTATATTTACAGCAGTATATCTTAATTCCAGCTCTCAATGAATCATTGAAACTATCATTAACTCATGAAATATACAAGAATGTTTGCCTGTGCCTTTCTGACACTCCTGCTGGCTGGCAATGCTGCAGGCCAGGTCCGCAAATCAGTCCTGCTTGAAAACGATGAAAAAATTGACGGTATTATCAGCCGGATGACCCTCGAGGAAAAAATAAACATGCTCCACGCAAAACATATGTTTGTTTCTGCAGGGATTGAGCGCCTTGGAATTGCAGATATGAAATATGCTGACGGCCCCTTCGGCATCAGGGAGGAGATGCAGCCTGACGGCTGGATGCCCCTCGGCTGGGTCAACGACAAAGCCACGTTCTTCCCGACAGGATCAGCACTGGCAGCCACCTGGAGCCCGGAACTGGCATATGCATACGGCGCCGCCCTGGCAAAGGAGGCGCAACTGCGGGGGAAGGATATGCTGCTGGGTCCGGCAATCAACATCCAGAGAATTCCTACAGGAGGGAGAACATACGAATACCTCAGCGAAGACCCTTTCCTGAGCTCCCGGCTCTCTGTCGGCTATACGAAGGGAGTACAGGACAACGGCGTGGCCGTTTGCCTTAAACACTTCGCACTGAACAACCAGGAAAACAACCGCGGTACTGTGAACGTGATCGTGGGCGAACGGGCAATGCGCGAAATCTACCTCCCTCCGTTCAGGGCAGCAGTTGAAGAGGCTGACGCATACGGGGTGATGGCAGCATATAACAAGGTCGGCGGCTGGTGGTGCGCTGAAAATGACATGCTACTCAATAAAATTCTGCGCGACGAATGGGGCTTTGCCGGAATGGTTATATCCGACTGGGGCGGCACTCACAGCACCGTTCAATCAATAACAAATGGCCTCAACGTTGAGATGCCGGATAAAAAATACCTCGGCCAGGCACTTCTCGATTCTGTAAGGGCAGGGATAGTCTCCGGAGAAATCATCGACAGACGTGTCCGGGAAATCCTTCGTGTAAGAATGGCTGTCAAACCTGTCCCTGAGAACGAAGCCAACAGGGAGATGACCTCACAGCCTGCACAGCAGAAAGTTGCATATGATGTTGCCTGCAAGTCGATTGTCCTGCTAAGGAATGACGGCATACTGCCCTTGAAGCTTGCTGACAAACCGGTAATTGCAGTTATCGGGGCCAATGCCACCCAGAAAATGGCATCAGGAGGCCTTGGTGCCGGTGTAAAAGCCCTCTACGAAGTGACCCCGCTTGATGGATTGAAAGAGAAGATCGGAGACCAGGCAGAAATTATATATGTCAAAGGATTTGATCCGGTTCAGTACAACTGGGCCGACAGATTCGTCAAACGGACGCCTGAAGAACTGGAAAAAGCAGCAAAAGCAAAGGAACTGACAGCAGAGAAACTCGCAGAGGAAGCTGTACGGATCGCCTCCGAAGCAGATATAGTATTGTTTGTCGGTGGCAATAACCGTGCAGTGGAAACCGAGGGAGAAGACAGGAAAGACATATTACTTCCTTCGGGCCAGGACAAACTGATCACCCGGATTGCCGGAGTGAACCCGAATATAATCACGGTTCTGACCAGCGGCGCCCCAAATGACCTGAACACTGTCAATCCCCTCTCAAGGGCTCTGCTGATCTCGTGGTTCAACGGCTCCGAAGGGGGAAATGCACTGGCCGACGTGCTCCTGGGAAAAATTTCGCCTTCCGGACGACTGCCGTTCACTATACCTTTAAAGCTTGAAGATTCACCGGCATATGCACTTGGCAATTATCCCCAGACTGACCGGAATGCAGATGTATTTGCAAACCTTGTCTCGGCCGGAGACACATCCGGCAATAAACACGAGGAGCCAGCCGGAGCACTGAAGAAAGATCCCGACATTGCATATTATACCGAAGAGTCACTCGTGGGTTACCGGTGGTTTGATACTAAGAAAATACCGGTGATGTACCCGTTCGGCCATGGCCTCACATATACAGGTTTCGGATACTCGAACCTGAAGACTGACAGAAAAACGTATGGTCCGGATGATATAATCACAATGACATTCAGTTTGAAGAACACAGGAAGAATGGTTGCAGACGAGGTTGTACAGGTCTACGTGCACCGCATTAACCCTTCTGTTGAATGGCCGGAGAAGGAGTTAAAGGCATTTGAAAGAGTAATGCTTGCCCCGGGCGAAACAAGGACAGTAACACTTACCGTACCGGTCAGGAGCCTCATGTACTGGAACGAGGAAAAGCATGCATGGGACAATGATCTATGCAGGATGGAGCTGATGGCAGGCGCTTCAGCCACAGACATAAGACTCCGGAAACAAATCAGGCTAAGGTAACCGCCAGCCGCCTCAATCCAAATCAACCGTCATAAAATTGAACAGAGTTCCTGGCTTGCAAGACTGCAAACCGGGAACTCTGTAATAATCCTTTGTAAATCAGATTAATTTACCAGCACCGGATCACCGAAGCCGGCCTTCTTCAACCCCTGCATCTGGGTTTTGGCGTCACCTGCAACCACGTAGTACATCTTCATCGGATCAATGTACTTCTGCACTGTCTCATTCACCTTATCAACGGTAAGATCCCTGAGATAATCCTCCTCCTGCCTGATGTAGTCAGCCGGTAAACCGAAGAAAGTCATCGTATTCAGCATGCCAAGCTTGGCATCAATAGTCTCAAACCTCAGGGCATTCGCCTTGAGCAGAGAACCTTTGGTGAAATCGACAATCTCCTGTGATACCCCTGCCCTGTATTCAGCCATAATATCGCGGAAGAGCTCCACTGACTCAAGAGTGGCATCAGAACGGACCGAGGCATAAGCCTGGAAGGCACCGTAAGACTTCTGGCCCATGAAATTGGAATAGGCTCCGTAGGTGAATCCCTTCTCTTCCCTGAGTACCATGAACAGCTTCGCGCTTGCTCCACCTCCAAGCATGTGATTGGCTACCTGGGCCTTGTAATAATCAGGGTGAGTCCGCGGAATGGACAGACTTCCTATATTGATGACTGACTGCTTGGCATCAGGTATATTGACAAAGTATACGGCTGATTTCTCAGGTGCAGGCGGGAACGCAAGGGTTGGCATCACCACCTCTTTCGGTGTCCACTTCTCACTCAGGCCTGAAAGAGCCTTCTCAACCCTGGCCTGGTCAATGTCTCCAACAACAAGGAAATTGGCAACCGAAGGTGAGATATACTTTTCATAGAATGACTTGAGATCATCCATTGTAATCGCCTCCACGCTTTCAACCGTCCCGCTGAGGTCAACTGAAAGGATGTTGTCTGCACCCAGCACAAGCTTGTCATAGGCAGCCCCGGCCACATAATTGGGGTCAGCAAGGCTACGCTTGAGATTGTTTATCGTGCGGGTCTTGTTAAGCGAGAACTGCTCCTCGTCCCAGCGGGGCTCAAGCAGCATCTCCTGTACCAGCGCAAGTGTCTTTTCGAAGTTGCGCGCAAGGGTATTGACAGATATGGTTATCCTTTCATCACTGCATCCGATGTTGATAATAGCGCCAAGAAGCTGTATCTCCTCCTCAAGCTGCTCCGGAGTGCGGTTTTTGGTGCCCTCATTGAGCATTGATGCTGTGAAGCGTGCCACTCCCGGTTTTGCCGGATCATCAAGCATATGACCACCCTCAATTACTATTGAGTAAACAACGAGCGGCAGTTCATGCTGTCCGATACCATATAGCTTCATCCCGTTGGAAGCTTCTGATTTCCAGATCTCAGGAAGTGTAATTGAAGGATCGGGGCCCGGAACCGGAGCAATGGAGCGGTCAAAACTGCTGGGAGTTTTCTCAATGACCTCTTCTCCGCCTGCCACTACCTCGACCTGCGTGGCCTTGGTGATGTCCTCTTCAACAATCCCTGCATTTACAGAACCTTCGGCAACCAGGTCAGCCTGGCCCTTTGGAACAAAGCTTGTAGCCACATAGTTCTTGCCTTTGACATACCTGTTGTAGACATCCCAGACGTCATCCATCGAGATCTTTTTCATCATCTCCAGCTCCTCAACCATGAAATCGGGTGAGCCTGCAAACTCGTTGTAGACCGCCAGCATGAATCCCTTGTACATCACACTGCTCATCTGCAGGTAGAAATTCCTTTCAATTCCTGCCTTGATTCTTTCAAGATCCCTCTCGGTGAATTTTTCAGTCTCGAATCTTCCGAATGCCTCAAAAATTGCTTTCTCAACATCATTCAGGCTGGTGGACGGATTCGCAGTCACACTTATCTGCAGCTGACCGGCCAGTTCCTGTGCCATGTTATACGCAGAAACGTTTGAGGTAAGCTTCTTCTCCTTTACAAGTACCTTATACAACGGAGAATTCTTGCCAACACCAAGCAACTGAGCAAGCACATCGAGTGCGTATGCATCCTTTGTAAACTGCTGAGCCACCGGGTATACCATTGTGAACTGCGGAGCCCTGGCAAATCCGTCCTCGTGGAAAAGCTTCTTCGTTTCTGAAAGGGTCACCGTCATCGGTTCCGGATCTTTCAGCTCCTCCCCTGCCGGGATCTCGCCAAAATACTTCTGAATCAGGGCTTTCACTTCGGCAATATCATAATCGCCTGACACAACCAGGGTTGCGTTGTTAGGGATATAAAACTTCTTGTGAAATTCCTTTACGTCATCTACTGTGGCGTTTGCAAGGTCTTCCATCTCCCCGATCACATCCCAGCTGTAGGGATGACCCTGGGGATAGAGATTCTTAAGGAGGACATAATCAGTGAAGCCGTAAGGTCTGTTGTCAACACCCTGGCGCTTCTCGTTCTGAACCACGTTCTGCTGCAGGGCAAAAGACTGCGGTGTCACTGTATTGCGAAGGAACCCCATGCGGTCTGACTCGAGCCACATGGCCAGTTCAAGGGCATTCTTCGGTACAACCTCGAAATAAATTGTCTGGTCGAAGCTGGTACCCCCGTTCAGGTCACCTCCGGCTCCCTCGATGTACTTGAAAAACTGATCTTCCTCCACGTTCTCTGAACGCTGAAACATCATGTGTTCAAACAGGTGGGCAAATCCAGTCTTGCCCGGGACTTCCCTTGCTGACCCGACATGGTAGAGAATTACCAGCGATGCCATCGGGTCTGATTTATCCTCGTTCAGGATAACCGTCAGACCGTTATCCAGAGTGTATTTCTCATACGGAACAGTGAGATCTGAGCTCTTTTTTTCGCCGCAGCCTGCCATCAGCAGGAGTGCAGCAATCATAAATAGTGAAACAAGTCTTTTCATTTCCTTTATGTTTATTGTATCTGTACAGGCTCTCCGAAGCCCAGTTTATTCAATTCCTTAAGCTGTGTTGCAGCATCTCCGGCCACCACATAGTACATCCTCATCGGATCAATATACCTGTTAACAATGGCATTGACCTCCTCCACGGTCAGCTGCTTCACATAACTCTCTTCCCTGGCTATATAGTCATCAGGCAGCCCGTATGTACTCATTGTATTCAGCATCCCCAGAAGGGCACGCTGTGTCTCGAACTGCAGTGCATTGCCCTTGAGAAGTGCGTCTCTTGTAAAATCAACATCTTCCTGCGAAACGCCGGCCCTGTACTTCGCCATAAGATCCCTGAATATTTCAACTGATTCAAGTGTTGCTGTGGACCTTACTGCCGAACTGGCCGTGAAAGTACCGTAGTTCTTCATTCCGTTCATGCTTGTGCGGGCTCCGTAGGTGTAACCCTTTTCCTCACGCAGCACAAGGTTCACATATCCGTTGAATGAACCGCCAAGCTTGTAGTTTGCAACATATGCCGGGTAATAGTCGGGATGACCCCTCGGAATGGCAGGTGCCCCGATAAAAATATTCGACTGTTTGGCATCAGGGATATTGACGAAATATACACCAGGCTTTTCAGGTGGCTGTGCCATTGACATCTCAGGCATCCGCACCTCTTTAGCGCTCCAGTTTGCGTTGAGTGATGCAAGTGCTTTTTCGACTCCCGGCTGGTCAACAGCGCCAACCACAAGGAAACGGGCAACAGACGGGGAGATGTTCTTTTCATAGTACTCCTTCAATTGCTCCATCGTCATTGCTTTCACGCTTTCAATGGTTCCGGCAACGTCAGTGGCAAAGATATTGTCCTTACCGAGGACCAGTCCGCTCAGCGCCATCGATCCCAGATATGTGGGATCTATCGAATTCCTTCTCAGGTTATTGATTGTGCGGGTCTTTGCCAGTTCAAATGCCAGTGAGTCCCAACGGGGCTGAAGCAGCATCTCCTCAACAATTGCAAGGGTCTTACCAAAATTGCGGGCAAGGGTGTTGACGCTTACGGTTATATCCTCAGAGCCGGCTCCGATCCTGATCATTGCTCCAAGGAGATCGATCTCCTCCTCAAGCTCCTCGGGTGTCTTGTTCTTCGTTCCTTCATTAAGCATGATGGCAAGCATGTTGGCTACGCCGGGTGCTGTTATGTCATCAAGCATATGGCCACCGTCAATTACAATGTTATATTGAACCAGGGGCACCTCGGAGTGCCGGATACCATAGATCTTCATTCCGTTGGCAAGCGATGACTTCCACACAGGGGGAAGTGTGACTGACACATCCGGGCCCAGTGGCGGCTGCACTGAACGGTCGAACGAGGCAGGGGTTTTCTGAATCTCTTCTACAGCGCCTGCTTCGATCTTTACCTGGGTGGCCTGAAGAATGTTCTCCTCCTCGATACCGGCGCTGACTGAACCAGCAGCTGCAAGTTCAGCCTTGCCCCTGGGGACGAAGCTGGTGGCAACATAATTCCTGCCCTTTATGTATTTCTCATAGACAGCCTTCACATCGGCAGCTGTAACAGCCTTCATGTTCTCAATGTTCTTCCTGTAGAACCCGGGGTCACCGGCGAAGATGTCATATTCCGCAAGACTGAAAGCCTTGCCCTGGACACTGCTGATCATATTGTAGAAGCTGGTCTCCTGTCCGGCCTTGACGCGATCAAGGTCCTTCTCGGTAAAACCCTCGGTCTCGAAACGTCCGAATGCCTCAAAGATGGCATTCTCAACTTCGGCGAGTGATACACCCGGATTTGCAGTAACCGAGACGCGGAAGGTACCGGCAAGCTCCTGTGCCATGTTCCCTGCGCTGACGCCTGATGTAAGCTTCTTTTCCTTTACAAGAACAGAATACATCGGTGATTTCTTACCGCCGGCAAGTATTTCAGCAAGTGCTGAAAGTGCATATGAATCCTTCGAGTACCTCTCAGGTGTCGGGAAGGCCATTGTATATTGGGCCGCATTCGCGAAGTTGTCCTCGTGAAACAGTTTCTTCGTCTCAGAAAGGGTTACCGGCATAGGGGTCAGTTTTTCCACCTCCGGACCCCTGGGTATCTCTCCGAAATACTTCTGAACCAAAGCCTTAACCTCTTCGGTCTCGAAATCTCCCGCGATTGACAGGGTGGCATTGTTGGGAATATAGAAGCGGCCATGGAATTCCTTTACGTCTTCAACAGTAGCGTTGAACAGATCCTCCATCTCTCCGATCGTCGTCCAGCTGTATGGGTGACTCTCCGGGAACATGGCCCTGGCCATCACGGTCGATGAATGGCCGTAAGGCCGGTTGTCATAATTCTGGCGTTTTTCATTCTGCACCACATTCTGCTGAATGGCAAACGCCTGCTTTGTAATTGTATTTGTAAGATACCCCATACGGTCTGATTCCATCCAGAGCACCATCTCCAGGGCGTTCTTCGGTACAGTCTCGTAATAGTTTGTACGGTCCTGGTTGGTGGAACCGTTAAGCGTTCCTCCGGCACTTTGAATTAGCTTGAAATACTGATCCTCAGGCACATTTTCACTCTGCTGGAACATCATATGTTCAAACAGGTGTGCAAAACCTGTGCGGCCGGGAACCTCACGGTTCGAACCCACGTGGTAATAAATGGCAACCGACACTATCGGATCAGACTTATCCTGGTGCAAAACAACACTCAGCCCGTTGTCAAGCTGGTATTTCTCAAACGGGAGCGAAAGCTCCTCACCTTTCTTCTGCTGGCATGCAGCAAAGGCAAACAAAGTCAGAATCAGAATTACTTTGGAAGAGTTCTTCATGGTTTTGATGATTGGGTTAACTGATTGCATAATATTCAGCTAATTTATAATTTATCCTTATTAGTACCGGTTCCCGTTAACATTTCTTCACATTACTATTTTCGCGATGCCCCGCAAAAGCTGCCGCCGTAGATTCTTTTTGCTTATTTTTGGATATATCAAGCAACCTGTCATGAACCGTTTTCGACCAATCCCCGCCATCCTGCTAATGACCGGACTGGCAATGTGTACTTCGCCTGCAGAAAATTCAACACCGCCGAATGCACCGGCACAACTTGTCTTTGAAGGGAACAATATCAGCCTCATCTATGACGGTGCGGCAATACTGACGCTCGCAACCGACCTGCCGCAGTCAGCTTATAGTGTAAAGGAGCTTAACGAGGAACGTGACGGAAAGGTCTCATATCTTTTGACAATATCTTCAGTTAACGGCGCCAGGATGAACATCACCGGCCGGATAAATGCGGGAAAGGAGTCATTCACCTGCGAAGCCGACCGGCGCATTGAAGGGACACAGGTTGTCAGGCACACATACGGATTAAGTCACAGCCTGCTGAACAGAGCCGTTTATGACCGGCATTCTGACTGGCTGTTGTCAGCTGATCAGTCTTATACCTCGGCGTCACTCAGGTTAGAACCCGAGGTCGCTGATACAGCAGGGATCTCATATGCTCTGAGCATGACAGGCAATGAGGTCACCTTCAGGTTCAGGCCCCGTTACTACCAGAAGCACAGAGGACTGGATTATTACGAACCCTGGAACTACCAGGTCTGGAAAGAACCTGTTGCAGGCTGGTGCTCGTGGTTTGCGTACAAAACGGCAATCACCCAGGAAAATGTGATGGAGGCGACTGATGTACTCGCGGAAACAATGAAGCCATTCGGGCTGGAATACATCCAGATTGATGATGGCTACCAGCAGTATGGAGGCGCCCCTGAAGCCTGGATCAACCCCAATGAGAAATTCCCGTCCGGCCTCGGCAGCCTGGCCGCTTACATCCGGTCCAGGGGACTTAAACCCGGCATCTGGACCAATGTAGCAGTTCATGACTCTGCATGGGCCTGTTCCCACCCTGACTGGTTTGTCAGGAACGAAGACGGAATGCCGGCTTCGGGACGATGGATCGGTTACATACTCAACGGTCTCGATGTTGAGATGCATGACTCTGTCATTACTCCCGTTTACAGCCGTTTCAGGAATGACGGCTGGAACTACTTCAAGCTTGACGCACTCCGCCATCTCCTCTTCGAGGGGTATAACAGCCATAGCGGCTTCTTCAGTGGCGGTTACGCAGAGCGCGAAGAGGCCTTCAGGAACGTGGTGCGCAGGGTGCGCGAAGATACGGGACGCGACAACTTCCTGCTGGCATGCTGGGGAGTGCTTCCGGGAGTTGTCGGACTGGCCGACGGATGCCGCATTGGCAATGACGGGTACGGATATACCGCCCTGGCTCAGTACAACTCGTTCAACAACGTGGTATGGCGAAATGACCCGGACCATATTGAACTGACACCGCTGGAAGCATACCGGTCATGCATGGCCACCTCCCTGACCGGATCACTGTTCATGGTTACTGACAAACCGGAGGTGTACCGCACTGACCTCATTGATCCTGCCCGTAAATCATTGCCGGTGCTGTTTACACTCCCGGGGCAGGTGTTTGACCTCGATCCGTCACGTTCAGCCTTCCTCGACCGGACCACAACCGAGATGAGCGGCTCGGGAGAGAGGGAGAGCGACGGCAGCCGTACTTCCCCCTTCGACCTGTTCATGCTCGAACTGAACCTCCCGTGGGAACGGTGGTGCGTACTAGGCAGACTCGGGGAAAAGGAAGAGAGCATCAGTCTGACCGACCTCGGACTGGAAAATGGAAAAGAATACCTGCTCTATGAGTTCTGGTCCGATAATTTTCTTGGAACAGTAACTGATACTATCCTTTTCGGTAAAATCAATCCGGACTTCAATTGTCAGCTCTTCTGCATCAGGGCTGTACAGCCAAACCCCCAGGTGCTTGCCACCTCCAGGCATCTGAGCTGTGGCGCGGCTGACCTCTCCGAAGTTGGCTGGAAAGACGGAGTACTGGCAGGAAAAAGTCAGCCGGTGGCAAATTACCCCTATACACTTCTGATTCATGAACCCGACGGATTTGAATCACCGGACATTTCAATTTCCGGCGGCAGGATGATCTCTGAGACAAAGACAAACAATGTAAGAAGGATAATTCTTGAAAATGGCGATGGAGGGCCTGTTACATGGAACCTCAACTACAAGAGGTCAGGTCTGAACTGAATGCCTGCTGAACAAATATTGTGTTTGTTTGTCTTTCATTGCAGAAACGTTAAACAAAACACAATATGTTCGACCAGTTTGACCCTGCAGAGGACAAAATGCTGCAGGTTATCGATAACAACGGAAAGGTGATCAGCAAAGAGCTGATGCCGAAGCTCTCCGATGATGAGATGCTTAAGCTTTACAAAGACATGCTCTTTGTACGGACGCTTGACCACATGATAGTCTCCTATCAGCGTCAGGGTCGTGTCTACACATACCCTCCCAACTACGGTCAGGAGGCGATAGGGGTAGCTGCCGGCGCAGTGCTGAGGCACGAAGACTGGCTTGTACCTGCCTTCCGCGAGATGGGAGCCTGGCTCGCCAAGGGCGTGACAATGAAGGAGATATTCATGTTCAATATGGGTTTCGAGGAAGGAATGAGGTTCACTGAGGCCAATCATGTCCTCCCGTTCTCAGTTCCCATCGCTTCGCAGCTTCTTCATGGCGCCGGAATAGGCTATGCAATCAAATACCAGAAGAAGGACGAGGTGGCAATGGCTTTCGTCGGTGACGGTGGAACCTCGGAAGGAGATTTCCACGAGGCTCTCAACTTCGCCGGCGTTTGGAAAGTCCCGGTGATCTTCGTGGTTCAGAATAACCAGTACGCAATTTCGGTGCCGGTTAAAATGCAGACTGCCAGCGTTAATATCGCCATTAAGTCAAAAGCTTACGGAATCAAGGGTATCAAGGTGGATGGCAATGACATCTTCGCCATGCTTACAGCATTCAGGTATGCTCATGAATTTGCCAGGAAGGAGCAGCAGGCAGTGTTGATCGAGGCAGTGACCTACCGCAAGGGAGCACATACAACTTCCGATGACCCGACAAAATACCGCACAACAGAGGAGGAGAAGGAATGGGACAGGAAGGATCCGCTCCGCCGCATGAAGCTCTTCCTTGAAAAGAAGAAACTATGGTCAGATGCCGAGGAGGAGAAGCTGGTGGATGAGTTCAAAAAGGAGATTGACCGCCAGTTCATGGAGACCGAGCAGACAGTGCAGTATCCCCTTGAGGATGCATTCAGATATATTTATGCCGAGATGCCGCAGGAGCTCCGCGACCAGCAGATTGAACATGAAAAATTCTTACAGTGGAAAAACGCACGCAAATGAAAGCAATGAATATAGTCAATGCCGTCAATGACGCACTTGATATTAAACTTACAGAGGATAAGAGTGTTGTTGTCTACGGCGAGGATGCCGGCTTCGAGGGCGGCGTCTTCAGGGTAACAGAAGGGTTACAGAAGAAACACGGAGTTGAAAGGGTTTTTGACTCGCCCCTGGCTGAGTCAGGTATAGCCGGTACCGCAGTGGGTATGGCTGCAGCCGGACTGCGCCCCGTCATAGAGATGCAGTTCTGCGGGTTCATATACCCTGCATTCAACCAGATAATTTCACACATTTCACGCTTCCACAACAGGTCGCGCGGACGGTACAAAATGCCAATAGTCATCCGCCTTCCCTACGGCGGCGGTATCAACGCACTTGAACACCACTCGGAGAGCATGGAGGCAATATTTGCCCATATCCCCGGACTGAAGGTGGTTGTACCTTCAACACCTCATGATGCAAAGGGACTTCTTATCTCAGCAATTGAAAGTGATGATCCCGTGCTCTTCCTGGAGCCCAAGCGCATCTACCGCGCAATAAAGCAGGAAGTAAGTGAAGAAAAATTCTCAG
>CAZOHL010000089.1:0-12964 GCA_964579645.1 uncultured Rikenella sp. | reverse complement strand
GTCTGAAGGTCTGTCGCTTCGCGACGTCCTGCAGTCATTCAGTCATGCAGTCAAAGAATCAGGACATCCAGAATGCAAGACCGCAAGACCGCAGGACCGCCAGACCGCAAGACAGACTTTCAGACTTTCAGACCCTCAGACTTTCAGACCTTCAGACCTTTACTCATAAAAGTGCATCTCCCTGATGTACTTCCATACGGGAGAAGGAACAAACCACGAAACATCCTTTCCCTCGCGGATTGCGCTGCGGATGAAGGTGCCCGAAATCTCCATAACAGGTGCGTCAATCTCCTGTATTGAGGCCATGGCCAGTATGTCCTGCAGCCGCTTACTGCTCTTCCTGCCCGGGTTAAGCCTTGGATAAACCACGATCGGGAACTGTTTTGCCAGCATATCAGCATTTTTCCACTTATGGAGGGTGTTGAGATTATCCTCACCCATTATCAGGGTGAATCGGCGGGAAGGATACTTTTCAGTGAGATGGGCCAGCGTATCAATTGTGTAGGAGGGTCTCGGCAGCGTAAACTCTATGTCTGAGGCTCTGAACCTCTGATCATCACCTATCGCCAGCTGAGTCATGTAAAACCTGTCGCGCTCACCGAGAAGCGAATCCTTAACCTTCAGCGGGTTGTGCGGACTCACCACGAACCATACCTCCTTCAGCTGAGAGAATTCGGTTATATAGTTGGCTATTGCCATATGACCTATATGCACAGGGTTGAATGATCCGAAGAATAGTCCTGTCTCAGTCATGGCCTGTCCATAAAATCCCTGACAACGTTCGTAATTCCAATACAGGCTTTCTCAAGGTTGTCATTGATGACCACCGTATCGAAGTGTTCTGCAAGCAGTATCTCAGAAGCTGCCTTCTCCACCCTCATCGCTATCTGTTCCGGGGTGTCTGTCCCCCGGCGGACCAGTCTTTTGCGCAGTTCATCCACAGATGGGGGCATAATAAATATCGACAGCGCATCATCACCGAAGATGTTTTTCAGATTAATGCCTCCCTTAACATCGACATCGAACAGAGGTATCTTTCCTGCATCGCGGATCCGCTCAATCTCCTGGCGGAGGGTTCCGTAGTAGTGATCCTTATAAACTTCCTGCCACTCTATGAACTCTTGTCTTCTGATCCTTTTGCGGAACTCGCCCGCGGTTATGAAATAATACTCCCTGCCGTCTTCCTCGTTGCCGCGGGGCTTCCTGCTGGTTGCGGAGACAGAGAAGAGCAGGGGGAAACCTGAGTTCAGAAGATGGTTTACAAGGGTCGATTTTCCTGCTCCCGACGGGGCTGATATTATGAGAACCTTGTTGTCGTGAGTCGGGCGCATACGGCTAAAGGATATTGAGTGTCAGTTCCTTTATCTTTTCCAGCTCGTCTTTCATCATCACCACCAGCTTCTGCATACCTGCATCGTTGGCCTTGGAGCCTATTGTATTTATCTCGCGTCCCATCTCCTGAGAAATGAAGTTGAGCATCTTGCCGTGGTTCCCCTCAGCCTTCATCGTCTCCACGAAATAGTCACAGTGTTTCCGCAGGCGAACCTTTTCCTCATTGATGTCAAGCTTTTCGAGGTAGAAGATCAGTTCCTGCTCGAAACGATTTTTGTCTATGTTTTCCGATCCGACGGCTTCTTTCAGCAAGGAATCAAGCTTTTCGCGCATGCGCGAAATACGGTTACCCTCTATGGCTCCCAGGTTTTCAAGATAACTGAGTATGGCAGCAACCGACTTTGAGAGATCCTTTTCCATAGCCTTCCCTTCTTCCAGACGATAAAGGTCAGTCATTGTCAGGGCCTCATCGGTGAGTCCGGAAATCCTTGACCACTCTTCTTCAGAAAGCTCTGTCTTCTCTGTGCGGAGTGTCTCGGGCAGGCGCATCACCACAGACAGTAATCCGCCGTCGTCACTGATTCCAAGTTCGCCGCTGATTTCCCTCAGCTGGCTGAAGTAGCTCTTGACGTTGTTTTTGTTAATCACCGGCACCTGTTCACTGTCCATTGTGTCAAAGTTGATTGAAAGGTCGATCTTGCCTCTCTCAAGCTTTCTTATGACAACGTTGCGGATGTCCAGCTCCTTCTCCTTGCAAATCCACGGGAGCCTGGTATTTATGTCTGCCTGTTTGCTGTTGAGCGATTTAATCTCAACGGTTATTTTTCTCTGCGGCGTTTCCAGCATGGCTTTGCCATAGCCGGTCATCGATCTTATCATCGTGTTGCGGTAATTACAGGGCTAAAGATAGGTTTTTATTCGCAGCCGCGGAGTGAATCTCAGCCATGGATCAACGGCAGGCCTGGGAATTGCCTGATAAAAAGCAGCAAATCTCTCTGACCTGTCAATCAGCCCAGCGGATCAAGCTCCACGGTGAAATGCCTCATTATAGGCGCCTCCCACCTGATGGCCAGACCCCTTCTTACTGTCTCCCTTTTCTCCCAGACATTTTGCACTGCTGCTGCAACGTAATCCATATGATTGTCAGTGTAAACCCTTCGCGGTATGGCAAGTCTCACCAGTTCGAGCTCAGGGTACCTGTTTTCGCGGGTAACGGGATCACGGTCAGCAAGCAGTGTGCCTATCTCAGTTCCGCGGATACCTCCTTCGAGGTATATATCCACAGCAAGCCTCTGTGCCGGGAACTCTGACGCAGGTATATGAGAGTAGAACTTACCGGCATCTATGAAAACGGCGTGGCCTCCGATGGGCAGCTGCACCGGTATCCCGGCAGCGTGAATCTTTTCTCCAAATCGCGTCACCTGGCCGATACGTGCTTCGAGATAGTCAAATTCAGTTCCTTCGCGGAGCCCCTGCGCCAGAGCGTTCATGTCACGGCCAGCCATGCCTCCGTAGGTTATGTAGCCTTCGAACATTATGTTGAAGGTAGATGCCTTCCTGAAGAGCTCCCGGTCCCGCATTGCTATAAATCCGCCCATGTTTACAATGGCGTCTTTCTTTGAGCTCATTGTCATGGCATCGGCATAAGAGAACATTTCACGAACAATTTCCCTGATGCTTTTACCGGAATAACCCTCTTCGCGTGTCTTAATGAAGTAGGCATTTTCGGCAAAACGGGCTGAGTCTATGACAACCAGAACACCGTATTTGTCAGCAAGGTGGCGTACTCCCCGCAGGTTGGCCATACTCACCGGCTGCCCTCCGGCAGTGTTGTTGGTAACGGTCATCACAATACATCCGATCTTTTCGCGGGGTATCTCCTTCAGCACCTGCTCCAGTCTTTCGAGGTCAGCGTTTCCCTTGAAGGGATCAATTAACCTGGTATCCCTGGCATATTTGACCGTGCAGTCCACTGCCTTCGCCTTGCGGAATTCGATATGCCCCTTGGTGGTGTCGAAGTGGGCATTGCCCGGAATCACATCGCCCTCTTTTATCAGCACTGAAAAGAGCACATTTTCAGCAGCCCTTCCCTGGTGGGTGGGGAGGAAGTATTCGAAGCCGGTTAAATCAAGGATTGTCTCTTTAAGCATGTAATAAGATGATGCTCCGGCATAGCTCTCGTCGCCTGTCATGATGGCGCCCCACTGCCTGTCACTCATCGCGCCGGTTCCGGAGTCGGTCAGCAGGTCTATGAATACCTGCTCTGAGCGCAGGTTGAAAAGGTTGTATGAGGCATTCCTTATCCACTCTTCCCGTTCCTGGCGGGTGCTCTGGCGGATAGTCTCAACTGTCTTTATCTTGTAGGGTTCACAATATGGTAAGCTCATGGGATTTGGGATTTGAAATTGAGATTTGAAATTGGGATTTGCGATTTGCGATTTGGGATTTTTTCCACGGTCTGCCATACCGCGCGACTTCAGACCTTCAGACCTTCAGACCTTCACCACTGCCTAATGCTTATTGCCTAATGCCTTCCTTAGCAAGCGATTAAGAAAATTTAACAATTATTAGCAGACAATTGCGATTAAGCAGACAACCCCTGTCGATGGAATGCGTCCCTGTTCTTGATGTTGCGATAGATCAGCTTCCTGTTTGTGATGCTGTCAAAGCGGGAATTCATGGAATTCGGCTATTTTTGCAAATATAACCATTTTACATTTGGGGTACAATCCTGAATTTATTAAACGTTATGAAATGAAACGGGGAACCATAAAGATTCTGTTGCCTTTTCTTTGCCTTGCATTTACATTGATATTGGATGCACAGGTAGTTGATGTACCGGTGATTCCTCAGGTGACTGTAACGGGCTCTGATAGTCTGTCTGTAACAACGCGTGCTCCCAGGCAGATCAAGGCTTCTCCCGTACCGGGAATCAAAGGCCCGCAGGATATAAGACTTGACAGGGATGAGTCACTGAAGTTTCTTGAACGCTTCAGTTCTTCACCAGCCATTTGGAAACGAAGCAATGATCCACTACGCGAAGCTATCCGTAACCTCGTGTGGCTTGCCTCCAGACCTCCCGCTGATACAGTCATCAGTTTCCTTTCAGAATATCCGTTTGAAAGAATCAGTGTGCCGGCTGAAAGCTATTACCTGTTTGATTCGATCAGGATCATCTTACCTATCATTCAGCCTGATACTGCCCTTGCCGACAGTATAAAGGCCCCGCGTGCTGAAGAAATGTTCATAAGAACAGGTAACAGGGTGGAAAAGGTAAAGCTGACACCAGACTCGAAGCCTTTCATGAAGAATGATACCCTCAAGCTGAATGATTCGGTTTACATAATGATGAAGGACTTCATCCCGGCCCGGCTGCCCCATTCCACAAATGACACTATCGTCCTGGTAATCACCGATACCCTGCCGGAGGTTTCACCGGCGCGGTCAGATTTCCCGTTCAGATATCTCAGAAACCCGTATGTCAGTGATTCACTGGAAGCTGCTGTCAGTTCCCTCGTCGGTTATCTCGAACAGCGTGATTCCACCATGATACGTTTCACAAGCGAAGGTGAAAGAGGGGCCGATGTCTGGCTCAACAGCCTTTCTGGCAACCTGGTACGTTTCTGGCTCCCGGACGGCAAAGGAGACTCGGTGACAGTATGGATAGGCAATCCGATGCGCAACACCCTCTCTCTGCGGGCTGAGGAGGGAGTGCTGTTCAGAAAACAGGCATGGCATGACAGGTATGTTGACACCAGGGTGAATGTCACAGCGGCACAGGAGGAGGAACTGCGGAGAGTGGCCCTGAGCAAGATCAAACCTGATATCTGGAAGTTCAAGACAGACATTTCATACCTGCTTTCACAGGGTGTGGTCTCCAACTGGGCCAAAGGCGGAGAGAACAACATCTCATCAGTACTCGATATTACGACTGCCCTCAACAACAACAGCAAACTTTCAAAAGTGATCTCAGCCAGCACGGGTCGTTTTGCGCTCGGACTACAGGCTTCAGGCAAATACGGAGGTATAAGGAAAAACCTGGATATACTCGAGATCAACTCCAAAATAAATCACAAAGCATTCGGAAAGTTTGACCTTTCGGGGATATTCCAGTTCAAGTCGCAGTTTCTGCCGGGTTACACTTACCCGAATGATACCACATCATTAATAGTCTCCAAGTTCTTCAATCCTGCAACTTTCATCCTGGGTTATGGCCTTGAATACAAACCTGATAAGAACACTTCCATAAGCTTTTCGCCATTGTCATACAAGGGGACCTTCGTGACAGATACAGCCAGTATTAACCAGACCAAGTACGGTATTGCCGCAGACAAACGTTCCAAAAATGAGCTCGGTGCCTATCTTACCTTAAACAGCAAGCTTGTCCTGTTTGAAAAGATCAATATGTCTAACAGGATTCAGCTCTTCAGCAACTTCCTGTCGAAGCCGCAGAATGTTGATATTGACTGGGAGATGATTGCCACCATGCCGCTCAACTGGTTCACTGATCTGCGGGTGAATGTTCACATGATTTATGATGACGACACGATGCTGCCGGTTTATGACAGGGGTGAACCGGTGCTGGGCGATGATGGCAAACAAAAGAAGGCTCCCATGGTGCAATTCAAGGAGTTGCTGGGCGTCAGCTTCGTCTTCAAGTTTTAAAGGAGGAGCAGGTCAAGTACTACTGCCAGTCCGAAGATGACACCTGCAATGCCGTTCGTGGTTCCGAAAGCCATATTGACCCTGCTCAGATCGTCAGGCCTTACAATAAGATGCTGGTAGATGAGCATGACGATGAATACGGCTGCACCAGTCCAGTAAATGAATCCTGCATGCCCGGCAAAACCTGCCACCACAACCAGGAAAACCGAGATCAGGTGAAGTATGATTGAAACGGCCAGCGCTTTGCTGCGCGACATCACCGCCGGTATCGAATAGAGCCCTGTCTCGCGGTCAAACTGGTCATCCTGAAGGGAATAGATTATATCGAAACCGCTTACCCATGTCAGTACGATGAACGAGTAGATGAGAGGAAGAAGGGCAAAGGAGCCGGTCACGGCAATGTAGGCTCCGATGGGAGCCAGGGATAGCCCAAGTCCGAGAACCAGGTGACACAGCGCGGTGAACCGCTTGGTGTAGCTGTACCCGAGGATAATTATCAGAGCAACCGGCGAGAGTATAAAGGTCAGCCTGTTAAGCAGGGCGGCAGAGACAATGAACAAGACTGAACTGGCAGTCACAAACATCAATGCATGGCGCGGCTTGATCTTCCCCGACGGTATCTCGCGAACTGAAGTTCTCGGATTCATGGAGTCAAACCGCATATCAG
Source organism: uncultured Rikenella sp. (assembly GCA_964579645.1). Taxonomy (GTDB): domain Bacteria; phylum Bacteroidota; class Bacteroidia; order Bacteroidales; family VadinHA17; genus SR-FBR-E99. Next base: position 6,300 of record CAZOHL010000089.1, on the reverse strand, counting down.
CCCACCGGTTGAACCCCATGGCAGCGCTCCGGGCGAAGACCATGCATGCCAGCACAAGCAGGAAAGTCTCCAACGAGAATCCGTATCCCGGTTCGGTTGCTCCGATGAAGTAGCCCGCAAGAGCAAACGGCATCGCAAAGACAGTGTGACTGAACCTGACGAGCGACAGATAATCATGTGTTCTGCCAAGCAGCTTTTTCATCTCAGTGTGGCACCGAACTCACGTTCAAAGGCTTTGACCAGGGCGCCCATTGCCTTCTCTATATTCTTTTCGGTGAGGGTTTGTCTTTCATCGTGAAGTATGAAGCTGACGGCGTATGACTTCTTATCCTTCCCCAGGGCTTCGCTCTCATACAGATCAAAAAGGTCGACTTCCCTGAGTATGTTCCTTTCCGTTCTGAAAGCAAGGTCACGTATCTGGCTGAATTTTACCGATCTGTCAAGGAGCAGGGCAAGGTCACGGCGAACCCACGGGTATTTGGGCAACTCGCAGAAACGGATTGACCGGCTGCTTATGAGCCTGAGGAGGTTTCCCCAGATTATGTCGGCGTAGAAGACATCCTGTCGTATGTCAAACATGGCCAGGTATTTTTTTGACACTTTGCCGAAGGAGGCTACGTCAAGGCTTCCGGCAGTGTATTTCATCCCTTCTGCGAACCATCCCGGATTTTCCTCGCTTGCAATGAGATCTTGCCTGGCGATACCGACACGCGAGAGGACCATTTCGATGTAACCCTTGAGGTGAAAGAATCCTGAGGCCAGCTCATTGGCATTCCATCGTTTTTCATTTATATTCCCGGTCAGGGCAAGTGCAAGTATCTGCTTTTCACTGAAGTTAGCAGTTATTTCCAGGGTACCTTTTCCTTCCTTCCGGGTGTAGGTGTTTCCGAGTTCAAAGAGCCTGAGGTTGCTGTTCTGCCTGTTGAGGTTCCAGGCTATTGTGTTCAGCATGCCCGGTAAAAGTGAGAGTCTCATTGCGTTCAGGTCACTGCTGAGCGGATTGGCGAGCTTTACAATTGTCTTTGCGTCAAAGTCGCCCGTGGTTTCAAACCAGGCAGCTGGTGTGAGCGAGTTGCACATTATCTCTGAGAAGCCGTTGGCAGAGAGCATCTCCGAAATATTGGCGGCAACCTTTTCACGGTCAGGTTTTTCAGTATGTGACAACATCGAGTGCATCTCATGGCTGACCCCGATCTTGTCATAACCGTAAACCCTGAGTACCTCTTCGGTGACATCAGCCTCACGGGTTACATCTACACGGTATGAAGGTATTTCAAGATACAGAATACCAGGCTCTTCGTCCGTGATGCTTATATCAAGGCTGTAGAGAATGGTTTTGACTGTTTCTACCGGTATTTCCTTGCCAATAAGCTTCGCCATCCTGTCAAGCGAACACTTCACAAGGGCTTTTCTGACGGGTGTTGGGTAAATGTCAATTATATCTCCGGTAATTTCGCCGCCGGCAAGCTCCTTCACCAGCATGGCAGCTCTCCTGAGTGCGTAGAGAGTCATCTCAGGATCAGTGCCTCTCTCAAACCTGTATGAAGCGTCAGTGTGCAGGTCATGCCTTCGTGATGTGCGGCGCACCGACACCGGGCTGAAGGTGGCGCTCTCGAGGAAGAGGTCTGTTGTCGCCTCTGTGACGCCCGATCTCAGTCCGCCAAAGACTCCCGCAATGCACATCCCCTCTTCACGGTTGCATATCATGAGGTCATTCGATGAGAGAGTGCGTTCCACTCCGTCAAGGGTTATGAATTTCGTCTTTTCGGGAAGATGCATTACCCTCACTGTGTCCCCGTTTATGGCCGCGGCATCAAAGGCATGAAGTGGCTGCCCGGTCTCATGAAGGACGAAGTTGGTGATATCAACGACGTTGTTGATGGGGTTGAGGCCTATTGACCTGAGCCTGGTCTGCAACCATGCCGGGGAAGGACCAACCTTTATACCTCGCAGGGTAAGGCCTGAGTAACGTATACACGCATCCGGAGCCTCGACTGTAACGTTTATGACACCCTTGTCTCTTTCTTTTTTAAATCCGTCAATTTCCGGCAGTTTTGCCCTGACCGGTCTCCTGAGGTTATAGAAGGCGGCGAGATCTCGCGCCACACCGAAGTGAGAGCTGCAGTCAATCCTGTTCGGCGTCAGCCCTATCTCAAAGACCGTATCGGTCGTAACCCCGAAATATTCTGCAGCAGGCATGCCAATGCGTGCATTCCCGTCAAGAACCAAAATCCCTTCATGGTCAGTTCCTATGCCAAGTTCGTCCTCTGCACATATCATCCCCTCAGACAGCTGCCCGCGTATTTTTGATTTCCTTATCTCAAACTGTTCATTCCCGTGAAAGATCATTGTGCCAGGGAGGGCGACCGCCACAACCTGTCCGGCAGCTACGTTTGGCGCCCCGCATACAATATTGAGCGGCTCCGTTCCACCGACATCCACGGTGGTTACGCTCAGCCTGTCGGCATCCGGATGCCTCTCACAGGTAAGCACCCTGCCAACGACCACACCCTTCATGCCACCCTTTACCGAGACCCACTCTTCAACATCCTCAACCTCAAGGCCCAGTGATGTCAGAACCGTTGACAGCTCATCTGGTTGTGCATCAAAGTCAAGATACTCCCTGAGCCAGTTATAAGAAATCTTCATCGCGGTACTGTTATTTGTTTTTAAGAATGCAAAAGTAAGGAAAAAAGGTTTGAGGCATCAAGGAGACGTGGCATTAAAAGCAGAGTCATTATCATTATATTTGCACGTCAACAGAATTCCAGATGAATATAGAAGATAACGATAAGCTCATTCTTTTAACAAATGATGACGGACTTTATGCAGGCGGAATAAAAACCCTCATCAGGATAATGGAGGATTTCGGCAAGCTGGTTGTTATATCTGCCACCGAAAGCCGCAGTGCCATGTCACAGGCACTGACTGTAAAACAGCCTCTCAGGGTTAAGCTCCTCGAGGAGGATGACCGCAAGCGGATATACGCCTGCAGCGGCACCCCGGCTGACGGAATCAAGCTGGCCGTAAGCCAGCTGCTCGAACGAAAGCCTGACCTGGTGGTCTCGGGTATCAACCATGGTTCAAATGCCTCGGCCAGCATACTCTACTCAGGAACAATGGCTGCCGCGCTTGAAGGATGCCTTTATGACATTACATCAGTGGGATTCTCACTGAACAGCTATTCATCATCCGCCGATTTCTCAGGGTGCGAAGAGTACATCAGGAAGATATGCACCATGCTTCTTCGCGAGCCGTTGCCTCCAGGCATATGCCTCAATGTCAACTTCCCGGCACTGCCGGCAGCCGCGATAAAGGGAATGATTGTCGCCCGCCAGGCCTCAGGCAACTGGCAGGAGGAATTTGAGAAGAGAAAAGACCCGGCCGGAAAGACATATTACTGGCTTACAGGCAATTTTGTTAACCGTGAACCGGAAGCATCAGATACTGACGACTGGGCCATACAGAATGGTTACGTTTCTGTGGTGCCCGTGACAACTGACATGACGGCCTACGGCTTTATGGAAACCCTTAAATCAAAGTTTTAAGATGTGGTTCAGGCAAAGGTTCAATAATGCGATATCCGGTGTGGTTGCTGGACTGGCGGTGCCAGCCCTGGCATTCCTCGTATTTTTTCTGCTTACACATCACGGACTTACGCTGGTTGATTATCTGAGGAAGGTGGAAGGTGCAGGCAATATATCGGAAATAATGAGTGTCTCAGTCTTTGCCAATATTATCATTTTCCTGTTGTTCAACCGGCTTGATATGCTTAGAGCCTCCAGGGGAGTACTCGGAATTACAATAGTCTGGGCCTTTACAGTTTTCGCGATAAAGTTGTTCTAGGATGAGGTACTTCATCATTGCAGGAGAGCCATCCGGTGATCTTCATGGTTCCAACCTTGTGAAGCACCTGCTCAGAGCTGACCCGGCTGCAGAAATCGCCTGCTGGGGAGGCGAATTGATGCGAGGATCAGGAGCACGGTTGCTGAAACACTACAGTGAGACAGCATTCATGGGGGTTATCGAGGTGCTTGTAAACATCCGGAAGGTCAAAGACAACTTCAGCGAGTGCAGACGACAGATAACCGAAATGAAACCCGACGTGGTGATCCTGATAGACTACCCGGGATTCAACCTGCGAATGGCCAAGTTTGCAAAGGAGTCGGGCCTGAAGGTATTCTACTACATTTCTCCCAAGTTCTGGGCATGGCGCGAAGGAAGAGTAAAAAAGATAAAAAAGTATGCTGACAGGCTTTACATTATATTCCCGTTTGAAAAGGAGTTTTACCGGCGCCATAACTTCCCTGCAATCTTCCTGGGAAACCCTCTGATTGACCACATAGATGCATGGCGTGCCACTGCGCCTGACAGGGATGCAATAAGAGCGTCAATAGGGCTTGACGGCAGGCCTGTGATTGCACTTCTTTCCGGTAGCAGGCTTCAGGAAGTGAGGGCTATTCTTCCTGTCATCGCAGGCGTGTCTTCCGGTTTCCCTGATTACCAGTTTGTTGTTGCGGCTATGGATCATCTCCCGGTACGGCTTTACCAGGAGGCAGCTTCAAGTTACCCTGTCAGAATTGTCACCGGGAGAACTTATGACCTTCTTGCTGTGGCAGAGGCGGCACTCGTCACTTCAGGCACAGCAACCCTTGAGGCTGCACTCTTTGACGTACCGCAGGCAGTATGCTACAGAACCAGCGCTGTTACATACAGGCTGGCTAAATGGTTCATCAAAGTCAGGTTCATCTCCCTTGTGAATCTTATCATGGACCGGGAAGTTGTGAAAGAACTGATCCAGGCTGATCTGAATGCAGTCAGCCTTCACAGGGAACTGGAGGAGATACTTGTCACCGGTTACAGGCATGATAGAATAAAGGCCGATTACAGGGACCTTCGCGCAATTCTTGGAGGCAGCGGAGCCTCCGGGAGAGTAGCGGCAGATATGGCAGGCAGCCTTGTTCAAAAGGAGGGAAGATGAGCAGAAAAACCCTGGCTGTCACATTGTTCATCCTGATGCCACTGGTCTCATTTTCCCAGATCTCAATCCGTATCTTCGCACGCTCAAAGCCTTCCAGCCTGGTGTTCTCCATGGTGAAGGGCGGCTGCACTCTTTCCGACGGCAGTTCAGGAGAGGCACGTCTCAATACGGGAGAAACAGTTGCCATGACACGCTATGGTGACAGGGTAATATACAGCACACTGTCAGGCATAAGAGGATTATCTGACTCACTCACCTTCGCCCCGTCAGCACCCGGTGCGCTCTTCACGGTAAGGGCACCTGGCAGCAGTGAGCCGGAGAAGACCCTCACCGGCACACTTACAGTCTCCTCATTCCCCGGTTCACTTCGTATCCTGAACAACACAACCGTTGAAGAATGCCTGCCGGGAGTGGTCCGTGCCGAGGCCGGCAAATACGGACCCTCTGATTACTACAGGGCGCAGGCAGTGGTGGCTCGCACATACATCTACAGGAATATCGACAGGCATGCCCTCGACGGGTATAATATGTGTGATGATATCCATTGCCAGGTCTACCCGGGAGTTGTGACAGACAGCGTAATAGTTAATGCGTGCCGTTCGACAGCCGGAATGGTGCTGACCGACCACGACAGCATAATGATAGAAGCTGCATTCCATGGCAATTGCGGAGGCGAGACAGCATCGTCAGCCGATGTGTGGCTGGCCGGATACCCGTACCTGGTGAGTGTGAAAGATCCGTGGTGCAGCTATTCAGCATCCTCGGTATGGAAGAAAAGCATCACGCGAAGCGAATGGAACAGTTTCCTGAGATCGAAGGGCATAACCCCGGGAATCGAGGGAGCAATCTATTCCGCAACCACCCCTTCCGGGGGAAGGATAACAAACCGTACTGTACAGGGAAAGAAATTGTGGAGCGAGGAGATACGTCTTCGCTTCGGACTCAGGTCAGCATATTTTTCAATTTCAACCGCCGGTGACAGTATTGTTTTCAACGGAAAAGGCTACGGGCATGGGGTGGGTCTGTGTCAGGACGGGGCGAAACACATGGCTGAAAAAAAGATGGGTTACAAAAGGATAATCGGTTTCTATTACCCGGGCACTAAAATCACAGATGTCAAAAATGCCCGCAGACCGGCCAGACCATGAAAGATTTAGATATTTTTACATCAAACTTGAAATTATGTTCACCCTTTTCAGAAAAGAGGTAGCCGGTTTTTTCAATTCCCTTACTGGTTATATAGTCATGATTGTGTTCCTTCTGGCCAACAGCCTGATCATGTGGATTATGCCGGGTCAGTGGAACCTGCTTGACAGCGG
>CAZOHL010000088.1:0-13379 GCA_964579645.1 uncultured Rikenella sp. | reverse complement strand
TCCTTTTTAATTTTGAAAGGCAGCCCTCACAACTTCAGAAAGCTCCCCGGAGAGGAGAGCAGGAAAGTGAGGGCTGCTGTCATTTATTGTGAGTGGCCTGATATGATCAGGTAAAATGATCTCCGTATGTAAAAGATTATGAGCGAAAGTCTGGTCAAAAATCAAAAGACAAGAAAGAATATCGGGAAAAACAAGAACAGGAAGATTGCCGGAAAAATTGACCAGAAAAGGTACAGGAATAAAAGCGGCCAGCCATTGCGACCGACCGCCGGAAAACGAGAAGGTGTCCTTTTGAGACACCCTCCAAGCAAACCGGAACTCACCGGCTCACCATAGCAACTTATCTAATCCTATAGAGTTATCTCACTGAAGTTGATTCTGAAAACTCTCTGGTCAGCAAAACTTCCTTCAACTGACCAGGGGAATTCCTTGTACCAACGGCCTTCATAACCGTCAAGCGATCCTACATAGAGATAGGTGTCGTCGAATACATAGTTGAACTCCTCGTCAATATCGAGCAGAATTTCAAGGAAATGTTCGTTCTCCACCCAGTAATCTGAAGCCTTTATGGTACCTACAGGACCTCCTATTGCTCCAAGTGTAGCCTTGACAAGGTCAAACTCGTTAATACCGTTGAAATCATAGTAATTGTATCCCATGTGGAGTCCGTATTCCGTGCTGACGCCCAGTCCGCCACTTACCGCCCAGCCGATTCTTTTATAGGAGACCTGTTCTCCTTTAACCGGTACGGCGAGGTAGGTTTTAAGAGCAATCACAATCGGATTTGCTTTGACCAGACAGAAAGTCAGGTTGCTAAGGCCCGCAGGCTTTCCTGACCTGTTTACAGGCGCAGTAAGGTTCTTATCGCCCATGCTGCCACCTGGATAGAAATATACACTTGCAGAATTGCCGCCTTTTACAATTGCGGCGCCAACTACATATTCTACATCTTCAATCATGATTGGCTCGTCCATACTGAACTCCACAAAAACGCCATCCTTAACCTCTACCTGAAGTCCTTCAGGGAATTCACCTTCGAACATCCCGTTGACAAAGTCAATTTTGTCACCGCAGTGAAAATATCCCGGCTCCAGTTCAAATGCAGCTGCAACTTCAGCGCATGTAACGTTGCCACCATTATTTGCACCTTCAAGTACAAGTGGCACTATCCCTGCATCTGAAGGCGGCAGTGTCGCTTCAGAACCAGAATCTCCCTTTTTAAGTATCAATTCGCTGTCATCCTGCTGGCAGGAACCCAGCGCGGCCACCATCAGCACAGCCGCAAATACATACATCATTTTTTTCATCTCAGCCATTTTTAAGTTTAAGTAATTAATAATCATAGTTATATTCACATTTGCAGACATTTTCATCACGCTATCAAGCCTATAATTGACGATCTCTTCCTTGCATGGAAATAGGTCAGACCGTTTTTTTCAGTCATTGTAACCAGCTGAAGATTGCTTTCTTCAAGCAGGAGTGAAACTGTCCTCACTGTCAGATACCGGTTGGTCTTCATGTCAATGAAACTGTACATCCTGTTTATAAAAGGTATCCTGGATTCTATACCGTTTTCATAAACCTCAGCCTTATGCGAAAGATTTTTGGGCAGATTACCGTACTTGTCAGAGAAACCGTTCTGCGACTTGTTATCGGTAAAACATCCCACAAAAGTGCTGTCTGCAGGCAGCAGCTCTGAAAGTTTGCGGAGGAAATCCCTTATTTCCCTTACGTAGTTGAGCGGTTTCAGATTCACGATGGTCTTCACCCCCTTCATATCATCGGCATCATAGAAATAATGCCTTGTTGATGGAATTACCAGGATAGAAGCCTCATTTATCAGTCCCATCCCGTCAAGATAACTTATCAGGTCCTGGCGCACTTCCGCAGTGAGTTCGGAAAACAGATGGTTAAGCCTTGAAAATACCGGCGATGCACCGCGACCTGAAATCATTCCCAACGGCCGGTCAGCAGTTACATTTGCGTTGTTCCCTACGGTTTGATTTTCCATCACTTCAATTTTATTCTGTTTACTATACTTCTAAATGAGAAAATACTTATAGTCATATACAATACCATTATCCCTGAGCCACCAGCGCAGTGCCCTGGCTATCTTCCTCCGTCTTATAATAACCTTTCCGGTCTCAGGCGATGTTATCTGGAATAGAATCTTCATTCTCATGGTCCTTTTGTATTGACAAATTTAAAGTACACACAAAGGCAAATCAAGACGCTGATGCCCATTTAATGGCATTTTGCGACTATGTTAAAAATCCTTAATCAAGTTTTACAGGACATCCATGCGGACAGGCAGGCCGTTTACAACACCTATCCGGACATTCGTCAAAAACGGGTGACTTTTTACCAAGGTTTCTGGTTAATACTGTTGTTGCAGGAATGAATGCACGCTAACCATCTCTCTTCCTGAATATTACAATTTATGGAAGACGAAACCCTTCAATTATCTGAATTTTGACAAAGTGCTGATTTAAAAAGGTTAAAATTTGTTTGGGAAGGCCTTTCGCGGATGTGAACCGAGAAAAAACAGAGGTGAGGATGTCATTTTGAAGCGAATCAAAATTGTGGCGCAATAAATCAAGGCATGCAAATATTGACTAACCCTACGCCAATGGCGGATATACTCAGGATGACAAATCCGGACTAAATCCTATGACAGCATGCAGACTGGTTGTCTGTTTACGGTCTTCTGTTCTTAAGATTAGCAAGGTAGCGTGATTTGGCCTCAACGGCATCAGCACCCGGAGTAATATATATTTTTGTCCTGTGGTCAATAATGACTTCCTTCATCTTGGACAGGTCTGGCGAGCTGTGAATTATTGGTTTCTTCTCAATCATAATTTCAATTGTTTCGATAAAAAAGTCCCGCCGTCACCGGCGAGACTGTTTCTTTGGTTAAATGACTTTATTAAATCTATACACGTTTAACATTTACCGCATTTAATCCCTTTTTTCCCTGCTCCAGGTCAAATGTCACAGTATCATTTTCTTTGATATTGTCCTTTAATCCAGATGAATGCACAAAATACTCTTTTGGTGAATTTTCCTCCTTAATAAATCCGAATCCTTTGAATTCATTGTAGAATTTTACTGTTCCTTTACTCATTATTTGATTTTATAATATTTCACAAGGTACGGTTTATTTTCTGTATATTTTACTTATTTTCAATAAATTAAATCAGGAGTGAAAATAACCGGATAAAACGGTGTTACGCTAGTCCGGATGAAGGAATTACTGTTACAGACCTTATTATCCCGCTTTATGTAAATTTGGAAAGCAGAACATAACTAATCAAAAGTTCAAATCACGATGAAGTTAACCCGGGTAATTAGTCTGTCAATCATCTGTTTAGCAGGACTCACATCATGCAACGTGAAGGATTCCCCAGTGTTCAGATCAGACTGGTATTCAATCTACCCTGACAGGGTCAAACAGGAAAATTTCACTTCCCGTGCCCTCAGCGCTGAAGAAATGACCTCTGATTACCAGAGCCCCGCCGCGGCTGTTGACCCGGTAATCGAGTTCAAGTTCAGCATCAACGGTCGTGACAATGAACTTCCGTTCGGAATTAATCACCAGGCGAATATCTTTCCCGTAAACGATGAGGAAACTATTATTGATGTCCAATTCGGACAAAGAAGCGCTCCAGATACGATTAAAGATGCCTCAAAACCATTGCCCCCAAACACAAAAGTCAGGTTCAGGGTAGACTTCAGAAAGGTGCTTGACACATTCAGGGACAATGGATACTTTGATGATCTCCCCGGGAACCGGATATTCAGGGATGATTTCAAGGGACTTTACATAGCGGGTGACACATACCCCCTCAACTGGGATTTTGAGAATATTCCTGGCAATCCGGATTTGAAGCTGGAAGATCCTGACGGGGATGGCATTTATGAAAAAGTACTGACATTCAATGTATATGATCCGTCGGCCCACACATCCTCATCATGGAAACAAGCTGGAGATCTATCGCAGTACCCTCAGTTCACAAGCCCGTACCCGCTCCTGAATGCACTCCATAACATGTCTCTTGACGAGATGGTAATGCTGATGGAAAAGGACGGTACCTTCCGCACAGGAGAGGCGTGGCCCGGAGTCTGGACCCGTGACCTGAGCTATGCTGCGGTGCTTTCACTTGCATGGCTCGATCCGCAACGCTGCATGAACAGCCTGATGGAGAAAGTCGCAGACGGGAGAATCATACAGGATACAGGCACCGGCGGAGCCTGGCCGGTCTCTTCTGACAGGGTGGTCTGGGCACTGGCAGCATGGGAAGTATATAAATATACCGGTGACAGGGAGTGGCTCGCTACTGCATTCGAAGTAGTCAGGAACAGCCTCACGGCAGACAGCAAAACAATTATTGACCCTTTAACAGGACTCATCCGCGGAGAATCTTCATTCCTTGACTGGAGAAAGCAGACATACCCTCTCTGGATGGAACCGTCAGACATTTACGGTTCCCTGAACCTTGGTACCAATGCCGCATACTTTCAGGCACTGATCACTGCCGGGATGATGGCACGGGAACTCGGAAAGGAGGACATGTGGAGTGACAGAGCGACGGAGCTTCGTGCAAATATCAACAAGCATCTATGGCTGGATGAAAAAGGTTATTACGGCCAGTATCTCTATGGCAGACACTTCCGTTCGGTTTCGCCGCGGGCGGAAGCACTCGGCGAAGCTTTCACAGTACTCTTCGGTATCGCTGACGATGAAAGGAAGCTGAAGGTGCTTCAGAATACCCCCGTAACCCCTTTCGGCATTACCTGCATATATCCGCAGACACCGGGCATCCCCCCCTATCACAACAACGGCATCTGGCCATTCGTACAGGCATTCTGGACAATGGCCAACGCAGAGAACGGGCATGCCGAGGCTGTCGGGGAAGGAATTGCATCAATCATCCGGCCTGCGGCACTCTTCCTCACAAACAAGGAGAACTTCGTTGCTGAAACCGGTGATTTTGCAGGAACGGAAACAAACTCTGACAGACAGTTATGGAGTGTTGCGGCTATGCTGGCGATATACCACCGTGTGATCATAGGTATAAGCTTCGACAAGGACAGGATGGCATTCAGACCGGTGATACCGGAGAGCTTCAGGGGACCATATTCTCTGGATAACTTCAGCTACCGTGGAGGCACTTACAATATAAAGGTCAAAGGATGGGGAGACACCATCGAATCATTCAGAATTGACGGTGCAGAATCGGCTGGTCATTTCATACCGGATACATTGACAGGCAACCACACGGTCGAAATAACAATGAACGGAAAAGCTAACCGTAACACCTTCAACTTATCAGCCAATCTCACCGCTCCCGAGACACCGGTATTGTCAGTTAAAGACAAAGGTCTCGTGTGGAGCCCGGTCAGCGAGGCAACCGGTTACAGGGTTTTCAAAAACGGTAAAATGGTTGCTGCAACCACGGAGACAGAATTGATTCCGGACCGCCGGAGTGAGGCAGGTGAATACCAGGTGATGGCCGTCAGCGGAAGCGGAACAGAATCTTTCCTGAGCAACCCTGTAACAGTCTCACCCTCAAACATCAGCTCCGTAACAGCCGAAGCCGAGAGCTTCAATATCAGCGGTGAGGACCTTTATCCCGGATTCACCGGAAGCGGCTACGTGAGATTCACCCTGGAAAAGAACCGGGAACTGATAGTCGTTCTCAAAGCTACATCTGGCATCTATGCCCTGCAGATGCGTTATGCCAACGGCTCGGGTCCTGTCAACACCGACAACAATTGCGCTATCCGGTCGCTTTATGTCAACGGCGAATACGTCAATGCGCTTGTCTTCCCGCAACGCGGGAAAGAGGAATGGTCAGACTGGGGTTACACTTTCCCGGAATGGATTGAACTCAGGGAAGGTGAAAACATCCTGACAATCAGGTACGAAAACTTCAACATGAATATGGATGGGGAGATCAATGAATTCATCCTCGACAGGATAACCCTGGAAAGATTTGATTGACAGAAAGCCGCCCGTCGTCAGCTATTTCCTGGTGCACCCTATCCCCGGCAGGTCCGGTGAGAGAGTATAGAACGGCGCCTTGTAATCAGGTCCGCCAGCAAAGGGCTCCTTTTCAGGTTCGCTGTGCGGATCGAGATCGACATGGCTGAAACAGCCCATCCCGGCAACCATATGCACTGCACAGCCCAAAGCCAGTTTTGATTCAAGCATACAGCCGATCATCAGCCTGATGTTGGCACTCCGGGCTATGGCAGCAATGTCCATCGCCTCAATGATGCCTGACTTCATCAGCTTTATATTGATGTAGTCTGCACATCCTGTGCGCACAACGTTGATTGCGTCTGCACTTGTGAATACTGACTCGTCAGCAGCAATAGGTATTGAAGTGTGGTCTTTCACGAACCTCATTCCGGCCAGGTCATATTTTGAAACGGGCTGCTCGAACAGGATGGGTCTGATACCGTTCTTAGTCATCTCTTCAATGAAGTGAACCGCTTCACAGGGAGAATAGCCCTGGTTGGCATCAATTGTGATGCCGCATTCAGGTGCTCCGTCCTTAATAGCAAGCAGGCGGTCAATATCATCTGACAGTTTCTTCCCCACCTTCGTCTTCAATACTGTATAACCCTCCTTCGCAAGTTTGGTGGCATTCTTTTTTGCCACATCAGGAGGTACTATATCTATAGTGTAATCAGTCTCAGCTTTGTTTCCGGCACCGCCGAAGAACTGGAAGAGTGGTATCCCAAGAACCTTGGCATAGGCATCTATTAACGCCATCTCAATCGCGCAGCGCGCAGTCACCTGTGGCTGGAAAACGCCTCGAAGTGTGGCAGCAACGGATCTGTATTCAGTTATGTCCTTCCCCTTGATGAAGTCCACACAGCTTTTCAGGGTGGCAAGCGCGGTTGCCTGGTTCTCACCGTTTATCGGCTCAAGAGGAGCTGCTTCACCGTAACCTTCAATGCCGTTGTCAAGAACCACCGTTACCAGCGCATTTTCAATGCTGTATTTCGTTCCGATTGAGATCCTGAACGGCTCTTCGAGATCAAGATTCAGGGGCTCGATAACTACCTTCTTAATCTTAATTGCTTTCATTTTTATCCTTCCATTGTTTTAATAGACCAAGTAACTGACTTATCTGATCCTCTGTATGAGTGACCGATACAGCTATCCTCACCAGGTGAAGCTGCTGTCTGCCCGGATAATTAACCGAAGGAGCTATAACCCCGTTCTCCCCCAGGAATTCAGAAAGCTCCACCGCCCTATCAGCAGAATCGAAGATGACAGGCACAATCGGTGTCCGGAAATGAGTTGTCTTGAAATCCATTGCGGTAACTGCCTCCCTGATCATCCACGCCTTGTCAAGCAGTTCCTTACGCAGACCGGGATTTTTCCCGATGATTGCCAGTGAGGCTATTCCCGCAGCAGCAATTGGCGGAGGCAACGCTGTGGAAGCCTGGTATGTTGCCGACTTTTCACGGATCATTTCAGTGACCGAACGGCTGCCTGAGATGAACCCGCCGTAACCCCCCAGCGCCTTGCTCATCGTTTCGGTTTGGTATATTTTCCCGTCACCGGGAAGTCCGAAATGTTCCGGGGTTCCTTTGCCGGTGGACCCTAGAACACCAGTGGCATGAGCGTCATCGACGACCAGGATGGCATCGTGCTTCCTTACAACTTCATATATCTGGTTCAGCGGTGCTATTTCGCCCGTCAGGGCGAAGATCCCGTCAGTAATCACAAGCGGACCCGACCCCCGGTTATAGTCCAGGAGATAATCGAGATGCCCTGCGTCACAGTGATCATAATACATCACCTTTACCACATCGGCCGGGATGGCAGCAATAATGCTTGCATGTGCCGACTGGTCAATGAAGACGGTTGAATAGCTTCCCTTGAGTATTTCCAGAAGGATGCTGTTTCCCTGGTAACCTGAGGCAAAGACAACCGAATCTTCCTTGCCCTTGAATGAAGCCAGAGCACCCTCAAGCTCAAGGTGAAGGTCTGATGTGCCTGTAGTATGACGCGATGCGGCAAAGTTGACGCCATATTTTTCAACGGCACGGATGACAGCTTTTTTTATCTCCGGATGACCGGCCAGACCCAGGTAATTGTTTCCCGCGAAGTAGGAATATTTTCTGCCGCTGCTGTAGATGTAATTCCCGACTTCGCCGTTTAAAAGAATCATGTTCCGTGATTGAATGAAATTATGACTGTATCAAAATTAATCTTTTTTATATAGTTATCAGACATCCTACCACTCAGAAAAAAGGGGAAAACGGTTTCTGTATGCCGTACAGCATACAGTGCTCTGCCTTACCCGGTGATACTCCCGGAATCTTACCTGTCGTCAATGTTTCGGCATATGATGCAAAACAAAATCAGGACCTGCCCTTTCGAACCGGTCCTGACTGAATGAATAATAAGATCTCCCCCAGTATTTCTGGTCTTGCTTTTACTGCAGGTTGAATTTCACGGGCACTGTCATCCTCACATCAACTGCCTTGCCATGCTGTGTGCCCGGTTTCCAGTCGGGCATCTCACCTATAACCCTGACAGCTTCGGCATCGAGCAACGGATCAGCTGACTTTTCGACTTTAACACCTTCTACCTTACCTGCCTTGTTCACAAGGTAACTGACAAATACAGTGCCTGTTATTCCATTCTTCTTTGCCTGCTCCGGATATTTCACCCGCTGTGAAATCCAGAGCATCATGGCTTCCATCCCTCCGGGAAACTGAGGCATCTCCTCAACTACCACAAATACATCCCGGTCTTCATCCTTGCCGTAGCCTGTTACTGTCACTTCCTTCTGACTGCCGGAGGCAGCAGCGCTCTTTTTCGTGGTTATCTCGACGACTCCGTTGCGACCCTTCTCCCCGTATTTGGCAAGGGCCTTTTCACCCTTATAGACGTTGATTTCTGAAATAACAGCGGGATCAATTTCTGAAAGAGGTTTATCAGTGATCTTTCCGTCAAGCACAACAAGAGCCTTTGTCAACTCTGCCTGAGTGGGAGGCGGAGGAGGCGGAGGAGGTGGGGCAACAGACACCGTGTCTGTCATCACGTTGCCCCACTGTAACTGGGTTTTGATATAATTACCGGCAGCCTTTACCGAAACTGCTTTGGTTACATAACCGACATATGAAATTACGAGGACTGCATCGTCAGGAACATCCTTCAGGGCAAAGCGGCCTGATCCGTCAGTGGTTGTTCCGACCGTTGTACCCTTTACCAATACTACCGCTCCTTCCAGCGGAGCTCCTTTTTCATCCGTAACAAGCCCGCTGACATTTTTAGTCATGGCAGTCGTGACAGCCTCCGATGCCGAGAGTGTCGGCTCCCCTGAGACGACCCTGTACTCTGGCTTTGCAAAAGCATAGAGCACAAGGGCAGCGACGGGCAGGATAAAAAGAAGTCTGAGCTTACGGTATGGCGAACTGATTGTGTTTTTCATCATTTGAAATCTTTTTTTGTTTAGTGAATAACCAAAGAAATTGCCCAGGTCAATTACCGGTGATCCGGCGATCTGGTTAAGCAGCACAGCCCTGTAGACGGCCGGGTCGGAGGAACGCTGCAGCGCCTCCTCGTCAGCCAGGTACTCATGGTTCTGCCTGATGAACCTGGAATAGATCCAGGCAGCAGGATTGAACCACTGAACCGTGCATAGAATTGATGAGAGCAAAAGGTCAAACCAGTGCCTCTGCCTGATATGTACCAGCTCATGATTCAAAATCTCCCTTGCCTCGGTATCTGTAACAGAAGGATTGACAAAGACAAAAGAGAATAATGAAAATGATCCGGGAAACCCTGGTGACCGCAACACCCTCACCGGATAACCGGAGGTTCGGTCAGCCCCGGCTGCTGCCCTTAGCACAGGCAATACCTGCATTACATACCGTATAAGCATGGTGCCCGCTCCGGCTAGCCAGACAGCAAACAGTGCACCTGCCACAATATTCTGCCAGGTGCTCCCGCCATGCAGTACGGCCGTCGCCGGCCCGGCTTCGGCAGCCGCCTCACCGGCAGACACCTCAACAACATACCGTATTGTAAACAGCGGAAGGACGACCGAAGCCATGATACCAATAATAAGGTATATCCTGTTCAGGAGAAAAAACCTCTCATTCCTGAGAAATAGAAGATAAACAAGAGCAAAGCCCGTAATCCATACAGCTGACCTGAGAAGGTAAAGACCTACCGTTTCCATCACATCTGCCTTTTACTGTCCGATAATTCCTTCCGTGTCTCATTGATCAGCTCTTCCATCTCCGCCATGGAAAGATCCTTTTCACGTGCAAAGAATGATGCCATGGCCGGGAACGAGTTGTCAAAATACCCCTCGAGAAGTCCAAAAAGCTGATGGCGCGAATACTCGTCCCTGGAAACAACCGGAAAATACAGATGGACGTTTCCGTAGGACTTATGATCAATAAATCCCTTTTTCTCGAGAATTCTAACCACAGTTGATACAGTGTTCCTTGCCGGCCTGGGTTCCTCAAACCGGTCACGGATATCCTTGACCAGACCTTCACCCAGATCCCACAGAATCTGCATCACCTGCTCCTCTGCCCTCGTTAGTTGCATTGTCTTCATAACTTTTCTGTCAATCCTTCAATACAAATATATGACTAATTTCTTAGTCATGCAACTATTTTCGCGCTTTTTTTGACTATTTTTTTAGTCCATCGGATAACATGCTGCAAGACTGGCTATTGCAGCAGTGCCGTAAATGCTCAATAAGAGACATATTTTCTTATGCAGGGCAGGTTTATGAGGTTTACCCAGGCAGGAGCGGCATTGTATTGTACTCTTCGGCAGAACAGCTATTTATTGGATTCTCCTGCAAATGCGGCAGCTGGGGTCCTACTTGCAGAGCTGATCATAAGCATAAACGTGGAGCGCCACATCGTCCCACCGGATCTTCTCTCCCTGGAACTGTTCGAGCATCTGCGGGCAGTCTGAATAGAGCTCCTGGAAATTCTCCCGGTATGAACCCTTTTTTACCTTAAACGCCTTCTCTCCTCCTTTCACGAAGAGATAAACCCTGTCCTCCCCTCCTGTGACCTGGAGTCCGCCTATACTCAGCCCTCCTGTTTTCGCACCTGGTTCAGCAAACACCTTGACCTTGCTGTCAAATCCGGGATTCAGCAGCTGGAGAATTCTTTTGGTTTCCTTCTGGGCCGGCGTTGTTGCCGTTTCAAATATAACCCACTCGCGATCTACTATTCCGTTAAGGTCCGAGTTTGCAAACTCCTTGATGGAGCTTCCGGCGTCACTGATCATGCTTAGTTTCATGAGTTTCGAGGCTTTCACCTTAAGGGATACCACCTGTTCAGGCAGGAATTTTGCATTCTCCCCGCTTTCAAGCTTTACCTTGATCCTGGTCAGACCGTTTATTACATAAACCCCACCGGCAAATTTGCCTGTGATTACTTCACCGGACTGAAGGGTTACAACGCACTCGTTGCCATACATGGCTGACATCCCGCCTTCCTCCACTGTTTCGACGAAACCCTGACCGGAAGCCCGGCCTGTAAAAGACAGTGCCAGGGTGACGAAAATAATTCCAATTGATTTTTTCATGATACGGAAATGTGTTAGTGACGGATTAAGACGCTCTGCATCTTTTGTATTCATCAACAAAAGATCAGGGCTGTTGTTCACCAGCACTGTGTCTGAGTCCGACATAATGACTGACGATGAACAGTATCCCTGTAACAATGAAAGGTAATGTAACCATCAGGGCAATTCCCAGGGTCTGACCCGTGGTGTTGCCTGGCCGGTTATTAATATTGAATATGACAGGGATTAATGCAAGGCCCGTGACAGCAATCAGTATCCCTCCCACAAGTTCCCATTTCCATGCAACAATCAGCATGGCAGTAAGAATTAATGAGGGGATAAGATGAATAAGCAGTCCGGCAAGATTCTGCCAGAAGTTTTTCTCCGGTGAAAATGCATCAAATGCAAACAGGCTGACAAAGGCAATGGCGAGGATACAGAGAATCCGCGGAGCCCACCATACAAATCGATTCGACGGTTTCATGCACTGGTTTTTAGTATTTGTCACAAAGATACTTTACATGAACCGGCAAGTCAATTTTATTTCAGGCAGGATGTCAATCAGTAAGGGTATACTGCTGAAAATACTGAAAAGAAAAAGCCATAAATTCACGATGCTACCCTTGATTCACCGTATTATTTTCCGGTTTTCAGCTTAGGGATGAGCGTATACCCGAACATCATCATCGAACTGCTTCCAATCCTGAGTCCAGCGTCAAGGCAGCCGGGACCGACGAACCAGCTTACCCCGGCAAGCATTGAAGGGGTAAAAGCAGCCTTTCCGCCGGAGGGAAGCGATACAGCCAGTTCAGCCCCGAGATTTGGTCTTAAGCTGCTTTTTGTCAGCCGAAAATAATACTTGCTTCCCACTCCGACACTGGTCGTCAGTGAAGCTGATTCGTCCTCCAGGTTCCCTGACAATGATTCCGTGAGTGAGACCGCCAGGTCCATCTTGTTTTGCAGCATAAAGAAACCGGTCCGGAGGTTCAGGGCTCCGCTGATGTTTTTATTGGAATCCATCTGCTGGGCACCTCCGACATAAAGGAACCAAGGATGTTTTGCGATTTCCGTTTCTGCCGGTTCGGAAGCTACGGCAACAGGCTCAGGATTCAGATCCCATGTGTCAATCTGAATTGCCCTGCCGTTCTCACTGTTCCATCCCCACAATTCCCTTCTCGATTCAAGATGAACTATCACCAGTGATTCCTGCCATGATCTCAGCAGTATATTCATGATATCAGTTTTCCCGGACATTGCCAGCCTGTCATAACTCCCCGATGCGGTAAGCCTCAGTTGATCCTTCTCATCCAGGCCCGCCGCTAAGAAGTATTCCCGGTAATTTGCCAGTGCACCCGATTTGAATGACTCCAGCCTTGCATTCCGGTCCTGACCAAAAATGAACTGCGATCCGACAAGGATAATGAATAATACTATGCTTATTTTTTTCATCTGTATGATCATCTTGAACCGAAATAAACGCTTCTGCCAATTGAAAGTCCGACTGTTGTGGTTGCACCTTTCGGGACCAGCGGCTGCTGGCCGTCAAGGAAGATATCCCAGCTTGCCCTGCTATTCTTGTTCATTATACTGAGGCCCACTGACACCTTTACATTAACTGCGGTTGATCCGCCTCCGAATCCCAGGTTAAGGCCGTAACCTCCCGCGAAGATTCTCTGGCGGAAGTAGTTCATTGCTCCCAGGGTAAGTGACATGGCGCCGCCGCTTCTTGTAATCCCGAGGTCAGCCGAAAGGCTTCCGGAGCCTGAGATGAACGTACCGAAACGGCCGTTCAGGCTCAGGTATGACGGTG
>CAZOHL010000087.1:0-13392 GCA_964579645.1 uncultured Rikenella sp. | reverse complement strand
GCAGGTGCTCTGAACCAACTGAGCTAATCGCCCGGAAAGAGAGTGCAAATATAATCCCTATTTTTTATTCCGCAATAGCGCTTTATAAAATTACAAACCCCCATCCGGAACAAAATAAATTTGTCTCCGTACAACCATCCGGTCACATTGTGAATCATTTTATTAAGGGTGTTAATTATACGCTTTACCGTGATTGTTCCGTTAATAAGGAATATGTTTATATTAGCCTTCAGTCGATTATGACCCTGAATGAGCTGTACATCCGAGGTGATTGCCCGGGGTGTGCAGGCTCAAATGTTTGATAAATAGTGTGATATGTTGCCCAAACACTGATCCTGACCGTCATGAAACAGATACACCTGCCAACACTGGTGCTTTTACTCCTCCTTGCCCTGCCTCCGCAATCGGTCGATGCGCAGGTTGGTCCTGGCGGTGTAGGCTCACTGACAAATACGCAACTCTGGCTTCGGTCTGACAGCCTGATTGCGATACAGCCGCTCTATTTTGTCACCAGCTGGCTCGATCTTTCTGGCCATATGCGTGACTTCGGGGCAGTTGTAATGGGCCAGACCGTTCCTACCCTTACACTAAATACAATAAACGGATATCCGGCCGTATCATTCTCAGATCAGGGCGGTGTCGGAGGCGATTTTCTGGGTTATAACGGATCACTTGGAATTTCAGGCTCAGGTGCATCTACAGTTGTTATAGTTGCCCGGAATACAACCGCTGCCAATGAACAGAACGGTGGTCTGTACATGGGTCAGAAAAATGTCGGTGGCGCCAATGCCGTAAGGAGTTACGGACTTGAATATGCTGACGCAGTCAGATTTAACGGACAGAACCAGGTATACAATGACGGGCACACGAACGGTACCTGGAAGATAATTTACTATACTAATCCCTCCGGAGCTTCTGTTTCATCCTACAGGGCATTTCTCAATGGTACACTGCTTTCAGGCAGTTCCGTTTCAGCCCTGGTTCCTTCGCTGATATCCAACTTCGCACTCGTCGGGGCGACCCAGATGAACGGCATTTACAATCCGGCAGGTTATTTTAACGGTGACATGACGGAGATAGCTGTCTTCTCCCGTCAGCTCAACGATGCCGAAAGGGTTGTGCTTCAGAATAACCTGGGTGCAAAGTATATGCTTCCAATTGCTGATGATCATTATGCCTGGGAAACGACCCATTCTCATGATGTATCTGGCATTGCAGCATTTAACGGCACCACTTTTACGAATGCCTGGTCAACGGGCATGCTTTCAGTAACTTCACCTACCAGCCTCAGTGAAGGCGAATACCTCTTTTTCGGACACAACAAAGCCAGCGCGAAGACCTGGACCACGGCCGAAGTGCCGGCTCCCGGCACTTACCGGCTTTCAAGGGAATGGCGGTTTGACGAGACTTCTGATGTTGGCACAGTGACAATCAGAGTGCCGGCATCCTCTTTGCCTGCACTGCCTGCCGGTTATCCGACAGTCGGCATACTTGTCGATGACGACGGTGACTTCTCCGCTGGAGCCACAATGTACCGCCCCACCCTCTCAGGTGGCAGTTACACTCTTAACCTGAATGTCACCGACGGTCAGTACCTGACAATAATAGCATTCCGCCCGGAGGTAAACTACACGGTACCGGCAGGGGCAGGCCTGGAAAGCGTTACCCCTGTTAGCGTACAGGTTTCCCTTAACTATCCTCATACGGCAAATGTAACAGTCAACTTTTCCGCCACTGGCGGTACGGCAACCTCCGGAACTGACTATATTCTTGTTCCCGGTCCGGTCACAATCCCGGCAGGTTCAACTACTGCCACTTTCACTATCAATGTTATTAACGATGCACTTGTTGAGCCGTCAGAAACTGTAATTACCGGTCTGTCAACATCTTCGCCCGGGGTATCCGTTGGCACACAGAACAGCTATACCTACACCATACTTAATGACGATAACGTTTATGCTGCATTTTCATCAGCAGCTGCATCAGGTCCAGAGGGCAATGCCGCCGCGCCTGTTTCATCACTTCAGATAGTGGTCAGCGGTGGAATTATTACAGTTCCAGGAAGCGTTATCGTTATGGTGTCAAATGGTACGGCTTCATCTGCCGACTGGTCTCAGACAGCCAACATGATTACAATACCGGCAGGAGACTATACAACACCGGTATTCATTCCCATTCCAGCCTCTGTCCTGACCATTCAGGGAGATCTCACGGTTGAACCCGACGAGACGGTCAACCTGAGCATGAATACTTTCGTGACTGTTGCTGCAGGCGCGATTGTCAGTTCTGTCTACACAATTCTCAATGATGACAACTCAACAGTCAGCGTCACCGCAACAACAGCGGTCATTCCTGAAGGCGGACCCGGGGCGGCAGGAACAGGGAACTTCACATTTGCCTTCAGCAATCCCGTATCCACAGCCCGGACTGTATCATACACAGTTAGCGGAACAGCCACATCAGGTACAGACTATGTTATACTATCAGGATCATTTGTGATGCCTGCTGGTGCTCTGAGTTACAGCCTGACCCTTACCTCTGTTGCTGATCTTCTGATTGAGGGGGACGAAACTGTAAGAGTCGTCATCACGGGAGTCTCAGGAACCCCGGCAGTTTCAGTTAACGCAACCCCGGCTGTGATAACAATCGACGACGATGACCTGCCGGTTATTCTTTTCTCGCCGGCGGCAGTGAATATGGCTGAAGGATCGACAGCTACGATAGATGTTTGGCTTCAGAACGCGCCAGCCGGCTCTGTCACAATCAATGTCTCAACACTCATGGCCGGGCTGCTGAATATAAGTCCCGTCACACTGACATTCAATTCATCCAATTATTCCACCCACCAGGTGATAACACTGCAGGCAGCAGAGAATGCATTCCTGGGTGACCAGAGTGACAATGTTATACTTTCGGTAAATGACGCACTTTCATTTGATCCCTTTGATCCTCTGCCTGATATAAATATTCCGGTCAACATAGTCAACAATGACGTGGCATCTATTGTGGTTAATCCCACGAGTGTTACGGTTGCTGAAAACAGCACTGCAACATTCACTGTGACTCTGGCTGCGGCACCTCCTTCCGGGAGTGTTGTGGTGGATCTTGTGAGCAACAATACCGCTGTAGCCACAATCAATATTTCACAGCTGACATTTACAACGGCCAATTACAATGTGCCGCAGACAATAACTGTAACAGGCAGTAACAACAACACTGTGCCGGATGCATCAACCACAATTTCCCTTGCAGTCAATGATGCCCTTTCATATGACGGTTATGACGGGGTGACTGCCACTGTCAACGTCAATGTCACCAACGATGACCTGGCAGGATTTACTGTCACGCCGTTGACACTGACAATCAATGAGGGAGGACCGGCCGGTCAGTTTACAATCGTACTGACTGCACAGCCACTTACTGATGTGGTGTTCAACCTCGTCAATGCCGCCCCGGTTAACACCACGCACGTTTCGCAGGTGACCTTTACACCGGCCACATGGAATGTGCCGATTGTTGTCACTGTTACAGCCATCGAGGACCTGCTCGATGCTGACCGCACTGATATCATTGCAGTCACGGTCAACCAGGCGCTTTCTGACAACAGTTTTGATGCATTGTCAGCACAGAATGTCACAGTCAATATTGAAGACAATGATCCGCCGGTCATTACCGGTTGTCCTGCAAATATTTCGGTCAGCACTGACCCGGGGTTGTGTTCAGCCATAGTCAGCTGGACGCCTCCAGTATCGACAGCACCGATGACATCTACTCATACTCCCGGTTCATCATTTGCAACAGGGATAACCACCGTGACCTATACCTCAACCGATAGTGACGGAATGGCATCGACGTGCAGTTTCACCGTAACGGTTAATGATTACGAGTTGCCCGTTGTCAGCTGCAAAAACATAACGGTTAATCTTGACGCTTCCGGTAACGCAACCATAGCCCCTTCAGATGTGCTGACAGCTGCTCCCGCTGACAACTGCGCCATAGCTGGCGTAACGCTCAGCCGGTCAGCCTTCACCTGTGCTGACCTGGGATCTGTCAACGTTACAGTTACTGCCACTGACGCAAGCGGCAACGCAGCTTCATGCAATGCTGTTGTCACCATCGCCGATCCTTTTACCACAGCTATTGGCGCCGGCCCTGATGCTGAGATATGTACCACGCAGCCAACATACCTGATCTCAGGGGCATCAGCTTCAAATATGACCCTGGCATGGAGCACTTCGGGCAGTGGCACATTCAGTGATCCCGCCGCGGTCAATCCGGTATATACCAGGGGTGCGACCGATCTTACAGAGGTGACCCTGACCCTTACCGGGACCAAGCTGAATGGTTGTCCTGAGACACTGGCTGACGCCATGACGCTGAAATTCGCAGGGGAACCTTCAGTAAGTGCAGGAACCGACAAGGACCTGTGCAGCGGAACAACAACTGTTACCCTGTCAGATGCGACGGCTACAAACGGAACAATATCCTGGACCACGTCGGGCAATGGCTCCTTCAGTGATCCCGCAAATGCCAATCCGGTTTACACCTTCGGCAGCTCTGACGCCGGTCCTGTTACTCTGACCATTACGGTCACAAGTGACGCATGCGGAACCGTGAGTGACAATCTTGTCATTACCTTCACCACCCAACCTGTTGCCGATGCCGGTCCGGGCGGATCGATATGCCGCACAGAAGCGGGATTCCAGGTAGCAGGAGCCTCACATGCAGGAGGAACTGTGACCTGGAGTACCAGCGGGAACGGAACTTTCAGTGACAATACAACAGACAATCCATACTATACATTTGGTACGGCAGACTATACATCGGGATCCGCAACACTCACAATGACAGTAACCGGCGGAGGTGCCTGTGGAACTGCAACTTCATCAGCAACAGTGACAATCAGCACCATTCCCGTGCCTCAGGTAACAGGTCATCAGCAGATAACCTGCAATGGTCTGACGGACGGAGTGGTACAGCTGGCCGCAACCGGCGGACTTGCACCTTATTCCTACAGTATCGACGGAGGACCTTTCCAGGCTTCCGGCGATTTCACCGGCCTTGCGGCAGGCACTTACGTGTTAAGAGTAATGGATACCAACGGTTGTACTGCCGACACTACTGTCGAAATAACTGAACCAACACCATTCACGGCTGTGATTGACGGTACAGATGATGTGACATGTCATGGCAGCTCTGACGGTGCCATCTACGCAACCCTGTCAGGAGGAACAGAGCCTTACAATATAAGCTGGGCAGGACCGGATGGGTACACGGCGTCAACTTCAACAATCACCGGCCTGGATGCTGGCACCTACACACTAACAGTATCGGACAGAAACAACTGTGCAGCATATAGTTTTATAGAGGTGATTACCCAGCCTGATGCCATTGAGATTGTATCAGCAGTCATTTCAGACAACAACGGCCACGGTGTCACCTGCCCGGAGTCTGCTGACGGTTCGATAACAGTTACAGTACAGGGAGGAACACCTCCGCTTGTCCTGGAATGGACAGGCCCTGACGGATTCACATCTGATCAGCCTTCTGTCTCAATGCTGGTTGCAGGACTGTATACCCTTACAATCTCGGATGCTGCCGGATGTGCAATGACTGCAGACTACACGCTTACTGCCCCTGAGGCTATGGAGATCTCGGCCGTCACAGCCGATGCCTCCTGCCCTGATACGCCTGACGGCGACATTGACCTTACTGTTTCAGGAGGTTCGGGAACTCTCGCCTTCCTCTGGAATGACGGCGCCACCACAGCTGACAGGACTGATATTCTGCCCGGAGACTATAGCGTTGATGTGATTGATGCCAGCGGTTGTACAATAAATTATGAGGTTACCTTAGGAGTCAAGGGACTGGACTGCCTGAGGATTTATGAGATAATAACACCAAACGGCGATGGCAGGAATGATACATGGCAGCTGCGTAACGCCTGGCTCTACCCTGACGCAGAGGTCTTCGTCTATACCCGCTGGGGCAAACTGGTATATCACTCAAAAAATGCTTCGGACGAATGGGACGGCACTTTTAACGGAGAACTCCTGCCCAATGACTCGTACCACTATGTGATTCACCTGAATGACGGCTCCGAGCCGCGGACAGGAATAATCTCGATCATAAGCAAGTAACCAGATAACCGGAAGGAGATATGAAAAGATTGAGAATAGCAGCAGTGGTTGGCCTTCTGGCGTTTATGCCCGTCATAAAAGCACAGCAGTTCCCGATGTACAGCCAGTACATGATGAACGGTTTTCTGCTTAACCCTTCGTATGCCGGGAGCGACTATTATACAACCTTCGGCCTGACTGTACGTGAACAGTGGCTCAAACTGCCCCATGCCCCAAGTACTTATGCCGCAGCATTTCAAACACGCCTGCTGAATGACAGTTATATTACAAAGTCGACTGCGGTAAGGAAGAAAATAAGCAGGCCCACCAAGGGGGGAAGGGTAGGAGTAGGCGGTTACCTGTTCTCGGATCATAACGGAATAATGCACAGAACCGGTATTCAGCTGGCATACGCCTATCATCTCCCGGTTGGAGATGAGCAACAGCTCTCTCTCGGGCTGTCTCTGAGCGCATACCAGTATTTTATTGATATCAACGGCGCGGTTATGCCTGATGACGTGCAGGACGACCTGCTGAACAACTATGACCAGGTTGTATATATACCTGATGCCAACTTCGGAGTCAGCTACACCACGAGGAGGTACTATGCGGGTTTTGCGATGACAAACCTTTTCAGAGGTACACTGATGATAGGCAACGGAGGTGAAAACAGCCGTTCAGAGCTGGGGCATTTTTTCCTTACGGGGGGTATGAGGTTTTATCCCGGAACGGACTGGATCATAGAACCTTCAGTGATGCTGAAGTCATCGGATATGGTGTTCAAGTCGTTCCAGGTTGACCTTACCGGAAGGGTATATTATAAGGAGGACTACTGGCTGGGACTGTCGTACCGTACTGGTGACGCAGTGATTATGATGGCCGGCCTAAAGGTGGACAGGTTCTATCTGGGTTATGCATTTGATTTTACTCTTTCAGAGATCCGCAGTTACACTTATGGTACGCATGAGCTGACCCTCCTTGCACGCTTTGGAGACAACCCGAGGCGGTACAGGTGGATCAACAAATACTGATGAGGTACGCTATACCATTCTTACTCATTGCCGCAGCCTGCCTGGGCTGTGACCCGCTTGCCAATCCTGTCAGCGGACGCATGGCTTTCTCGTCAGACACCATATCATTTGACACCGTCTTTTCCGGATATGGCTCGGCCACACTTGAGCTCCGGATTAAAAACCCTGAGGATGATCCTCTCCTCATAGACCGCATCTGGCTTGGCGGAGGTAATGACTCACCTTTCAGGATCAACATCGACGGTCAGCCTGTTACAGAAACTCAGAATCTAACTCTTGCCAGGGGTGACAGCATTTTTATTTTCATAATTGTGACAATTGATCCGGCAGGCGGCGATCTCCCCCTGGCGGTAACAGATTCGGTAAATTTCCAGTCGGGACCTCATTCCGGGAGGGTTATTCTCGAAGCCTGGGGACAGGATGTACGCCTCGTTACGGAGGATATACTCTCGCCGGCGACATGGACTGAGGGCAAACCCTATGTTATCAGCGGCAATTTGCTGATTGACACGCTTGTGACCCTGATACTGGAGCCGGGAACAAGAGTCTACATGCACCACGGGGCAGAGATAACCGTGGCCGGTTCACTCCGTGCTACCGGCACAGCTGAAAAGAGAATTACAATCGCAACCGACCGGCTGGAAAAGGAATACAGGGATGTGCCCGGTAGGTGGAGAGGACTCAGGTTCCAAAGCTGCAGTCAAGGCAACATCCTGAATCATGCTGATATACGTAATGCCCAGGTAGCTGTGCGGATTGATGGCCTGCCTGGGTCGGTTCCTGATCTCAGCATGAACAGCACCACGCTTATACATAACACTGTTGCCTCACTGGCAGCAAGGCATGCTGATGTATTTGCAGTCAACTCTCTTTTTGCCCATTCGGGATTCAGCACCGTCTCACTCGCTGAGGGTGGAAGCTATGATCTTGTTCACTGCACAATCAGCAATTTTTGGGAGTACAGTTTCCGTGCTGAACCGGCGCTTCTGATAAAACCCGGCAGCGGAACAATGCCTGATGTGTCAGTGGTGAATTCGGTGATAAGCGGCAGCCTGTCTGATGAGCTGAAGATAATTGCTCCGGCTGCGGCAGCAAAGGCAGGATTCAGGGCTGACAGCTCACTGATAAAGGTTGACACCCTCTCTGCTGACTGGTATTCAGCCGGTTTGTTCACAAGGGTAATCACAACCCAGTCTCCACGTTTCATTGATGAGAATGCCTGGGATTTCAGGCCAGATACTCTTTCACCGCTCCTCGACCGTGCCGGAAAGACCGAGATGGTGTTATGGCCTTCAGATATCAGAAACAAGCCGCGTCCCACCTTCGATGGTCCTGATATAGGAGCGTTTGAGCGGCAGAGAGGGGAGAAGCGCAAGGAGGAAAAACCAGCCCGCTGAAAGACCGTGCAGGCATTGACATCCCCCGTATTTAGCCGTATATTTGTCTTGCTGCTATTATTGCCCGTGCTTAAATCAATGAGTGATGAGGGTTTCTCTTATTATTGCGGTATTCCTCTTTTTGATGTTGTCCCGGATTTCAGGCCAGGAATTCAGTGTGATGTTCTACAACGTCGAAAACCTGTTTGACACGGTTGACGATACTCTTAAAAATGATAATGAATTTCTGCCCGGAGGAGATAGGCGGTGGACATCATCCAGGTATCATAAGAAGCTGAATGCAGTTGCCCGTGCGGCAGCTGCTGCGGGTGAGTGGGAGCTTCCGTCGCTTATCGGCCTTTGCGAGGTTGAAAACGAAGAAGTGCTGAAGGACCTGATATACGGCACCATCCTTTCAGCCGGCAATTACGGCATAGTACACCGTGAATCCCCGGATCCGAGGGGGATTGACATGGCTCTGTTGTACAGGCGCGATCATTTCGCTGTATCAGGAGTGGAAACATGGCTCCCTGAAAGCCCTGACGGCGCACCGGTACTTACACGCAACATTTTATATGTCAAACTGACCAGGGAGCCGGATACGCTGCATCTCGTACTTTGTCACCTGCCCTCGAGAAGAGGAGGTCTGCTTGCAGCCGGAGATCTGCGCGAAAGGATAATCAGACTGGCTTCAGTGAAGGTTGATTCGGTAGTGGAGGCTTCTGCGTTCACTGCGTCTGTCATCGTCATGGGTGACTTCAATACCGCTCCCGGAGAGTCATTGATGACAGGGTTTGCAGAGCAGACAGGTATTGTTAACCTTTCGTCGGCGGAAGCAGGGCAGGGAAGGGGTTCATACAGGTACCAGGGAACATGGGAGATGATTGACCAGGTGCTGGTGTCAGCGCCGATGACTGACAGCACAGGCGCCTTTCAGACCGTTCCCGGCAGTTTTCGTGTTGTTGATGCTCCCTTTCTCCTTACTGCTGATGAAACCTACCCGGGTACAAAGCCCTATCCGACCTATGGTGGTTACAGGTACTCAGGAGGGTATTCAGATCATCTTCCGGTCATTGTTAAAATCAAAAGGCGCCGAGAGGCTCTTCACAACCCGGGGATTTCAGGTGTGATAAGTCCGGCTGAGGTATTGATCTGCGGTCCACCCTCAACTGAGATCCTTCCGCTGACCTCAGCTTCAACAAGATCACCAAGGCTTGTCTTTACGCTGCTTGTAAAGGCTATGTCTTCAATAGTGCTGTTATCGCCCACTACAAATTCTGCACCTATTGTAGCTTCGCCAACCACATTGCCGCCGGCATATTCTGCCTTCACTCCGGCCCCCACCCAGATTTTTGTCTGGTGAGCGTTGAAATCGCGTGTCACTGAACCCAGCAAACCCTTTCCGCCTGAGATTGTTACATGATCGCAGGTCAGCTCGGCTGAAAAACCGCCGAACCCTCCCTTTATGCCGTCGCCCAGCGGGCAGGGCTTCGCTTTCTTTTCCGGCAGTTCAGGTTCTTCTGCTTCTTTTGGAGGCGTCTCCGGCTGTGGCTCCACACACACCATGGATTTATAGCCCTCAGAAATGTCCGCTATTGACAGGGCAGTTCCTGCCAGTGCTTTCTGATGCGTAAGGACATTCAGTTCTCTATGAAGGTTCAGCATTTCATTGTAGCTTGGGGAGTAGATTCGTTCCAGGATGGGATCGGTGAAGGCATAGTAATCATAGACAGCCTGCCGGAAAGCCTCATTTGCTCTTTTATAATATCTTGACTGGCAGCCTATTAGCATATCAGTTCCCCTCTTCGTATTCTTGCATATCCTGAAAATGAGCTGTGCGAGTTCCGCATCAATAGGATCAATTGCAGCTTTAGTCTCAGCTGCCACCTTTTTTGCACATGGTTCGTTGTATCCGCAAGCCTCAACTTTCCTGATGGATTCTTCCAGTATCCTGTTTTTTTCTTCTGTAAGCCTCAGATGTTTTTCCATGTCCTGGGTAATAGTTCCCAGGTTGTCCTCGACTGATTCCATTGTCCTGTCACAGTCATTGACGCCAGTCATGACAGCCATCCCGAAGTTGCTGTTCGGTCCGAAGAGAAGCTCGGTAACGTCGTCGAGCATCATCTGCTCACTGGCGTAGTCGCGCGAGAACACGAGTGCGCCGTCAGGGTTGGCGTGTGCCTTTGCTGCCTGTGATCTGACAGTTGAGGAGGCTGAGAGAAGATCATTTGTGAGGCGGCTGATCCTGCGGTCAAGGCCATTCATTAAGTGTTCAATGGATGGTTTCATATGCATCATTCCTTCCGGATTCCCTGAAACCAGCAGATCAGGAAGCTGTATTCCGCCTGTGTTGCTGTTGTCGCGAGGCGTTGTCTCCTGTTCTGCTGAACTGTCTTCACCTCCGGCGTCAGAAGCTGCTCTGGCCTGTCTGTATGCAGCAAACCCTGCTGCCGAGTAGGAATCTGCCAGCGCAATGCGCAGGTGTTTCATGGCGGTGAAGTGATCACCGGCACACTCTGCTATAAGCCCGAGCCCGAGATGAGGCGCGGTCAGGTCAGGGTTTATACGAAGTGCTTCGTTGAACATCCGCTGAGCTGATTCGGAGTCACCCATTTCGTAGCAGGTCCATCCTTTATTAATTTTCAAAACAGGGATGCCAGGCCTGAGTTTGTCTGCGTAATTCAGCACCCTGAGTGATGCAGTGTACTCCTGCATATCCTTCAGCGCAACGCCCAGCGTGTTGGCGGTGAGAATATCCTGCGGAGCTCTTGCTGCACTCCATGCGGCTGAATAGATTGCAGCAGCGCCCCATCCTGACATATGAAAGATTGCTGCCATATCGGCGCCGTCGGTAGGTTTGGCGCTTTCCTGAAGCATCTGTCTCACCTGCGTGAGTTTTGATCCCAGTTTGTTTCCGTATTCAGTCATCAGCTCTCTTACCAGGGTAAGATACTGATCACCTGTTATCTCCTCCTCAATGAAGGTTTTGCCCTGTTGCCTTGGGCACTGACCGGTAAATGAGCCGGCGGCATTACCCTGCACCCCGCTTTCCTGTTCCGGGCTTTCAATCTCATCTTCAATGTTTTCGAAGTCGTCATCATATTCTTCCTCTTCTTCCCCGCCGTTGTACAGCTTCCCTGCTTGTGACATTTTTTCGGACCATTGTTCAAGCTTCTTTTGTTCCGCCTGGGTGAGTTGCTGGCGCATCTCAAGTTTTTTGAAGATTTTCTGCATTTCCGCGTCAATGCCCTGTCCATGACACAAAACGGCAATTATCAATGCCGAAAGGAGCAGCAGTGCTTTTTTCATAACAGTCTGTAAATGGGAGTATTTAAACAAATCTCATAAATTGAATCCGGAGCCTGTAAAGTAGAAATTATTCTCCGGCTTTCAAACCCAATTCCTCACCCTTACTTATCATAAAATCACGGGCGGCTTCATGTTCATTAGGTATGATGCCGTCGAGAATGGCATCCTTGATGGCAGTTTTGATAATCCCGACAACCGGGCCCGGAGATATGCCGAAAGTGGCAATTATCTCCTCTCCATGGATCGGAGGCTGAAAAGCCCGCAGCGCATCCTTCTCCTCAATTTCCTTCAGTTTCCGGCGCACAAGCGCGAAGTTTTCACGGTGCTTCAGCACCTTCATCCTGTTGCCGGAGGTGATGTCCGCCTCGCATAGCAGCATAAGGTCGTCAATATCCTCTCCCGCCTCAAAGAGGAGCCTGCGCACTGCCGAGTCAGTCACCTCTTCCTGCACCAGCGAGATCGGTCTCAGATGCAGTCCCACCAGTTTCTGTACATACTTCATCCTGTCATTCAGCGGGAGCTTGAGACGCTTGAATATCTCAGGAACCATTTTCGCTCCGAGGAACTCATGGCCATGAAAAGTCCATCCGGTACCCGGAACGAATTTCTTGGTGGCAGGTTTGGCTACATCATGCAGCAGTGCCGCCCACCGCAGCCAGAGGTCGTCGCTCTTTGCCGACAGGTTGTCAAGCACCTTGAGTGTATGATGAAAATTATCCTTGTGCCCTTTTCCTTCCTTGTCCTCAACCCCTTTGAGCCTGGCTATTTCAGGCAGGATAAGTTCGAGCAGGCCGGTCTTCTCAAGCAGCAGGAATCCGGCAGAGGGGGCGGCTGTGGCCATGATCTTGTTCAGCTCTGTGGTTATCCTTTCACCTGAGACAATTTTTATCCTTTCGGCATTGCGGGAAATTGATGCCAGGGTCTCTTCATCAATCCTGAAGCCGAGCTGGGAGGCGAACCTGACGGCCCTCATCATTCTGAGCGGATCGTCACTGAAAGTAATGTCAGGGTCAAGCGGCGTGCGGATGATACCGTTCCGGATGTCATCAATCCCGCCAAATGGATCAAGTACTTCGCCCGGGTTATCGCGGTTCAGGCTGATGGCAAGAGCGTTGATCGTAAAATCACGCCTGTTCTGATCATCTTCAAGGGTTCCCGGTTTGACTGACGGCTTACGGGAGTCAGCCGAGTATGACTCTTTCCGTGCGCCGACGAACTCGATGTCGGCGTTTTTGTACCTGAACATTGCGGTGCCGAAGGTTTTGAATACGGTCACCTTTATGTCACGGTTGATTTCACGGGCAATGGCACGGGCCATGGCAGGGCCGTCTCCGAGAACCACGATGTCAATATCCCTGTCAGGGTTAACCCTTCCCATGATATGATCACGTACAAAACCGCCTATAACATATGCCTGCACGTTTTCTCTGTCAGCCACGGTGGCCACTACTTCAAAAATCCTGTCGTCAGGGAATATCTTCATTATAAGTATGACATTTTAGCCGAAACCGGTGACAAAATTACAATTTATACCCTAACTTGAAGAAAAATTGATCT
>CAZOHL010000086.1:0-13531 GCA_964579645.1 uncultured Rikenella sp. | reverse complement strand
ATGCCACAAACTGACATCCTGTCAGCATTCGTGCTGCGGCACGCCCTTTGAACAAAAGGGGCAGGATAATCAGAAAACCAAATATTATGGAAAAGGGTAAAATCGGAGTAACCACAGAAAACATCTTTCCAATCATCAAGAAATTTCTCTACTCGGATCATGAGATATTCCTGAGAGAACTTGTATCAAACGCCACAGACGCCATCCAGAAGCTGAAGGCACTCTCCTCGGCCGGTGAATTCAAGGGCGAACTGGGCGATCTTCGCGTCAGAGTCACACTCGACCCCAAGAAAAAAACACTCACTGTCTCCGACAACGGAATAGGAATGAGCGCTGAAGAGATAGACAAATACCTTAACCAGATCGCTTTTTCAAGCGCCAATGAGTTCCTTGACAAGTACAAGGACCAGGCTAGCGGACTCATCGGACAGTTTGGCCTCGGATTCTATTCGGCATTCATGGTCTCTGACAAGGTCGAAGTCATATCAAGGTCATTTCGTGAGAACGTGCCTGCAGTGAAGTGGATCTGCGACGGCAGCCCGGAGTATTCAATCGAAGAGGCGAAGAGGGAAGAACGCGGCACGGATGTCATTTTACATATTGACAAGGAATCAAAGGAGTTCCTGGAAGAGAACCGCATTGAGGGCCTCCTGAAGAAATACTGCAGCTTCCTGCCTGTGCAGGTTCAGTTTGGCAATGAGAAAGAGTGGAAGGACGGGAAGATGGCCGATACCGGCAAACCGAAGATAATCAATAATACCCAGCCGGCATGGACCCGCAAACCCGCTGACCTCAAGGACGAAGACTATGCAAGCTTCTACCGCGAGCTCTACCCCATGGGTGAGGAGCCACTGTTCCACATCCACCTGAACGTTGATTATCCGTTCAAACTGACCGGGATTCTCTACTTCCCGAAGATCAGGAACAACTTCGAGATCCAGAAAAACAAGATACAGCTCTATTGCAACCAGGTATTCGTGACTGACTCGGTTGAGGGAATCGTACCTGACTTCCTGACACTGCTGCACGGGGTGATTGACTCACCGGATATCCCGCTGAACGTCTCCAGGAGCTACCTGCAGAGTGATTCCAATGTCAAGAAGATCTCAGGTCACATCACCAAGAAGGTGGCAGACCGGCTTGCCGATATCTTCAAGAAGGACCGCGAGACGTTCGAAAAGAAATGGGATGATCTTAAGCTCTTTATCGAGTACGGTATGATCACCGAGGAAAAGTTCTTTGAGAAGATATTGAAGATCGCCCTCTATAAAAATACGGCAGGCAAGTACTTCACCCTCGAGGAGTATGACAAGATCATCAAGGAAAACCAGACAGACAAGGACAAGTCACTGATTCATCTCTATACAACTGACCAGGTGGCACAGCATACCTATGTGGCCAAAGCTGCAGAAAAGGGGTATGATGTGCTTGTGCTTGACGGACAGCTTGATACACACCTGATCAATACCCTGGAATCGAAGGAGCCATCATCCAGGTTTGTGAGGGTTGACAGCGACGTGATAGAGAAACTGATCCGGAAGGACGAGAGTCACACATCGAAGCTGACCCAGTTGCAGTCTGATGACCTGGCGCAGGTATTCCGCACACAGGTTGCCGATACTGACAAGGCCCGTTTCAATGTAAGGGCTGAGAACCTCGATGAGAATGATCTGCCGATGGTTATCACCCAGAGCGAATTCATGCGCAGGATGAAGGACATGGCCCAGTTCGGAGGAGGATACTCATTCTATGGTGAGATGCCTGACAGCTTTGACCTGGTGCTGAACACAAACCACCCGCTTGTGATATCCCTGGCCGGCGACCTTGATAAGGAGCATGCCGACGAACTGAAGAAAAACAGTGCAGGCATAGACAAGACGAAGGTTGAAATTGAGTTCATGGAGAAGGAGCACAGCAAGAAAAAGCCGGATGAGATCCCGTCTGTTGAGAAGGATGATCTTGAAAGGCTGAGAGGTGAGCTGAAACAGCTCGAGGAAAAAAGGAAGACAATTCTCGGAGGATTCGGAGGCGACCACCAGGCCGTGAGGCAGCTGATAGACCTCGCCATGCTGGCAAACAACATGCTTAAGGGAGAGGCACTAAGCGCATTCGTCAAGCGAAGTATCAGCCTCCTCTAGGATTCGGTCATTTAAATCACAGGTCAATAAAGGACGCCCGCTGAGGGCGTCTTTTTTTGTAAATATTCCTGAAAAATTATTATCCGGGGATATCAAATGTGTAATTTTATTCCTGCTAAAGTCATTGTGGAATAATGTCTTGTTTCATTTTAACGGCTCCTGAAAATGGAAAAATCACTTTCATCTTCGTTTGACAGCTTTTACGGTAAAGTAAGAGAAATTCTGGAATCGGCCAGGAACAGGTCCTACAGGGCCGTGAACCTGGAAATGGTACAGGCCTACTGGGAGATCGGACGCTCTATAGTTGAGGAGGAGCAAGATGGCGGCAGCAGGGCAGATTATGGCAGCAGATTACTGATCACTCTATCTGAAAGGCTCACTGCGGATTACGGGAAAGGTTTTGATGAGAGTAACCTGAGGAATATGAGGACTTTCTTCCTCAGATTCCAAATGCGTGACGCACTGCGTCATGAATTGTCCTGGACACATTACAGGATCCTGATGCGAATTGAGGGTGAATCATCTAGAGAATTTTACCTTAATGAATGTGTGGAAGGAAACTGGAGTACCAGGCAACTTGAACGGCAGATAAACAGCCTGTATTACGAACGGATCTTGCTTACTGGAAAAGAAAGCCGTCATATTGTAAAAAAGGAAGCGGATGAAAAGAAAGAGATCCTGCAACCTGCCCATATTATTAAGGATCCGTATGTGCTGGAGTTCCTGAACCTGAATCCAAATTCAGATTTCTACGAGAGAGAAATCGAGAAGGCTCTCATTGATAAGCTTCAGGCATTCCTGCTTGAGCTGGGTAAAGGATTTTCTTTTGTGAGCAGGCAATACAGGATCTCCGCTGAAGAGACTCATTTCTATATTGACCTGGTTTTCTATAATTATATTTTGAAGTGTTTTCTTCTTATTGATCTGAAAACAGGGGATCTGACACATCAGGATATCGGTCAGATGGATTTCTATGTAAGGTTTTTTGAGGACCAGGTTCGTCAGAAATCAGATAATCCGACTATCGGACTGATTTTATGTAACGAAAAGAGCAGGACAATTGTAAAATACAGTCTCCTGAGTGACAGTAAACAGATATTTGCCTCAAAATACAAGCTTTATATGCCCAGTGAGAAAGAGTTACAGGAAGAAATCTCAAGGGAACGACAGAAGCTGGATCAGGAGAAACGATTCTCCTAATAGTCCCGGGTGCAATTTTCCGGTTTTATCCCATTATCCGGGCAAGCTCTGACTTTATATAGGCAATGGCGGTCCGGGTTGGTTCTGTCTCCATTTCAACAACCTCCTCAAGCAGCATCCGCGAAAGCTCTTCGCCTGTGGCTGCGGGAGGAAGCTGCGAGGCAACGCTGTTTATAAGCCTTACAATTGTGCCGCGTGCATTCTTCACCATCTCCCAGGCCTCGCTGCTCATGTAAATCTGCTGCGAGAGGTTGTGCTCATATTCGCTCCTGACCGCGGTGACCAGGGCCGCCTGAAGCTGCTGGGCCGTCATCTCCGGCCTGGCGGTGCGTATTATCAGTGACTCCGGTGAAATGCGCTCAAGGAACAACACCACTCTCTCATAGGCCTGAAGCCTGACCGGAGTAAGGGTCTTCACGGTCTGCAGAAGCAGGTCCTGCCTCCGCCGCTCCTGGTCGTCACGCAGCATGTTACGTATCACCAGCCATGCGGTGAGCATCACAAGCAGCGCAGGAATTGTAATCTTGAGTATCTCCAGAAAGGTTTCCATTGTAGTAGTCGTTTATGGTCTTTGTGCGATGCAAATTAATCATTTTTCAGGCCATGTCGGTAGGCTGGATCCTGATTTGGCAGAATATTCAACAGGTCAGCGGTTGTCAAACCGGCCTGCCAGAATCCCTTTTCTTTTTCACTTTTAACAATTACATTTGGCCTTTTCGGTAACGAACCCAATAAAAACTGACACTATGGAGCATATCAGCAGGAGGGTGCAGGCACTCTCTGTATCACAGACACTGGCGATGGCGCAGAAGAGCCGCGAGCTGAAGGAACAGGGGATTGACGTAATAAGCCTCAGCCTCGGCGAACCCGACTTCAACACACCTGATGATATCAAGGAAGCAGCAAAGAAAGCAATTGACGACAATTATTCGTTCTATCCGCCCGTGCCCGGATACAATGACCTTCGCGAGGCAATTTCCCGCAAGTTCAGGGATGAAAACGGTCTTGACTATACGCCGGAACAGATAATAGTGTCAGCAGGAGGGAAGCACAGCCTCATCAATGTGGTGCTTTCGGTTGTTGATCCGGGTGAGGAGGTGATCCTGCTTGCGCCATACTGGGTCAGTTATCTTGATCATATAACCTTCGCCGAAGGCAAACCGGTGATAATACAGACATCGATCGACAGCGACTTCAAGGTGACCCCGGAACAGCTCGAGGCTGCACTGAGCCCCCGCACACGGCTTCTCATCTTCAACTCGCCCTCGAACCCCACGGGTATGGTCTACACCCGTGATGAAATGGCGGCACTGGTGAAGGTGCTGGAGAAATATCCGCAGGTTATAATCATCTCAGACGAGATTTATGAACATATTACATTCACGGGCAAGCATATAAGTCTGGCTTCATTCAGCAGCATCCACGACAGGGTTGTGACTGTCAATGGTGTCTCTAAAGGTTATGCAATGACCGGATGGAGAATAGGTTATATAGGTGCACCGCTATGGCTCGCGAAGGCCTGCAACAAGCTGCAGGGACAGTTTACATCAGGGGTCTCCTCGATATCCCAGAGGGCAGCATTGGCAGCCGTCACCTCGAAGAGCGACTCGAAGGAGAGGATGCGCGAAGCATTTCTCCGTCGCAGGGACCTGATCTGCAAGTTGCTGGGCGAGATTCCCGGTCTGAAGGTAAGGGTGCCGCAGGGTGCATTCTATGTCATGCCTGACATAAGCAACTTCATCGGTAAGAGCTATGACGGCAAGGTAATGAAGAATGCCGATGACCTTACATTCTTCCTTCTGGCCGAGGCGAGGGTGGCTATGGTCAGCGGGACCGCTTTCGGTGCCGATAACTGTATCAGGATCTCCTACGCTACCTCTGATGACAGAATTATTGAGGCCGTACACCGGATAAAGGAGGCATTGGCGAAACTGGCCTGATCTTCTACACGCATCCGGGTTACTGCATGAAGGCATGTAACGACGCATCAGAGATGCGTCGCTACAATATCACTTGCACATACCTGCCCCGGTTCAGGTGGCACCACATGCAGGTTTCTGCCTGATGAAGGTAACAGCGGGCCTGAGACGCGGGAATACAAGGCATCAATACCTGTTGTACGTGATCACATCTCCTGGCGGCTTTCGCGATTTGTCCCTCAGACGGTTGTCGGTATATCCAACTGAAATGACCAGCTCAACCTTCGCTGAACCGGGTATGCCCAGAATCTTTCTGATTTTCTTTTCATCAAGCCAGCCGATAATGCACGTTCCGAGTCCTTCCGCAGCGGCCTGGTAAACCATCGATGCTGTGGCTATGCCGATATCAATCAGGGAATAATCCTTTTGCTTGATCAGGTCTCCGGCACGGGAGGTGAGATTGGATCTTTCACGGACCACCACTATCAGCACCGGGGCTTCCTTCACGAAGGAGTTCATCCTAAGGACAACCGATTCCGTAGCGGCTGCCACCTGTTCACGCAAGGCCGGGTCATCCACAACAATGAAACGCCAGGGCTGGCCGTTGCAGGCTGAGGGAGACAGTCTTCCCGCCCCGGTGATCCTTTCCAGCTTCTCTCTCTCAACCGGTTTGCTGAGATATTTCCGCTCACTCTGCCTGCCTTTCATCAGGCTGAACATCTCCTTGCCGTCAGTCATAAGGGCAGCCGGATGATCAGTAATTCTGTGCGTATACCTCGCTGTAGCTGAACGGATGGAGGCATGCCGGGCAGTTTTTCAGCGGCTTCGTCCCGAAGTGCACATAACCGCATTTACGGCAATACCAGAACACCTTTTCCTCACGTTCGAACACCTTGTTGCCCATCACGTTTTCAAGAAGCTTCCTGTAGCGCTCCTCGTGCACCTTCTCAGCTGCAGAAATGGCCTTGAAGGCTGTGGCTATCTCCTTGAATCCTTCCTCCTCCGCTATTTTCGCAAATGAGGGATAAAGATCTGACCACTCCTCATGTTCACCTGCGGCAGCAGCCTCGAGGTTATCACTGGTGGTAGAGGTTTTTCCCGCAGGGTAGGCTGCAGTGATCTCAACCATGCCGCCCTCGAGAAAACTGAAGAAACGCTTAGCATGCTGCTGCTCCTGCAACGCTGTCTCAAGGAAAATAGCGGCTATCTGCTCATAGCCTTCTTCCTTTGCCACCTTGGCCGCAAATTCATAACGGTTCTTAGCCTGAGATTCACCTGCAAATGCCTTAAGGAGATTCTTCTCCGTACGGGTTCCTTTTATTCCTTCCATCTTTCTTATTATTTTATGATTGTTTAAGTGTGTCCGGCTATAAAATTAATGAAATTCTGGCTACTTTTAGGCTTCTTTTTTCAGTCATATAAACTTTACCAGAACCATGAAAAAATCACTTTTTGTCGTTGTTGCCGTAGTCATGTTAATCATCCAGTCATGCAGTAAGAAGGGTAATGAATACCGGTTATATTACCTTGGGGGTCAGTCAAATATGGATGGTTACGGATTTGTTGCAGAGCTTCCCGCAAGCCTGGCAGGAGAAATGGATGGTATCATGATATATCATGGCAATACCCAGGGTGACAATACCCCTGTTGACGGTCGCGGGCTATGGAGCACTCTCTGCCCCGGACATGGCGCCGGCTTTGTGAGCGATGGTACCGCCAACACTTATTCAGACCGTTTTGGTGTGGAGCTTTCATTTGCTGAAAAGATGAAGGAGCTGTTCCCCGGTGAGAGGATAGCAATCATCAAATACTCAAGAGGAGGGACCTCAATTGATACTGCAGCTGCAGGAGGTGCAGGCGCATGGCTGCCATCATACACCGGAGGGAACGGCATAAACCAGTATGACCACTTTATTGCAACTGTTAATGGAGCCCTGACTGCCGGCGATATTGACGGCGACGGAAATAAGGACGTGCTTATACCTTCCGGGATACTCTGGATGCAGGGAGAGAGTGATGCCAACAATGAATACTCAACATCAATATATAAGGAAAACCTCGCAATGCTGATAGACAGCATCCGCAATGTCTTTTCTGCACCTGAAATGCCAGTTGCCATCGGCAGGATATCCGATTCGCACAATGATGCAGACAGCATTGTATGGACGTGGGGTGATGCAGTCAGGGACGCGCAGGCAAATTATGTTGCTGAAGATGGGAACGCTGCTCTGGTTACATCAACTGACAACTACAGTTACAGCGATCCCTGGCACTATGACAGTGAAGGATTCATTGATCTTGGAAGGAAATTCGCGGAGGCAATAGCTGCTCTCAGGAACCGCTGATCTTGTCTTTCTTCTTTTTTATAAACCTTTTCTCTTCTCCATTAAGGAGCCGTTTGATGTTTTTGGCATGGGTGATAATCACTGCCACTGCCACCACTATTGAAAATATTATAAGCAGCGTAGAAGGCGTCCGGAAAAGAGTCAGCAGAAGTACGGGGAACATTGCAACTGCAATCATTGACCCCAGGGAAACATAACCACTGATGAACAGCACCAGCAGGAATATTCCGGCGCACGTTAGTGTCAGCAGCGGGTGCAGGGCAAGCAGAACGCCAAAAGTGGTTGCAACGCCCTTGCCACCTCGAAAGCCTGCAAAGAGGGGGAACACATGTCCCAGTATGGCTGCAAGCCCGCATACTATCTGCAGCACCATCATCGGCTCACCACCCCCGGGTGCTGCATCTAGAAACCTCGGCAGCATGGCGGCCAGCCACCCCTTGAAGAGGTCAAAGATGAGTACGGGAATGCCAGTCTTCCAGCCCAGCACCCTGACGGTGTTCGTGGCTCCGGCATTGCCACTGCCATGCTCCCTGACATCGATACCGTGAAACAGCTTCCCTGCCCAGACTGCACTGGGAATTGAGCCTGCCAGGTAAGCCAGCACAATTGCGACAACTGATAAAGTTATGACCATTAGCGATCTCTTACGGCTTAGGACCCGAAGATACGAGTTTTGCCGTTTCGCTGTTCGATGTGAACTTGCTGAAGTTCTTTACGAATTTTTCACCAAGCTCCCTTGCTGCCTTCAGCCATGCCTCATAATCAGGCCATTTTTTTCCGGGGTCAAGCAGATCCGGAGCCACCCCCGGTACAGAAGCAGGGATGCTCAGGCCATATACCGGGATTGTAGTATATGGCACGTCGTTTATGGTTTTATTAAGAATGGCGTCAATGATCCTGCGGGTTGAAGGGAGGTCGATGCGCTTGCCTGTCCCGTAGGGCCCGCCCAGCCATCCTGTGTTGACCAGCCAGGCATCAGCGTTGTGAGCCCGCATCTTCCTGGTCAGTTCACGCGCATAGATGATCGGATCAAGAAGAAGAAATGCCGCTCCGAAGCATGCCGAGAAGGATGGCACCGGTTCCTTTATCCCGCGTTCCGTTCCAGCCACCTT
The DNA here is from genome assembly GCA_964579645.1 of uncultured Rikenella sp. Lineage (GTDB taxonomy): Bacteria > Bacteroidota > Bacteroidia > Bacteroidales > VadinHA17 > SR-FBR-E99. The sequence continues at coordinate 4,817 of CAZOHL010000086.1, read as the reverse complement.
CGCGGTGTAACCGCTTAGAAAGTAATACTGTGTCTGCTCCTCTGTCAGCCTGGCTACCGGAGGCAATACACCGAAGGCGTCGGCTGTGAGGAAAATTACAGTTGTGGCATGTCCGGCTTTCGAGACTGGTCTGACGATATTATCTATATGATATATTGGGTAGGAGACTCTCGTGTTTTCAGTCTTCGCTGCGCTGGAAAAGTCAATCTCTCCCTTTTCATCTACAACAACGTTCTCAAGAAGTGCGTCACGCCTGATAGCCCTGTATATGTCAGGTTCATTCTCCTTGCTCAGATTAATTGTCTTTGCGTAACACCCTCCCTCGAAGTTGAAGATTCCCTCATCATCCCAGCCGTGCTCGTCGTCACCTATGAGCGCCCTCTCGGGATCAGTGGAGAGGGTTGTCTTGCCTGTGCCGGACAGGCCGAAAAAGATGGCTACATCGTTTTTCTTCCCTACGTTGGCTGAACAGTGCATTGCGGCAATACCCTTCAGCGGCAGGTAGTAGTTCATGACAGAGAAGATTCCCTTTTTCATCTCACCGCCGTACCACGTACCGCCAACCAGCGCCATCCTTTCAGTCAGGTTGAACAATACGAAGTTTTCAGAGTTCATCCCATACTGCTGAAATTCCGGATTGACAGCCTTGGAGGCCATAAGTACCACAAAATCAGGCTTGAAATTTTCAAGTTCTTCCTCTGTCGGACGGATGAACATATTCTTGACAAAATGAGCCTGCCATGCCACTTCCATGATGAAACGCACACAGAGCCTTGTGTCCCTGTTTGCACCGCTGTAGCAGTCCATTACATAGAGCTTCCGGCCTGAAAGCTGGCGCTCAGCTATCTTTTTGCAGTGGTCCCATGCTTCCTTTGTAAGCGCCTTGTTGTCAGATACAGGAGAATTTTCAGACCTCCACCAGACGGTGTTTTCTGTAGTACTGTCGCGCACTATGTACTTGTCCTTTGGTGATCTGCCGGTAAAGATGCCCGTATCAACAGCCACCGCACCGGTGCTGGTGAGTACACCCTTCTCGAATCCCTTCAGGCCGGTCGAAAGCTCATCCTCATAAAGACTATCATAGGAGGGATTGTAAACTATCTCCTTTACTGCTTTAATACCGTATTGCTTTAAGATTTCTTCTGACATCATGGTTACGGGGGTTTTGATGTCCATCAAAGTTAATAATATTAAGCAACTAAAAACACTGATAAAAATCAAGAGCCGGACTTTAAAGAAAATGTCACACCCGAACCTCCTAATGACTATCTTTAGGTGGCAATACCAGCTTAATATGAGAACTGTTTTTATTATAACGGCATTACTCCTTTCTGTCGGCCTCGATGCCCAGAGTATAAGGGTCAGGAGCGTGAAGAAGATAACGCCCGCGGACAACGGGTCGTATCTCCTGTCTGGTGTCGTACCTGGGTCAAAATTGTTACTGGTGTCAGGAAGCGGATACACCGGTCTTAGTCTGCTTGATCCGGGAAGCGGAAGGTTACAGGTGATAACCGGAGACAACGGGGCCGGTTATGAGCCGGCGGTTACTGCTGACGGTTTAAAGGTTTTTTACAGGAGCGACTACTACAGTGACAACATGAAATACTCATCTGTCAGCAGTTTTGACATCTCCACAGGGACCAAAGTGGTGCTGCTGAAGAAGGGGAGGGATGTTCTGCCTCCGGCGGTAGCGGGGAACAGCGTTCTTGTCAGGTCCGCGGATGGGACAAAGATTGAACAGGCCGGACCGGTCCTTAAATCAGGTAACGACGGCGCCTTCCTTATTACAGAGGATATGATGCCGGTACTGTACAGGGGCAGTGAGAGAAAACCCCTGATGCCCAACGGAGACGGCTTCTATATATGGGCATCACTCTCACCTGACGGTACAAAAATCCTCTATAACTACCGGGGACAAGGCACATTCATCTGTGATACCGACGGCAGGGTTCTGCATGACCTCGGCAGGATCAATGCTCCGAAGTGGTTCAATGACAGGGTAGTGATAGGAATGGATGATAAGGATGACGGCCACAGGATAACCAGTTCCGAACTTGTCTATTATTCACTTGGTGGAAAAAGACGGGTAATATTTACATCTACCCCTGACAGATCCGAGATGTTCCCGTTTGCCGCCGGCAACAGTCGTATTGCCTTCTGCACTGACAAAGGGGAGATCTACATGATGAAAGTGAGAGTCAGATGAAGAAAGGGATCAGGGGATGGCTGCCTGCTGCACTTTTATGCCTGCCTGCAGTGCTTTATAGCCAGAGGTCGGATTTCAGCGGACTGAAGATCTTTATTAATCCCGGTCATGGCGGAAATGACGGTGATGACAGGCACATGGTTGCAACAGACTTCTGGGAGTCGGAGGGGAACCTTGCCAAGGGACTCTTCCTGCGGGAGCTGCTGGAAAGCCGCAATGCTACCGTTTACATGTCACGGACCACAAACTTCACCTCCGATGACCTAAAGCTTTCAGTCATAGCTGAGATGGCAAATCAGGCTAATTCAGATTTCTTCATCTCAATCCACAGCAACGGCTTTGACGGCACCCGGAACCAGCCATTGGTGCTCTTCAGGGGTTATGACAACTCTCCCGTCTACCCTGCCGCCAAAACGATGGCGCAGATTCTCTGGGAGAAGCTTTATGAAAAGGGCAACTGCTGGACCCACTCATTTCAATGGGTTAAGGGCGACTGGACCTTTTATCCCGAATGGGGAGATCAGGTGGGACTGGGCGTTCTGAGGACCCTCAACATGCCCGGAGTGCTCTCCGAGGGATCGTACCATGATTATATACCTGAAGGATGGAGGCTTCGCAACGAGAGTCACCTTCACCATGAGGCCTGGGCCATCCTCAGGGCATTGCAGCAATTCTATAATGTAAGTCCTTCACCCACGGGAATCATCGCCGGAACCATCAGGGACGAGCTGACCTCTCCACCCTACTACTTTGGCCCTGCGACACCGGATAAAAACTCACCGATTAACGGGGCAACAGTCACGCTGATGCCGTCAGGAAGGTCAGTAGTGACTGACAACCTCAATAATGGCTTTTTTATGTTTGACTCCCTGCCTCCGGGCAACTATGATGTCATAGCTGGCGACATGGCAGATTTCTACAATGACACAGTCACTGCAGTAGTGAATCCGGGCATGACCACAATTGCAGATCTGCTTCCTTCATTCGATACTGCCAGGGTGCCGGTAGTCACCGAACGCCTTCCTTTCACAACCGACAGCCTGCCGTTCAACCAGACATTCACCTTCAAATTCAATGTACCCATGAACATGCTGGCTGTTCAGTCAGCCCTGGTGTTCGAGCCGGAAGTTAGTGTCATTTATGAATGGGATCAAAGGAGCAGGATTCTGACTGTAAAACCGAAAACGGGATTTGCCTCCGGGACACCTTATAACATCCGGCTGACAACTGCCGCCACCTCAAGGTGGAATATACACCTTGCTGAGGAGTACCAGGCAGGCTTCGTGACTAAAAAGAGAGCGAAGCTTGCAATTGAAAAAATCTGGCCTGCACAGGGGGCGACAAGCATCACCCTGTTTCCAAGAATTACCCTGGTCTTTGACGCTCCACTCGACCAGGGGTCAGCCAGCGCCGGCATAATTCTTCTTGACAGTCAGTCGGCTCCGCTCGTCAAGCAGGGTGAACAGTTCTTGAGCCAGAACGGGAAGGGAATCTATAGTTTCGAACTTGCTTCACTCCTGGAACGCAACAGTATCTACAGAATCGAGATTGGTCCTGCTGTTAAGGATGTGTCAGGCGTCACCGTTGGATCGCAGACAGCCGCAACATTTACTACACGCACGAATGCGTACCAGGCCGGAAATGTAATCGAGACATTTGACAATCCCGGTGTTTTCTGGGACCCGGAAGCCAGTGGCAGCACTGTGGGGACTGACAATCCGCTGACAACATTTACCGCTTCATATAATATCTTCAAGGTGAATGCACCTGCCGGCCGGCTTGATTATCTGTTTACCGGAGACAACGGAGGACTCTGCAGGGTGTTTGATACAAGCAAACCACTTATTGGCAGCAACACCAGCCAGACTTTTGCCATGTGGGTCTACGGAGATCTGAGCGACAACCGTCTTGAATACTGGTTCTACTCACCAGGATCTGTCAACCAGGTAGTTCCGGCGACAACAATCAACTGGGCGGGGTGGGACCTTATTGCAATTCCTGTCAGCTCGATAGGCGGCAGCGGTGAATGGCAGTATCACAGCATCGTTGTAAGGCAGAGCAATGATGGCCTTAAATCAGGTACGATGTACTTTGATGATGCAATGGTTTTCACCCCGACCGGCATTGAAGACTATCCGGATGACATGGCAGAGCTCGTTGTGTATCCCAACCCTGTAAGAGGAGAGGGTCGGGTGTCATTCTTGCTTCTATCTGACAGCCATGTGGATATCAGTCTTTTTGCAGTTGACGGCAGGCTTGCCGCATCTTTTTTTACAGGAACTCTGGGTGCCGGAGAGCATTCCATTCCCTGCAATCCGTCACAGTCAGTTGCACCGGGAGTCTACACCCTGAGGCTTGGTATCCGCAGTGATGGTGATGCCTCCTGGCGATATGCCTCACGAAGGTGGGTAGTGGTAAAATAGAGTCAGCAGTCGGCAGTCAGGTCGGGCGAACTGCCAACTGGTACTGCCGGCTAAAAGAAAAGGAGGCCCAAACGTGCCTCCTTTCCCTCATTATCATGAATAAAGCTTACTTCCTTGATGCCCTGATGGCTGCCTGTGCTGCTGCCAGCCTGGCGATGGGTACCCTGAAGGGTGAGCAGCTGACATAG
>CAZOHL010000085.1:10554-13645 GCA_964579645.1 uncultured Rikenella sp. | reverse complement strand
TGTTGCAGGATACCCTCAAGGCAGCCAGAAAAATATCCAGGGTGGAGTATGCACAGTTCTGAGGGCCGCCCAAAAGGACTAGATCTGTGACGGACAGACCATCAGGAAAATGCTGCACCTGAACGGGCATACTGACGTATTGCCCTACGCAAATCGTTTATTAATCAACTTTCCTCAGGCAACATCCTTTCCCCGGAGGCGTATAAATGGAAAAAAAGCTACTTTTGACCTTCCCCGGGGATCGGGCTGCCGATGTTTGATGGCCTTGCACCCGGGATTGTTGTAGAGAGATGCGCCTCAGACTAATCGCAATAAGCCTCACAATCCTTCTTTGTTCAGCTGCCGCGGGACAGATCGATTTTGGCTCCGGTTCCGGGTACAAATACCTTAAAGGTTCCGCCGCTGCCAGCCTTTCTTCAGACTGGATGACCTCTGAGTTCAATGACTCGGAATGGAGCCAGGGAAACGCCCCTTTCCGTTACGGGGACGGAACAGGCGGAGTAGTGCTCACTGACATGATGAACAACTACTCAACACTTTACATGAGGAGTACATTCAACGCATTTTCAACAGACAGAATCAAGACCCTAAGGTTCCGGGTCAATTATGATGACGGATTTGTAATCTGGGTCAACGGTAGCAGGGTCATGAGCCGCAACGCTCCTTCCTCCCTGTCATACAATGGTCTGGCAACGGCAAACCACGAATCGGGCACCTTTGAGACTTTCTATCTTGATTCTGCTGACGTGACTCTTGTCGAAGGGACAAACCTGCTTTGCATACAGGCATTCAACGTTTCGATGAACAGTTCTGACTTCCTTATTGACATTGCCCTGGATGCGGCACTCTCCCTGCCTGAGGTGCCTGAGACACTGCCACTGAATTTTGATCATGAAGCCGGATTCTGTGAAACGCCGTTTGACCTTGTAATTTCATCCGGCCAGGGAGGGTATGATGTCATCTATACAATCGACAGCAGCAATCCCCAGACTTCGTCAACCGCCATAAGGAGTAGTGAGGCTGTTACCTTGCGGATTGATCCGGCCGCATCCGCGGGCCGCCCGGTCACACCGGTATTCATTGTACGTGCCTCACTTGTTACTGACGGCTATACCCCCTCGAGACCCGTCACAAAATCATTCATTTTCCTCGACAGGGTACTCACCCAGGGCCACCCAGGGGGAGACTGGCCAACATCTTCAGTCAATGGCCAGTTAATTGACCTGGGGATGGATCCCGACGTAATTAATGACCCCAGGTACAGTCAGCAGATGAAGGCAAGCCTGACAGATATACCTTCAATTTCACTCGTGACCGAGAACCCGGATATGTTCGACCCTGCCCGGGGCATCTACGTCAACGCTTACATGCACGGTGAGGAATGGGAGAGACAGTGCTCGCTGGAGCTCATAAATCCTGACAATTCAGTCGGCTTCAGAGTAAACGCAGGTGTTCGCATCCGCGGAGGTGCCAGCAGAACCCAGGATAACCCAAAACATGCTTTCAGACTCTTCTTCAGGAAGGAGTATGGTCCGGGCAAGCTCATGTATCCGCTGTTCGGCGATGAGGGCGCGGCAGAGTTCGACAAGGTTGACCTGAGAACAGAACAGAATTATTCATGGAGCAAAGACGGTGATACCCATAACACTTTCCTGAGAGACATTTTTTCAAGGGATACGCAACGCGATATGGGCCAGCCTTATACACGCGGGCGATATTATCACCTCTATCTCAACGGTATGTACTGGGGCCTGTTTCAGACAGAGGAAAGGCCTGATGCCGACTATGCCGAAACGTATTTCGGTGACGGAGAAGATGATTATGACGTCATTAAAGTATCAGTCGAGTCATGGCCCTACTGGAATGAGGCAACTGACGGCACAATGGAGTCATGGCAGGAACTCTACAACCGCTGTAACCGTGGCTTTGCATCAAACGCTGATTACTACGCCCTTGAGGGGAAGGATCAAAACGGCAAACCTGTAAAGAACACAAGAGTATGGGTCGACATTAACAACCTGATCGATTACATGTTGGTTATTTTCTATACAGGCAATTTCGACGCACCTGTCTCCGCATTTTACGGCAATGCCATGGCCAACAACTACTTTGCCATACTGAACCGGAAAAACAAGGGTGAAGGATACGTATTCGTTGCACATGATTCGGAACATTCCATGTTCGTGAAGCCATATTCACTGAGCAATGGTATCAATGAAAACAGGGTAACTATAAATAACCCGGCGATGACCGTTTCGGGAATCAGCAACTTCCAGCCACAATGGCTGCATTACAGGCTCACCTCAAATGCTGAGTACAGACTTCGCTTTGCAGACAGGGCCTATAAGCACCTGACTGCAGGGGGGGTACTCTCGCCTGGCAAATGCATCAACCGGTTCAACGCCAGGAAGGCAGAGGTAGAGATGGCTATAATAGCTGAATCAGCGCGTTGGGGCGATTCAAAAACCCAGCTCCCCATGGACAAGATTGACAACTGGCTCCCGGAAGTTACGGACCTTGTAAATAATTTCTTCCCGCTCAGATCTGACATAGTCAAGAGCCAGCTGAAATCAGCCGGACTCTACCCGTCACTTGAACCTACAATGGTTAGAGAGTCAGGGCTTACAATATGGGAAGAGAAGGTTGTATACACACCGCTGACAGTCAGCCTTGAGAATCCCAACAGCAGGGGACAAATCTACTACACAACAGACGGCAGTGATCCCCGCCAGCCGGGCGGAACGGTTTCGTCAAAGGCTCTGATTGCTCAGAACGGCTCAACCCTGGGAGTGTCAGGATCAATGATCTTCAGGTCGCGCATCCTTGACGGACAGACCTGGAGCCCTCTGAAGGAAGTGAGATTTATTGCAGTCATAGAAGATTACAGTAAACTCAGGATAACCGAGCTGCACTACCACCCTGCCGACCTGATTACGGGTAATGATACTGTCGACGGCAAGGACCTTGAATTCATCGAACTTAAGAATACGGGCAAGGGTGCAATAAACATTTCCGGAATTACCCTTGACACCGCTGTTTACCACAGGATTCCGGACGGAATAATGCTTCCGCCAAAAGGATTCTGGGTGGT
>CAZOHL010000085.1:0-10454 GCA_964579645.1 uncultured Rikenella sp. | reverse complement strand
TTTACCACAGGATTCCGGACGGAATAATGCTTCCGCCAAAAGGATTCTGGGTGGTAGCCTCCAAGCCTGAAGAGTTTTATTCTTACTACGGGATGAGTCCCAGCGGCAACTACAGCGGTAATCTTTCAAACGCGGGGGAATACCTGCTTGTTACTGATAAAAACGGCAACAGGATTACTTCGTTCACATTCTCTGATGAATCACCATGGCCGGCTGAGACAGACGGAGATGGTTACTCTCTGGTATCACAGGCCGCAGACCCGTCAGGTAATCCTGATCTCGCCTCCTACTGGAAACGCTCGATGAATAAGGGCGGGTCACCTTTTGCCGATGACCCGGTTTCCACGGCAATTGAAAGACTCGCCAACGGCGGCAGGGGTGTGCTCCGGATCTATCCCAACCCCACCAGCGGCAGGGTTTTAATAGATGTTGGAGAGGAGATCGCCGGACCCATGAAACTCCGGTTCATATCGGGTACAGGTACAACTGCACTTGTTCTGGATATCGAAGGCGCTGCCTTTATTGACCTGTCAGAGCAGGGACTTGCGCCTGGTGCATACACTGTCACTGCATGGCACAACGGTGAATATTACATGACAAGACTCGTTTTAATCCCTGACAACAATTGATCATCATGAACCTTAAAGTCCGGAGAAAATTGATTAGGAAATCTGCGCTGATGAAAACAGCCTTCCGTCTTGCGGGAGTCATTCTGGTTATATACATGCTGAGCTTCGCATCATGCGATACTGTTGAGATATGCTGGTATTGCGAGAATCCGCATAATCCAAACGAGTGGCAGCAGGTATGCAACTCTTCCTCCAAAAACAAGCTTGAGTCATACGGCTACGTCTGTACGCCATTCTGATCTGCCCGCGACACGCCCCGGGTTCATTCATGACACCTGAATCCAGACATAGCCGGAGTCGATCAGTTTTACTATCTTGCATCCCCGTACCTTATTGCATCTTTCGCTATGAATAAGTGTCTGATAAAATTCAGTTTTGCAGCAGTTGTGATGATGTTTGGGCTTGGCGTGTCAGGGCAGAACCGGATTTCTTCTGACGGTCCGTGGGAGGATGAGAATTTCTTCAATGCCGGATATACTCTCGGATTCAACGTAATGACATTCGGAATAAATCCCTCGGAGCAGTTTACCCTTACAGACTCGGTGTACCCAATCAGGGGTTCTGTTTTTCCCGGTCTGAATATACACCTGGCGTTGAATTTCAGGCTTAACCAGTTTTTTGACATAAGGCTGCTGCCGGGCATATCCTTCGGACAAAGGAATGTGAACTACTCGTCTGAGCGTGTGCATGATACGGTCTTCAGCCCGCAGAAGGTAGAATCGAGCTTCATCGAGGTACCCCTGCTCCTCAGGTACGGGTGGAGAATGCGGAATATAAAGCCATATATCGTAGGAGGCATAAACTACAGGTATGATTTCTATGCGCTTGAAAAATACCGCCTTGAACGCCCTGTTTACCTCAGGCTGAACAAACCAGACCTGTATTATGAGGCAGGCACGGGAGCCAGTTTTTACATGGGTGATCTAAGGCTCTCCCTGGAGCTGAAGATGTCAAACGGTATTACAGATGTTCTTGCTCATGATCCTCATCCTGAGTACCCTGAATACTGCAACACAATTGAGAAACTGAAATCACGAATCTGGGTGTTGTCGCTGCATTTCGAGTAAGGGTGGCAGGTAAAAGAGAGCCGCGGGTATGTAACATAAGAACTCTGTCCATTAATCCTCTTAGTCGTATTGTTGGTCAAAATTATCCTCTATTTGAGGGCTGAACCGCTCAAACTATGAGCTTTATTCGCGAAATTTGGGCAGGCGATGGGAAAAATGCAGGCTGCAGGAGACCTGCTGCATAACTTACAAAATCGATGAAATATAATTACAAAAACCTATTTGCATCGCAGCACGAAAAGTTCACTGCGATATTGGGTCAGGATTATTTCTCATCGCTGCTGGTGGATGACGATCTGTCAGATTCCGCCATTATAATTTCAGACAAAAGGATTTACCAGGTTGGACGATTGTACGAGTCACGTTCACGAATTTACGGCGGAGGGCTCAGGGCAACCCGGGGAAAAAAGATTGTCAGCCTTCATGATGTTACAGGTACCGCCTGCAAGGAGATAACAAAACCCATTCCGGGAGGATCACTGATTGCATTCGGTATACTGGCGGCCACCCTCGGCCTTCTTTCCGATGTCCGTCAATCAACTTACATAATGCTTGTCATTGCGGCTGTATCAATTGCCGCGGGCATCTGGCTCATCATTAAACTCAGGAAAAGATACCTGATTATAGAATATGCAGGTGGCAGCATGGCTCAACCTGTTAAATTCATTACTGATTCGGAGCTCAACCTGTTCCAGGGAATCATAGCAGATGAGAAAGAGAAGCTTATGTCCGGAAGCGGAGAACTTAAGGAGTGCCCGAATTGCGGAGAGAAAATCCAGCTGAGCGCAAAGATATGCCGCTACTGCGGCGAAGCCCAGAAGGAGACTGTCGCAGAGGAAATGCGGTAATAATCAGCGTGAATCTGCCCTGTCAGAAATAAATGGAAGGTGTCAGCTCTTCCTTAAACGATTCATTAAGCCCCCAGGCTCCTGAATGCTTCGAGCACCAGGAAAACCGGCCAGACGATAGCTTTCAGGAAACCCAGCACCCCCATCCAGAATCCCGTCGCACCAGAAATAAAATAAATGGCTGCGCCTATAAGTCCCAGCCCATAAACCGCGCCAGACGATGGCGAACTTTCTTTCATCCTGTCAGTCATAATAGATTCCTCCCTTTTTTGAAAATATAAATCGGATCTTTTTGTCTCCTGAAAAATATAGCATACCATAAAATTATGACAGTCAGTCGTTATTATCAAATTTATTTCTCAGCAAAAACTTTTATCATTTTCACTGGTTTATTTATCAACTGATTGCACTTATTCGTCAAATAGGATTTTATGCTGCACAGCAGGATTGCTGGGCGCAAATGGCCGGAAAATGCAATTGCGGGTACCTTCAGCTAAAAACAGTAATTATCAACCAATCAAATTATCTTTGCATATACCTTCTGTCGTCTCTAACTTGTAGCTTTTTAGGACCGGCACTCTGATGTCCGGGTCAGTTAAGAAAAGGAATGGCAAAAAAAAACAAAATAAGAATATTGCTCCTTGTACTGCCCTTTCTGACAGCTTTCAGCATTCCGGCAGGAAACACCAGGGAATACAGGATCCCTGCTGCCCCGGAAACTTTCCCCATAGCTGCCATGATACCCCAGGCTGATGACCATGATTTTGGAGACGCCCCGGCAAGCTACGGTTCTGCTGACCATGCCATAACCTCCTATTATCTTGGTGGCCAGGTTGATGCTGAAAAAGGAAGCCAGCACTCAGACGAAGCAAACGGCGATGACCTTAACGGGATTGATGACGAAGACGGAGTTTCAATTCCTTCACTTATACAGGGAGAAAAGGCAACGATCAGGTACACAGTCTCCACCCCCTGGTTTTCAAATGCTTACCTGAATGCATGGATTGACTGGAACGGGGACGGAGATTTTGATGATCAGGTAGAAAGAGTCGCTACAGACGTGCGAAGAGGATCAGGATCTTATAACCTTGAAATAACAGTTCCTGCAACCGCAATTGCTTCCCGGCCTACTTTCGCCAGATTCAGGTTCGGGCCCAGATCAACAAATGATCCTGCTTATGGCAGCACCGGGAGCGCCACCTCAGGTGAGGTAGAGGATTACATTGTAAAGATCGAATGCGCAAATCCTCCGGCTCCAAGGGTGGGCCGTATCACACAGCCTTCATGCGATGTCAGCACCGGCAGCGTGGTTCTGGAGAACCTGCCGGGAACAGGCACATGGATACTCACACGGATTCAGGACGGAGAAATACTGACAGGAAGTGGCTCATCCTATACTGTTACGGGATTGGTACCCGGCACCTGGAGTTATACTGTAACCAACCAGAGCGGATGCACATCAGTCCCCTCCGGTCAGATAGTAATCACACAGGCTCCTGACACACCTTCTGCTCCTGTGATTGACGGGGTCATCCAGCCAACATGTGAAACTCCCTCAGGCAGTGTTTTGCTTGGCGGCCTACCTGCAACAGGCAACTGGACTGTCACACTCTATCCCGGCGGACAAACCTATAACGGCAGTGGTGCTACCCTGAACGTGCCAGGCCTCGGGGCAGGGACATTTCATTTCACTGTCACCAATTCACAGGGCTGTACCTCGCCACCCTCATCAGATGTGGTTATAAACGAAGCACCGGATATACCCTCTCCTCCCGTGAGAGGTAACATAACCCAGCCATCATGCGCATCTCCCACAGGCAGCGTTCAGCTGAGCGGGCTGCCTGCCGGCCAGTGGATCATAACACGCAGCCCCGGCGGAGTTGTTACAACGGGTTCGGGCAGCAGTACTGTTATTACCGGTCTACCTGCAGGATCATTCACATTCACAGTCACGAACGAAGCGGGCTGCACCTCCGGACCATCTGCAGGAGTAACCATCATACAGGGTCCTGACATAGCAGGGGCTCCGATAGTGGGCACAATCACCCAGCCTTCATGCAACGTCTCCACCGGGAGTCTTGTACTTTCAGGACTTCCCGCGTCGGGATCATGGACCCTCACAAGGCAGCCTGACGGCGTAACCTATCTGGGCACCGGTACCAGCACAACACTGACAGGAATTCAGCCCGGCACCTATACATTTACTGTAACCAACGCCACCGGGTGCACTTCAGCGCCGTCACAGAGCGTGACAATCACACCACAGCCTGACACACCAACTCCTCCCGTGCCGGGAGCAATAACACACCCGACCTGTGACCTGCCTACAGGAAGCGTCGTGCTGGGCAGCCTGCCTGCTACAGGCACATGGACACTCACCCGTTTCCCGGGGAGCATCATCATAAATGGCTCGGGCACAACTTATACTGTAAACGGGCTGAATACGGGTTCCTACAATTTTACAGTAACCAATGCCGGCGGATGCACATCGGCAGTATCATCTGATGTTGTTATAAATTCTCAGCCCGGACCATTCCCGACACTTGTGATCCATAATCCTGAACCGGTCTGTGCGCCGGGAACAGCTGATCTGACACGACCGGCCGTAACTTCAGGTTCAACACCAAACCTCACCCTCACCTACTGGAGAGATGTCCAGGCTACCATTCCTCTGAGCACTCCCTCAGCAGCCACCGAAGGAACCTACTACATCAAGGGCACAATCCCCGGCGGATGCTCCGCAGTGAGTCCGGTCACAGTAACAGCATACCAGCAACCCACAGCAAATGCAGGGCCGGACCAGGAGCTGACTTTTGTCTTCACCACCTCGCTCGAGGCAACCGAACCTGATGAGAATTCGACAGGTACCTGGTCAGTGCAGGAAGGTTCCGGCACATTTGCCGATCCGAATAATGCAAAAACAACCGTTACAGAACTCTCGCAGGGGGAAAACCTCCTGCTGTGGACCGTATCAAACAGCGTATGCCCTGCAGCAACGGATGAGCTGCTTGTAACTGTGAAGAAAATAGTTGTCCCATCCCTGATCACACCGGATATGGATCTCAAAAATGACTATTTCGAACTCAGGGGAATAGAGGTACTGGGAAAGGTAGAGCTGACTGTGTTTGACCGCAGGGGAGCTCTTGTCTTTGAGAACCTTGACTATGACAACCTCTGGCACGGAACAAACTACAACGGTGAACCACTGCCTGATGACACCTACTTCTATATCATAAAGGCCGAAAACGGCCTGTCACTGAGCGGCTATCTTTATATCAGACGATGATTGTTCTGATCCCATAATGAAATGGGGATGTCCCGGGTGGAACATCCCCATCTTTTTTCTCTTCAGGTGATCCTGCAGGTGATCCTGCCAGGAATCAAATCCCCAGATATCTAATAGCCGGGGTTTTGTTGTGGTACAATTGCAGGGTTAGCATCCAGTTCAGCCTGATCAATCGGCAGGATCGTCTTGTAGAATGTCCTGTCAATTGTTTTCTCACGATGCGTGATTACAACTGCCGGAGAGATGAACTCATCGTTGAGCTCGATGGTCTTGTTGAGCCTGAGCATGTCAAAGTATCTGAGGCCTTCGGCAAAGAACTCCTTGCTCTTCTCATCGATTATCATGTCTACTGTAACAGTTGCGTCTGTGGCAGCGGCAAGACCGGGAGATCTTTTTCTTATCTGGTTAAGGTAACCCGCAGCCTTGGTTTTGTCAGGAGTGGGCAACCGCAGGGCAGCCTCGGCAGCAATGAGATACAACTCAGAAAGGCGAATCACCTTAATGTTGACTGCCGAACGCGAAGCTTTGTCTCCAGCCATTGCTGAGCCTCCCACATACTTAAAGCAGGAGCCGAACCTGGTTGTCGAAGACTCATCATAGTCCATCACGCCCCAGCGGATGTCAGTAGGATCCTGGTTCATCCTGGCAATCCAGTAATCGCTTGCCATGAACCATCCCATTGCTCCGGTCACCTTTCCGTTGCGAAGCAGGTAGTATCCGAGAGATGCTGATGTCAGGTCTCCTTCAGCAGGAAAAATAGCCAGTTCAAAGATCGATTCAGTACCGAACTGGGTGGCCCATGATCCAACCCAGGCGGTATTTGAATAGAGTGAATACTTCCCGCTGTTGATTACATCTTCGGCGGCAGCCAGGCAGGCAGCGAAGTCATCCTTGAACAGATGCACCCGCGCTTCGATGGCTTTGTTGGCGTAGTAGTTGATGTAGCCGTTGACCTTGTTCTTCGAGAGAAGAGGAGCTGCGGTGGTCAGGTCAGTGAGGATCTGGGTGTATACTTCCTCTACTGAGGCCCTGGTGGGCTGGGCTGATGCATCGAGTGGTTCGAGCACCAGCGGCACGCCGTATGAAGCCTTATCCATGTTGTACATCTTGCCGTACAGCCTGACCAGGTCAAAATACATGAGCGCCCTGGCAGTAAGTGCCATACCCTTGTACTCGCTGAGAGTGGCGCTTCCCCTGTCCTCTGCTTCCATCTTCTCAATGTTCATAATCAGGTTGTTGGCCTGCAGGATACAGTTGTAAATCTGTTCCCAGAACCCAGAACCAGACCCTGAAGTAGCAGAGTGGTTGAATGAATAATAGTAATCAAGGCCCCTGCCCTGTGAACGGACGGCAAAATCGCCTCCCTTGGCATCGCCATATATCACAAAGTTTCGCCCGTAATACAGGGAAGAAGTCATCTTTCTCATCAGCCCGTTGATGGCCACCTTGGCATCAGCGGCATTTGTGATTGAAGTCTCCGAAGCCGCGGAAGTGCTTGGTTTTACATCAAGGAAATCCTCGCATGATGTGATCAGCATGAGACCCAGCACTGTAAGTATTATTGTTATCTTTTTCATCGTAGTACCTTTTTAGGATTAGAAACTGGCTTCAATGCCGAATGTATAAGTTTTCCCTATCGGCATTTCCCAGCCCCTGGAACCGTATTCGTTTACCTCGGGATCATAAACCTTCCAGGCTGCGAGAGTCCACAAATTAGCTCCGTTGAAGTAGACTCTCGCGCCTGACAATTTTACCTTGCTAAGCAGATCGTTAGGCAGGCTGTAGCCGAGAGTTATATTTTTCAGTCTTGTAAAGTCGGCAGGATGCATATGCCTGCTGCTCTTCTGGTTCACATCTTCCATGTCAATGGCCACACGCTGAGGATATATGGCATCCTTGTTCACAGGAGTCCACCTGTTTTCATATGCGTCAAGTGACATTATCCTTTCCCAGTAATAACCATCATCGTTGATGTCTCTGCCTGCAGCATCGTAGGTATGACCACCCAGCTTGTACATAAAGTTGAGCGAGAGCGAGATTCCCTTCCACCCAAAATCGGTATTCAGTCCTCCGAAGAGTTTGGGATGGGCATCGCCAATGATTACCTCATCTGCATCTGTGTAGTCATATGTTGCCGGCCTGCCGTCAACTATCAGGTCCGGTTCTTCATCATTATTTAGGAACCATACGTTAAGGCCCGTTGCATCCTCCACTCCTGCCCACTCAAGTCCGTAGATGGCCAGTGTCGATTCACCCTCGGTGTATATGAACCTCGTACGGTTATCTCCACCGGTAGGCTCAGGCCAAATTATATCCTTCCCGCCGTAGAGCTCCGTCACGGTTGACTTTATATGTGAGACGGTGAGTCCGGCGTTCCATGTGAAACCGCCTGCTTTAATTATTTCACCGTAGACTTCAAGTTCTAATCCCCGGTTATTGATCTCACCAACGTTATCAATTGTGGTATAAAATCCGGTCACAGTTGAGATTGGAACTTGCTGAAGAAGATTCTTGGAATTCCTGTTGAAGAACTCCAGTGAACCGGTAAGTCTCTGATCAAATACCCCGAATTCAAGTGCAAGGTTCGAGGTGTAGTTCGTCTCCCATGACAGGTCTGCATCTGCAATTGAACTTACACTGCTGCCGGGCTGCTCCATGTATTTGTTGGCATAGCTGGTCAGTGAGCGCCATCCGTAGTCGCTTGGAGGCAGGGTTCCGTTAATACCATAAGAAGCCCTCAGCCTTAGACTGCTGATGACAGGAACGTCTTCCATGAAGCTCTCCTGGTCAATTCTCCATGATCCTGCAACCGACCAGAAGTTACCCCAGCGCGATTTCGGACCGAGTTTTGATGATCCGTCACGGCGGAATGAAGCTGAAAGATAATACTTGTTGTCATAGTTGTACTCAGCGCGTGAGAGCATCGAAGCCATCGTATTGCCCCAATAATAGGCGCTGGCATCAAGCTTGCCGGCAGTGGCTACAGTATGAAGGGCGCTGGTGGGCAGATTCGTGCCGGTAGCTCTCTGATAATCAGTCTGGTTCTTTGCAACTTCCCAGCCAACCAGGGCGCTGACATTGTGTACTCCGCCAAAGCTTTTGTTGTAGCTGAGAGTGGTTGAAGAGACAAGCTCATTGATCTTTGTGCTGTTCTCAGTAACCGAACCCTGGGTGGTTGTGCCGCTGAAGTGCAGCGCACTGTAATAAAGGTGATCGAGGGTGTGGGTGTTGTCAAATGAGAAGATAGATTTGAGAATCAGTTCAGGAAGTATTTTTACAGTAACCGTCTCATTTGCAAATACCCTCTGGGTCTTCGACCAGTTTTCCCACTCATTGTTGTAGTATACCGGGTTGTAGGCGTAGCTGCCGTACCTGGCCGTCCAGGGCAATCCTGTTACATAGTCGGTTGGCCAGTAGAGTCCCCAGAGCAGGTTACGGCTCTGCAGAAAATAGTTGTTGCCCAGTGCGCGGGTGTCATTGAAACCCTCCTTCTTACTGTTGCTGACATTAATATTTGTGTTCAGCTCGATAAATTTCCCTATCTTCTGACCAAAATTCATCCTTCCGGTGATGCGGTCAAAGGCGTTGATGACACTGCGGCCGAGGTCATTTGTATATGAGAATGAAGTAAAGTAATTTGAAGTCTCGGTACCTCCGCTGACAGACAGGTCATATGCCTGGTATACAGCTGTACGGAACAGCACATCCTCCCAGTCGAAGTACTTGCCGGCCCTCTCCCCTCCGATGACCAGGGAATTGACTGTATTGTCAGGAGCCGCGAAGGTATAGCCGTGCTTGTTGAACCTCTTGTTGAGCTGCGCCAGGGCACTGGCACTGGCTTCCTCATAATTCATGCCGTCGTATAGAATACCTGCATTCCAGAAGTTTTCATAATAGAGTTCAACCTGCTGCTCAGTGCTTGCGGCCTCGTAGTTGTCTGTAGCGAATGACGGGGTAATCCCCACGGAAGCCTTGAAGTTGATTACGGGCTTACCCTGTTTCCCCTGCTTGGTGGTGATAACAATCACCCCGTTGGCTGCCCTCGAACCGTACAGGGCCGAGGCGGCAGCGTCTTTCAGTACAGTAATAGACTCGATGTCATTAGGGTTTATCGCGCTCATTACGTTGCTGGTTGTATAGATACCCATCTGGGAGACGTTACCTGATATCACAGGAACACCGTCAACAACATAAAGAGGTTCATTTGATGCATACATAGAGCCAACCCCGCGCACCCTGATTGACGAAGTGGAACCGGCCTGGCCCGAAAGGGTTGTAATCTGAAGACCCGCGATCTTGCCGCCCATTGCATTTTCAAAAGAAAGCGTCGGTACATCCTTGATAGCGTCAGCATTCAGGACGCTGGCGGCACCTGTGAATGTGCCCTTTGTTGAAGTACCGTAGGCAACAACTATCACTTCGTCAAGCGCAAGAGCATCAGTGGCCATCTCGACATTGATGACCGACCTGCCTGAAACCGGAATCTCCTGCGTTTTGTAACCGACGTAACTGAACACAAGTACAGCGTCGGCCGGAACATTGCTGAGGGAGTATTTCCCGTCAGCGTCGGTATTGGTTCCAACTCCCCGTAGTCCCTTTACAAGTACCACTGCATAGGGGATCG
>CAZOHL010000084.1:0-13797 GCA_964579645.1 uncultured Rikenella sp. | reverse complement strand
CTCGTCGGAAATGACGGCGGAAGCGAGACCTACGTCTCGCATAAGGTGAAGGACTGCGAGGAAGTGGGATTCAGGTCAACCCTGATAAGAATGCCTGCAACCGTGAGTGAACAGGTACTGCTTGACAAGGTCATGGAGCTGAACGGTGACCCGGAGCTTGACGGACTGATCGTTCAGCTGCCACTGCCTGACCATATCTCCGAGCACAGGGTAATCGAGACAATCAGCCCGGATAAGGATGTGGATGGATTTCACCCGGTCAATGTAGGCAGGATGGCTGCCGGACTGCCGTCCTTTGTCTCGGCGACACCTGCAGGTATCATGGAACTGCTGAAACGCTACAACGTACCCCTTAAAGGCGCTGAATGCGTTGTGGTGGGCCGCAGCAACATCGTGGGCCGGCCTGTGAGCATACTGCTCTCACAGAAAGGTGTCGATGCAACCGTCACAGTTGTACACAGCCGCACCCGCAACATCGCAGAGACTGTCAGAAGGGCAGATATAATAATTGCTGCCATCGGGCAGCCGGGATTCATAACTGCTGACATGGTTAAGGAGGGAGCGGTTGTCATAGATGTTGGCACAACACGTGTCGATGCCCCTGATACAAGGGCAGGATGGAGGCTGAAGGGCGATGTTGATTTTGAGAATGTAGCGCCAAGATGCTCCTGGATTACACCTGTTCCCGGGGGCGTGGGCCCTATGACCAGGGTCTCCCTGCTGCTGAACACACTGAAGGCCTGCAGGAAATAAGCGTATTCAAAGGATTTTGTTGTTCTTTACCGGTGACAGTCAGACATACCGGCATAATCACCTGAAAAGCCTACGGAAGGCTTATGCCCGTGAAATAGAGGTCGTAACCCCCTTTGCCCCCCGGTCTGTCCGAAGAGAAGATAAGGAAGAAGTTTTCGAACTTCAGGTCGATACCAAGCACAGGCCTGTACTCATTCGCTGCTGAGTTGATCGCAGGCCCCATGTTGAAAGGTGAACTCCACTTCCCGTTGCGGAACACAGAGTAGTACAGGTCGAAACCACCCATCCCGCCTTGCATATCAGACGCAAATACCATATACCTGTTCCTTACGAAGGGACACTTTTCATCCATTGTGCTGTTTATGCTGTCAACGGCTGCCGGCACTGCCGCAGGAGAGAGGAACCATTCGTCGAGGCTCATTCCTGCCGGTCTGCTGAGCATGTATATATCGAAATCACCGCCTCTGTCAGAGCAGAACCAGGCTGTGTCAAGCGTGGTTCCCAGCGAGAGGTATGCATCATCAGACGGTCCGTTGAACAGTGTCGCCCCGACAGGGGCTTTAACCACCGGCAGACTGGCAAAGGCAGGGATATAGCTTGTGTAAACTATATCGAGGCCGTTTTCCGCAGTCCTGGTTGCAGCCGCCATGTACTCGAGCCCGTTGCGGCCATTGAAAAACCTTAAAGGACCGAACTGGTCGCCATTGTTATTGAATGCCGTGGTGAGCCTGTCAAGAAAATTATCATTCACCATTTCTGATTCAAGCTGAAATGAACCGGTTGTCTGCCCGAATGAGTAGAATATCATCCCGCAGGTGAGATCGAACTCACCTCCCGCGCTTTGCCTGTTCGAAGAGAAGACCACCTGACGGCTTGAATTAATCCGCCCTGCCTCAATATCCATATTGTAATCGTCAAACTCTGTGTTGAGGCCCTCAAGAGCTATTAAAGAATCAGGGAAGATGCCCAGCTCATAGTTGATTTTCAACGGCTCTTTCCGGCAGCCCGTGAGGAGCGTCATAACTAAAATAACAGTAATAGAAACAAATAACCTGCTGCTGGTCATGACAGTCGTTTATTTAATAACGGGCAGCAAAGATGTTTAATATGGGCAAAATGAAAAAAACCGGACCCTGGGCCCGGTTTCAGAAGGTAGAATTCAGGTTAATTCTAGGGTAATATTTGGTTTGAGGGTAAGCTTCTGAACTCAATTGTAAGATGGAAACCGGCACCAATAGGTTGCGTGATCCATATATTTTTTTTACAAACACCTGTTTATCATGTTTATAAAAACAGAAGCCTGTTGATAATTGATGCCCGGTCCGGGCTAACCGAACTAATTAAATGTTACATTTGCAGAATATTTTTTCGGGGAGATGGAAGAAGAAAGATCCGGTTTTGTGCACGACAGTGAGTTGGATGAGGTGATTCTCCGGTTTGAAAGAATGCGGAAGAATAAGGAGACCTGTTATTTCGATGTCAATGAGTTTGAGACTATTATAGACTATTACCTGGAGGGAAACAATCCAGTTCACGCCTTTGAGGCAACCTCACTGGCATGTGAACTCCATCCCAACTCCGTTCCGATACTCATAAGGAAGGCCCGCGTACTCCTGGAGAAGGGAAGAGCCACAGAGGCTCTTACAATAGCCAAACGGCTTGAAAGCATCGAGCCTGGCAACTGTGACATATACCTTTGCAAGGCAACAGCGCTCGCAATGCTGGGTGATATTGCCGGAGCCCGTAAGATGTTCGACATTGCCCTTGATACGGATTCAGAGGACCAGGAAAACATACTGTACAGCATCACCTCAGTACTTCAGAACCTCAATTTTCATGAGGAGATGATCCCGTATCTCCAAAGGCTGACCGAGCTTGAACCTGATTTTCCGGCTCATCTCTATGACCTCGCATACGCGTACGACAAGAAGGGTGATCACAGGACCAGCATTAAGTACTATACACAGTATCTCGACGAGGATCCTTACTCTGACAGTGCGTGGTACAACCTCGGCATAATATACAACAAAACAGGTGATTACGGCAAATCTCTCGAGGCTTATGACTTTGCCCTTGCACTGAATCCGGATAACACCTTCGCCCTTTTTAACAAGGCAAACATCCTCAGCAACCTTGGAAAATACACCGAAGCCATGGATGTCTACCGCCAGTTTGTTGAGGAGGAGCCTGACAGCCTCGAGGGCCTGACATACCTTGCCGAGTGCTATGACAAGACAGGAGATGAGACAATGGCTCGCAAGTATTACGCCGAGGCTATAGATATTACACCTGATTTTCCTGATCCCTGGTACGGTCTGGGATTGTTGTCACTTTCGCGCAACAGGCCCGCAGAGAGCATCACTCCACTGAAGAAAGCCATCGAGCTCGACCCCGAGAACCCTGACTACTGGTTCTCCCTCGGGAAGGCTCACATAATGAATGGAAATGTCATGGAGGCAGTCAGATGTTTTATCGAAACCCTGATAATTGACGGCTATTATGACGAAGCCTGGATTGAGACAGGCATAGTGGTTATGATGACAGGAGCTTACAGGGGCGCCATCCGTATCCTCAAGAAAGCCGCGAAAATCAGCGGAGACCTGCCCGGAATATACTTCCTGCTGGCCTCCGCATACCTCCATACTGGCAATATGACTGAAGCCACACGCAACCTGGTCAGGGCGGTAAGGATTGATAATGAGCTCCTTGAAGAGTATTCTGTACTCCTTCCGGAGGAGAAGCTGACCAATGCAATGAGACGACTGTTCAGGAAAACCAATTAGCATATGAAACTGGCAAGAGAACTTCTGACACATATTCCGGAGAGGCCTCCGAAGCCCAGAAAAGAGGGGCTCACGATGGTTATGGATAAGGGACTGAGTCTTAGGGAGGCCGAAGATTTTGCAGAAGTTGGCAGCGCTTATGTCGACTTCGTGAAGCTGGGATTCGGAACTTCGGTGATAACCCCGAATGTGGAAAAGAAGATTAAAACCTACCATGATGCAGGAATGACAGTCTACTTCGGAGGAACACTGTTTGAGGCATTCATAATCAGGGGAATGTACACCGGGTACGTTGATCTTCTGAAGAATGCAGGCATCACAATGGTTGAGATCTCCGACGGTTCCTATGAATTTGATCACAGCGAAAAACTTAATTATATCAGAGAGCTCTCCAGGGAATTCACCGTAATCTCCGAGGTAGGCTCGAAAAAGAAAAATATAATCTATACCCCCGCTCAGTGGGTGGAGATGATGAAGGCTGAACTTGAGGCGGGTTCGGTTAAAGTAATCGCTGAGGCCCGCGAATCGGGCACAATAGGCATTTACAATGATGACGGCTCGGTTAACAAGGATCTCATCAGCGCAATCTCCAGGGAGATAGGTTTTGAAAATGTACTGTGGGAAGCACCGCTGAAACAGCAGCAGGCGTGGTTTATAACAAACTTCGGCGCCAATGTCAGCCTCGGGAACATAGCTCCTAACGAGATAATTGCTCTCGAATCACTGCGGCTGGGACTGAGAAGCGATACTTTCTTCAGTTTCCTGCCGGAAAACATGAAATGAAGCTGTACGGAATCATAGGATTTCCGCTCGGGCATTCATTTTCTCAGCAACACTTCACTGAAAAATTTGCAAGGGAGAACCTCTCCCTCCATTCTTACCGCAAGTTCGAGCTTCCGGAAATAGGCATGCTGCCGTCATTGCTCGAACGGGAACCTGACCTGTGCGGATTCAACGTCACAATTCCCTGGAAGGTCAAGGTGCTGGAATACCTCGATGATGTTGATCCTGTTGCTGCTGAAATTGGCGCAGTTAACACGGTAAAGGTAACCCGCCGCGGCGGGAAAGCCTGGCTGAAGGGTTATAACACAGATGCTCCGGCCTTCAGGGAATCACTTCTTGGCAACCTGACATCCCTGCCTGACAGCGCACTGGTTCTTGGTACCGGTGGTGCGTCGAAGAGCGTGATGCACACTCTCATTGACCTGAACATTATTGCTGTGCCTGTGTCGCGAAAGCCAGTCCGCGGAGGCTATACCTATGATGACCTTCCTGGATACATGATCAGCGAAGCAGGTGTAATAATCAACACAACACCGGTTGGCATGGCACCCTTCACGGAAGCCATGCCGCCAATTGACTACAGTTGCCTGAGGGAAGGACAGCTTCTGTTTGATCTTATATACAATCCGCCGGTGACGGCGTTCCTCTCCAGAGGCGAGGAGTACGGATGCTTGACGGTCAACGGGGAGGAGATGTTCCTCATCCAGGCCGGGCTGGCCTGGGAGATCTGGAATGAACAGGATTGAAAAGAGACAGAGCTCTGATAGCCTGATTGTTTCAATTATCCTTAAGCCGCTACTTCGCCGCAGCGCGGAAATCAGATAAACAATCCGTCAGGATATTCGATAGCTGTCAGTGACAGCCCGTGCGCAGGTGCAGACTGTCCTGCCAGACCGCGGTTCTTCCCGCTGAGAATGGCTTCGAAGTCATTCAGTGTCAGCTTCCCTCTTCCTGCCGGAATCAGTGTGCCTACCACAGCCCTTACCATGTTCCTCAGAAACCTGTCGGCAGTGATTGTGAAGATGAGCCTGTCACCTTCATCATGCCACCTGGCATGAGTCACCCGGCAGATATTTGTCTTATTCCCCCCATGAAGCCGGCTGAAACTTGTAAAGTCGTTGTGTTTCAGCAAAATCGCTGCGGCTTCATTCATTTTCCCGACGTCAAGCGGCCAGAATAACATCCATGCTGTGTCAGAACAGAACGGATCCTTCTTTCTTGTCACAGTGTATTGATATGTCCGGGATACGGCATCAAACCTGGCGTTGGCATCAGGTTTCACCTTCCGGATCCGGTTGACCGCGATGTCATCAGGAAGAATACCGTTGAGATTGTAAAGAAGTTGCCCGTCACTTTCAAGGTCGTTTCGCAGGCTGTCAAAATGGGCGCAGAAAAAAGAGGCATGCACCCCGGTGTCAGTCCGCCCGGCTCCTGTGACTGTTATCTGGGATGACAGAACTGTGCTGAGGGCTTTGGTTAGCGCTCCCTGTACTGTGTGCCTGCCCGGCTGCATCTGCCAGCCATTGTATGAAGTGCCCCTGAAGGAAAGAAAAATGAAGTATCGTGTCATGTACCGCCTAAAATGCAAAGATAGCTAAAGAACATTGGCCGGAAGGCTGCTTTTGACTAAATTGCGGCGACCTTAAAACAAAACATTCATGAGCGATCCGGAACTCAAAAGAGGCTTTGCAAGCGACAATAACTCTGGCGTCCATCCTGCAGTGATGAAAGAATTGCTGCGCGTCAACAGGGGCCATGTGGTGGGTTACGGCGATGACCCTTTCACCGGGACTGCCAGGGAGCTGATCAGGAAGGAACTGGGACCTGAAACCGAGGTCTATTTTGTTTTCACCGGCACAGGCGCCAATGTGCTGGGCCTTGCCGGCGTGATGAGGTCATGGAACTCTGTAATCACATCACATACTGCCCACATAGAGACCGATGAATGCGGTGCCCCTGAAAAATTTGCCGGATGCAAGGTGCTGTCAGTTGACACGCCTGACGGGAAACTGAAGCCTGAAATGCTCGCCAGACATATGCACGGCTTTGAATTTGAACATCATAGCCAGCCAAAGGTGATTTCAATATCACAGGCGACGGAGATGGGAACGGTCTATACTGCCGGGGAGGTGAAAGCCCTTGCCGACTATGCCCACCGGAATGGCCTGTTGCTTCACATGGACGGCGCACGCATAGCAAACGCCGCAGTGACACTGGGAGTACCCTTCAGTGAATTCACAACCGATGCAGGCGTGGATATTCTCTCCTTTGGCGGTACCAAGAACGGAATGATGTACGGTGAAGCAATTTGCTTCCTGAAACCCGGACTCTCGGAAGGATTCAAATACCTGAGGAAACAGGGGATGCAGCTGGCATCGAAGATGCGGTTCATTTCCGCACAGTATATCGCTTACCTCTCCGGCGGCCTGTGGAAGGAGTGTGCATCACATTCAAACAGAATGGCCCGGGAACTCCAGAGAAGACTGAAGGAAATAAACGGAATAAAGATAACCCAGAAGGTCGAAGCCAACGGCGTATTTGTGATCATGCCTGACAGGGTGGCCGCACTGCTGAGCAGGGAGTACTTCTTCTATCCCTGGAACGACCAGATATCCGAATACCGCCTGATGACCAGCTGGGACACCACTTCAGATGACGTTGCACAATTTGCAGACAGGCTGAAGAATATGATGTCTGATTACAGGTAGTGCCTTAATCTTTCCTGAACCTTATAAGCAGGGAAAGAGAGAATATAAACAGGGTGGAAAACAGGTAATACGGCAGCCATAGTAAATCTGTCGCCGATCCGGAGCCTGCAAAATCGACAACAAACACGACAGTCATAACGGGTATTGACGCCAGCCAGGCAGTCAGGCCTGACAGTGCAATATCTTGTTTTTGCTTTTCGTCATACCGGCTTGTTTCATCCCTGCGGGCAAGTTTTATAAGCCACATCACTGTGATTGACAGATAAGGCAGAATAATTGTCAGGCAATAGAAAAGCAGCAGTTTTACGAGCCAGCTCCCGAACCTCCATTCCTGAAGAGAAACATCAGCATACAGCGTAAATGCAAATCCTGCCAGGCCACACACAATTCCTACATACTGGGTTATTTCAAAATAGGCTTCGTTGATGACTGGCTTAACTGCCTGTGTGGCAAAACTCTTCCCTTTCATCATAGAGATCACGAGAAGTAAACCTGCAATTGAGAAAACAAGCTTGACCGCAAGTGAAATGAACAACCAGGTCCACTCCATAAAGCAATCGCCGGCAATACCATAGTCATGACTGATGTCAGTCAGCGCTGCCCAGTCAAATACGAGTGAGATTATCAGAAGAACACCCGTCAGAATACAAATTACTGTCAATAAGTTGATTCTCAGTCCGCTTTTAAAGGCTCTGAACATCATTAAAGCAAATGAGGCATAAAGAAGTATCCGGATGATAAATCCGGTTCCCAGCATGTAATCAGGAAATTCCTCAGGCACCGGCCTTGCCCTGATCCCGAAATATGCATACAGGTCAAGAAAGATCCACATTGATGACAGAATCAGCAATACCAGTGTTGCAATAATCAATGTTTTAAGCCGGTTATCCGACTCCGGAAGATTGATAGACTTTCTCATAGATGTTTCACTTTAGCCTCACGGACATTATTTGTTTACCCGGTTATCTGTGATATGGAATACTTCCTCCACATTCTTCCCGAAAAATCCAGCGATTTTAAATGCCAGCAGGGTTGAAGGAATAAACTTCCCCTTTTCTATGGCATGAATTGTCTGCCTCGTAACACCTACAGCTGCTGCGAGTTCTTCCTGTGACATCTCGTTATTGTCAAAACGGAGACGTCTGATGTTGTTTTCAAGTTCCATTTAATGTAAACTATGCAGCAACAAATGTAAAGTATAGTTTACATATATCCGAATGTTCTATCATTTTTTTACCGGGGTTCAGGAGTTTTAAAGTGATTCACTTACCGGGAGCGAGCAGCATGCTGTCACCGTAACTCAGAAACCGGTAATCATTTCTGAGTGCATGATTATAGATTTCCTTCCATGATTCACCGGTGAACGCTGCCACAAGGAGCAGCAGGGTGCTGTTGGGCTGATGGAAATTGGTTAATATTCTGCTGACCATTCTGAATCTGTACCCCGGGACGATGATTATGTCAGTACGGGCCTCCAGGGTGTCTCTGCCGCTCTTATCCAGTGCTTCCAGCAGGTTGTCGATTGCGGTGGAGGGGTCAGTGTCTGTCTCCTCCCCGTAAGGTTCCCACTGTGAAACGGAAGGGATGCCATCTGCGGGCCATTTTCCTGCGGCAAAGCCAATTCCGAGCCAGTAGAGGCTCTCAAGGGCGCGGACGGTAGTTGTACCCACCGCTGTTGTTTTGTTGCCTCTAAGGACCTCCAGGGTGGATCTGGTGACGAAAAAATGCTCGCTGTGCATCATGTGGTCACAGATCAGCTCTGATTTGACGGGCCTGAATGTGCCGGCGCTTACGTGGAGGGTCACCTCGGCCCGTCTGATGCCTGCAGCATCAATGGCTCCCAGGACGGACGGTGTGAAGTGGAGGCCTGCAGTGGGTGCGGCAACAGAACCGTTGACCCTGGCATATGCTGTCTGGTATGCAGTCCTGTCACTCTCCTCATCATCCCTTCCAAGGTACGGAGGAATTGGCATATGACCCATGCTCTCCAGCACACCGGCAAAGGAGATGCTGCTGCTGTTCCAGCTGAATCTCACTATTATTGCGTCACCCGCAGTACCTGTCCTTTCGGCTGTCAGAACGTTCTCCCTGCCGTCACTTATGAAAGGTGCTTCAAGCGTTCCGTGCTTCCAGCGTTTGAGGTTGCCCACCAGACATTTCCATTCCACTGGTCCTCCTGCTGCCAGGTTCATATCAAATTCGGCCGGCTTGTGCGGTTCGAGGCAGAAAACTTCTATCATGGCACCACTTGGTTTCCGGAAGACAAGCCTGGCACGGATGACCCTGGTATTGTTGAACACAATCAGGCTTTCGGACTCGGCCAGTACCGGCAACTCACTGAAAATATGATCGCTGATGTTACTGCCGTCCCAAACCAGCAGTTTTGACATGTCCCTTTCCGGAAGAGGATACTTCGCTATCCTCTTAGGTGGCAGATCATAAGTGTAGTCTGCTATTCTTATGTTTCCGTAGTTTTTCTGCATCTTGCACCGTGAGGAGAATCCGGGACCTCAATCTGAGCCCGGACCAAATACATTTTTTCCCGGGAAGGAGTAATGGCAGCCTCCCTCAAATTCCGTACTTTATAAATCTTTTACTGTCGGGCAAAAATAGCTAATTTTGAGATCGGAAAACAAGTAATGAAAGGGAGCCCCAAAATCCGTCCGCCCTCAGGCGGCAACAAGGTAAGGGAGGCAGATCTTCACCTCAGGCCGGGTCAGGCAGCAGCTGAGGCGCTGGAGCGCCAGATGGCAAGGTTCAGGGGAGAGCTTAACAGCGCCATCAGGGCAGGAGAGAAGGAGATAGTCTTCATTCACGGCTCGGGCAGCGGCAAGCTCAGGGATGAGATCCGGTCAGCCCTGGCGGCAGAATACCCTTCCTGTACCTGCCATGATGCACCTTTCGCCAGGTATGGCTACAATGGCGCTACGATAGTGACAATAAGAAAGTAAAAAGAAGGGCAATGGACAGGTGACACCCGGCTGGCAATGGAAATGTCACACGCCATTGACACCGGAACTGTGTCTGTCAACGGCTTCGTCAAATCTTAACCGGGACTCCCTTTCGGAGGTGTGAAGGAATCAGGGCATGGGCGTGAGCTTGCAGCAGAGGGTCTGTTTGAGTTCCTGAATATCAAGACTATAAGTGTCTTCGGTCCCTGATCCGGAATAATTGTATATCTTTGTCCCCGGCAGGCCGGTCCGTCGTTCCGACAATCGTGTCGGAAAGGAAAGTCCGGGCAACACAGAGCACCATCCTTCCTAACGGGAAGATATCCGGAAGGGTATAGCAGTGTAACAGAAAATAACAGTCCCGACATGTTTCGACATGTCGGGACAATGGTGAAAAGGTGAGGTAAGAGCTCACCGGTCCCTGTGGTGACACGGGGAGCCGTACACCTGATGGGTTGAAAGACCATGTATACCGGCGTCTGAGGGCTGCTCGCCCGAGCCGGGGGGTAGGTCGTATGACCGCGTCAGCAATGACGGGGCTAGATAAATGACGGACCGGGAGAAACCTCCTCTTGCAGGAACCGTCTCCCGACAGAACCCGGCTTACAGGCCTGCCTTCGGAATAAAAGATGCCGCCCGTTGAGGACGGCATCTTTTTGATATAGAGAATATTATCTGGTTCAGGTAGCGACAGGTCTCAGACCTGTCGCGCCGGAACCCAAACAGAACTTACAATTTGAATATCGAATCATCCATCGGGGTGTCAAACTCGATAGTTTCGAAAGTCATGCCTCCAAGTTCAGATCCGTCTACGAACTGGGCGATTTTTGTCCCGAATTTGACGCCGTTGAACTCTTTGCGTTCCCTGACATAGGACTCAACAAGCATCTCCTGTCCCATCTGGCTTACGGTCTGGGTCGTCTTGACAGGCAGGAAGCTCTCCTTGTCGAGGTAGGTGTGTGACGTGGCGCCTGATTCGCTTGTGACGGCGATCTTGTAAGCCGGCTTGCCTTCCACAGCTTCTTCTCCCTCGAGCTTCAGCCTCCCTGCCTTGAAGGCCTCCATGAATGAGTCTTTGAATACATTGTACTCCTGCACACTGCCTAACTGCTCGGCGGGTAGTTCCATCGGATCAGTGGCGCCTGTGAGCGGATTCACCATGAATCCCTTCTCACCGTCAAAGGCTATCACGATCTCCATCCCGTTGAACTCCTGGATTACCTTGACCTTGTTCGGCTTCTTGACCATAATGGTTATCGGCAATTCCATCCCCATCTGGCTGACAACACCCTTCATCGTCATTGTCTGAGCCTTCTCAAGGTTTTCGATCCCGTTGGCTGCATAGTACTTGTTTGCAATCTCATCAAGCGACTGGGCACTGCAGACTGATACCACGAGGAATGCCGCCAGAAGAGTCATTGATTTTTTCATAATAATTTAATTTATTGTTTATTAAAAGGTATTAACTGTAGTTCTTATTAATGTGAGTTTATGAAGCAGTCCGTCAAGCATATCGAGCCTAAGCATGTTAGCTCCGTCAGAAAGTGCTGAAGCCGGTTCGGGGTGAGTCTCGATGAAGATTCCGTCAGCGCCTGCAGCAATGGCACACCTTCCGATAGTCTCTATCATGTCAGGCTGTCCGCCGGATACACCACCTTCCTGGTTGGGCTGCTGCAGTGAATGGGTTATATCCATTATGACCGGAGCTCCTGTCTGCCTCATTACCGGGATGTTGCGCATGTCCACCACAAGGTCGTTGTAACCGAAGAAGCTTCCCCTCTCGGTAAGCATCACTCTCTCATTGCCCGATTCCCTTATCTTTCCAGCCACGAAACGCATTGAGGCGCCGGAAAGAAACTGTCCCTTCTTTACATTGACAACCTTTCCGGTAGCTGCGGCAGCGACAAGGAGATCGGTCTGCCTGCATAGAAACGCAGGAATCTGGATAACATCGACGAACTGAGCCGCCATACGTGCTTCCTCCGGCGAGTGGATGTCAGTTACAACCGGCACCGAATACTTTTCCCTTACCGCTGCCAGTATCTCAAGCGCCTTTTCGTCTCCGATTCCGGAAAAAGAATCAAGGCGCGACCGGTTCGCTTTGCGATATGATGATTTGAATATCAGCGGAATGCGGTACTTGTCGCTGAGCTTCACCACCTCGGCGGCAACACGGTAGGTCATCTCTTCCGATTCTACCACACATGGGCCTGCAAGAAGCAGAAAATTGCCGCTGTCAGAATGCCGGAGCAACGGGATGTTCAGTTCACTGACTTTCATGAGTTAAATTTACTAAATCTTTCATTTATTATCCTTGAAATATTTGTAGATTTTTTGCCACCGGGTCTCCAGCTGTTTGCGGATTTCCAACTCACGGGTATTTATGCCCGGATCATAGAAGACAGTACCGGCTATCTGTTCAGGAAGGTAATTGTCAAGGACGAAATTGTCCTCAAAATCATGAGCATACCTGTAACCCTCATGATATCCAAGGTCTTTCATGAGTCTTGTTGGTGCATTTCGCAGATGGAGCGGTACCGGCAGATCTCCGTGACGGTGAACTGCAGCTATTGCATTCTCAATTGCCATGTATGCGGCATTGCTCTTGGGAGAGGTTGCAAGGTAGAGCGCAGTCTCAGAGAGTATGATCCTCGACTCCGGCCAGCCTACCAGGTTAACAGCGTTGAAGCATGCCTGTGCCAGCAGAAGTGCGTTGGGATTGGCCAGACCGATGTCCTCAGCTGCAAGAATTACCATCCGCCTGGCAATGAACTTAACGTCCTCACCACCCTCAACCATCCTGGCAAGCCAGTAGACTGCAGCATTCGGATCTGAGCCGCGCAATGACTTAATGAAGGCGGATATTATATCAAAATGCTGTTCCCCGTTCTTGTCATACATGGCAAGGTTCTGTTGTACATGTCCAAGCACCATGTCATCAGTGACAATTATCTCCCCGCTGCCTTTCTCGGCCTCGAGCGAGACAGTCAGTTCGAGCGCATTGTACAGCTTTCGCGCGTCACCACCGCTTATACGGATAAGAGCTTCATATTCGGCTACCCTGATTTTGTGCTGAGAAAGATAAAAATCATCTGAGACAGCCCTGTCAATCAGCTTCTTAAGCGTTTCATCTTCCAGAGGTTTAAGGACGTACACCTGGCACCTCGAGAGGAGCGGGGAAATTACCTCGAACGAGGGATTTTCAGTTGTTGCGCCGATCAGTGTCAGAATTCCCTGTTCCACAGCACCAAGGAGTGAATCCTGCTGGGATTTGTTGAAACGGTGAATTTCATCAATAAAGAGAATGGGATTTGGTTTGCCGAAGAATTGCTGACCCTTTGCCTTTTCGATAGTTTCGCGAACCTCCTTCACCCCGCTGTGCACCGCACTCAGCTGGAAAAATGATCGCTCCAGTTTGTTCGCGACAATCCTTGCCAGGGTGGTCTTTCCGACACCCGGAGGACCCCACAGGATAAATGACGGCACGTTTCCGGAGTCAATTACCTTCCTCAGTACCCCATCACTGCCCACAAGATGCTCCTGCCCGGCAAACTCCTCGAGTGACCGTGGTCTTAACCTGTCCGCAAGTGGCTGATTTGAAAACATATGGCAATCTCACAAATTCAGGTGCAAATTATCACAAAATCGCTTGAACCGTCACGTTTTTTGCCATTTTCAGATAAAATATTTTCCCGAAAGGAAATAATTTGCTACTTTTAGCCATTAATATTTTACAATACGCATACTGTACCATCCAAGAATTCGTTTAGTAACAGGATATTATCAAATTCCGGTAATTATGAAAAAACCTCTACTGAT
>CAZOHL010000083.1:0-13989 GCA_964579645.1 uncultured Rikenella sp. | reverse complement strand
TGGACGAGACGGCTGAATTTGACAAGGAGGAGACCGTGGTCGCCCTTGAGAATGAACTTGTACGCCTCGGCTACGAAACCGTACGCATAGGAAATATCTTTCAGCTGGTTGAAAAACTGGCAGCCGGCGAACGGTGGGATATGGTGTTCAACATAGCGGAAGGCCTGTATGGCGACGGCCGTGAGTCGGTTGTCCCCGCCCTGCTTGACCAGTACAGGATACCGTATGTCTTCAGCGGACCGGTTGTGATGGGAGTTTCCCTGAATAAATACCTTACCAGGCTTGTGGTTGCTGCCGCCGGTGTACCTGTGTGCCCCGGCATGATCGCCAATTCAGTCCGTGACCTGGATCATATGACTTCTCTTGAGTTCCCTCTCTTCGTCAAACCGGTGGCCGAGGGTACCGGAAAAGGTATTACCACCAGAAGCGTTGTAAGGGACCGTGAGTCGCTGGTTAAACTCGTCAGCGAGTTGCTTGAAGCTTATAACCAGCCGGTGCTGATCGAAGAGTATCTCCCCGGAAGGGAATTCACTGTGGGTGTCACCGGCAACGGCGCTGAAGCGAAAGTCACCGGAGGGATGGAGGTGATCTGCAGGGATAACCTTCCTTACTCGGTTGAGGTTAAGGAAAACTATGAGAATTATGTTCAGTACAGGGTTTATGATGAGGAACTGAAAGCCGGGTGCGATGCAGTTGCCCTTGGCGCATGGCGTGCCCTGGGAGCCGTTGATGCAGGCCGTGTTGACATGAAGGCCGACCGCCACGGAAGGATGTGCTTCATAGAAGTCAACCCGCTGGCCGGACTGAACCCCGTTCACTCGGATCTGCCGATGCTTTCACGCATGAACGGACTTGCCTTCAGTGCACTGATAGAGATTATTATGAACTCGGCTAAAAAACGTTACGGACTATCATAATGACAAAAAGGTGCCTGATAATATACAATGAACCGGCTCCTGATGCCCTGCCGGACGAACTCGATGTCCTTGACCAGGTGAATTTTATTGATGAGACCCTGCAAAGCCTGGGATATGAAGTTGAGTGCCGTGGAATAACAGACAATTTTTTCAGTGAAATCGCAGAAATTGCCGGCGAACAATTTGAATTCGTATTCAACCTGGTGGAGTCGGTTGGCAAGAAGGCGGAGATTCTCTATTTCATCCCCGGACTTCTGAACATGCACCATATACCCTACTCCGGATGCCCGGTGGAGGCCACATTCATTACCGCCAGCAAGGTGCTTGCGCGGAAAATCATGAAAGCCAACGGTATACCCGTTGCAGGAGGCTATAAAGTGTCAGAAGCTACGCAGCTTGTTCATGGAAAGAAATACATTCTGAAACCGGTATGGGAAGACGGATCACTTGGAATTACAGAGGAATCAGTCTTTACATATAACGGCATCATTCCGGGAATACTGAAGGACAAGACCGACCGTCACTGGTTCATCGAGGAGTTCATTGAGGGAAGGGAGTTCAATGTAAGCGTCAAGGCTGGTCCTGACGGCCCTGAGATGCTTCCGCCGGCTGAGATGCTGTTCAATAACTACCCGGATGATATCCCCCGGATAGTAAGCTATAAGGCGAAGTGGGTGGAGGATACCTTCCAGTATGAAAACAGCAGGCGCAATTTTCCTGGTGACCTTAGCGAAAGGCTCATGAATAACCTTAGGGCTGCCGTTGACGGATGCTGGCATACATTCGGCCTTAAGGGATATGCACGCGTAGACATGAGGGTAGACGCCGATGAAAATGTATATGTGCTCGAAGTCAATGCTAATCCGTGCATCTCACCTGACAGTGGATTCATCTCTGCAGCGGTGCACGCAGGTTATACACATCAGGAGATAATCAGACACATAATCAATGACCTTAACCGCTGACAGAAATTATGCCTGAGATTTCATTTGAGATATTACCGTCCGACAGGCCCGCACTGGAAAAGATACTTGCCTCTTCCGGGTTTTTTTACGATTTCGAGATAGAGGTGGCCCTGTCTCTTGCTGATGAGACCCTGGCACAGGGAGAAGAAAAAAGCGGTTATTACTGGGTTAAGCTTCTTGAAAACGGAGAGGTGATCGGATTTGCCAATTTCGGACCCAACCCTTCATCCGTCCACTCCTGGGATATCTACTGGCTGGCGATACTGCAGGAGCACCGTAATAAACATTACGGCTCCGTAATACTCAGGGAGACAGAAGAAAGAATAAGATCCCTCGGAGGCAAAATTGCCTGGATTGAAACTTCAGGAAGACCACTTTACGAACCCACGCGGCATTTCTACCTTAAGACTGGGTATGAGCTCGAGGCTACCCTCCGCGAGTTCTACGGTCCCGGTGACCCGAAACTGGTTTACCGAAAAGAGTTATGAAAGGTCTCTGGTCAATCCTGCTGCTGATTGTTTCAAACTCATTCATGACGGTTGCCTGGTATGGTCATCTAAAGTACCAGAACGTATCAAAGAATGCACTGCTGGGACTGGCTGGTATTGTGCTGGCCAGCTGGGGGATAGCGCTGTTTGAGTATTTCTTCCAGGTGCCGGCAAACAGGATAGGTTACCGCGGGACCGGCGGGCCATTTTCACTTGTAGAGCTCAAGATCATCCAGGAGGTGATCTCTATTTCAGTATTCGTTGTATTTACCCTTCTCTTCTTCCGCACCGAGACATTCAAGCTCAATCATCTCTTTGCCTTCATGTGCATCCTGGGTGCAATATACTTCACCTTCAAAGGCTAGCAAGTTTTTCGCAGGCTTCCTTAATCTGACTCTCGCTCACATCGAGGTGAGTGACCATCCTGATACTTCTGTCACCTGTCTTCAGCGCAAGTATTCCCATGGCCTTTAATTTTTCAAGGAATTCTGATGCCTTGTTTTCCGGCGTCAGGGTGAAGATTATAATGTTGGTCCCTCCGTAATTCACCCTTTCTGTCAGGCTGCATTCTTTTAGTGCTACTGCCAGTGCCGAGGCTTTCCGGTGGTCATCGGGCAGGCGTGAAATGTTGTTTTTCAGTGCATATATTCCTGCTGCGGCAATATAACCTGCCTGCCTCATGGCGCCTCCGAACACCTTCCTGATACGTGCTCCCTGCCTTATAATCTCACGGTTTCCGATAAGCACCGAGCCTACCGGTGCTCCAAGT
Organism: uncultured Rikenella sp.; assembly: GCA_964579645.1. Lineage (GTDB taxonomy): Bacteria > Bacteroidota > Bacteroidia > Bacteroidales > VadinHA17 > SR-FBR-E99. Next base: position 10,850 of record CAZOHL010000083.1, on the reverse strand, counting down.
CCTTTCGAGAGGCAGATTGATATTGAATCGAAGAGAGCCCCGTATTCTTCCGGCTTCCTGCCGTCGGCAGCCATCGCATTGAAGAGCCTGGCCCCGTCGAGATGGAAGCCAAGGTGCCTTTCGTCACACAAATCCCTGATTCGCTTCATTTCTCCGAAATCCCAGCATGCGCCTGCACCCCTGTTGACAGTGTTTTCCACCTCTACAAGCCGTGTGAATGCCCTGTGAGGGTCATCCGGATTGTTGATATGCTGCTTTACGTCCTCCACAGTAAAGGTGCCGTTTTCGGTGTCAATGAGGGCAACGGAAGCACCCGAATTAAATGCCACACCACCACCTTCAAACAGGTAGATGTGGGCCATCCGGCTGCAGATTACCTCGTCGCCGGGCCTGGTGTGCGCCTTGATTGCTATCTGGTTCGTCATCGTTCCTGACGGGCAGAAAAGAGCACCGTCCATACCGAACATGTCTGCGGCCATCCGTTCAAGCTCATTGACTTCCGGGTCCTCCCCGAAGATCATGTCACCGACACTGGCCTTCATCATCCGTTCGAGCATACCAGCCGATGGCCGTGTAACTGTATCACTGCGCAAATCAATCATCTTATTATGAATTAGAGATCCTAAGATAGTTCATTTTCATCCCTCCTTCCGTGCAGGCATGACACTTCAGTGAAAATTCAATATATTTAACATTCTATTGAAGATGAGTTGCACCATGGAGGTAAGAATAGAGTCTGGCTGGAAAGCAAAGCTCAGCGGGGAATTTGAAAAGGAGTATTTCGCCGTTTTGACGGAGTTTGTGAGACAGGAGTACCGCAACGAACAGGTCTTCCCTCCCGGAAACAAAATCTTCAACGCGTTTGATCTATGCCCCTTTGACAGTGTAAGGGTTGTGATAATAGGTCAGGATCCGTATCATAATTACGGGCAGGCACACGGACTCTGTTTTTCAGTAAATGACGGAACAGAATTTCCTCCCAGCCTGGTGAATATTTTCAAGGAATTGAACCGCGACCTCGGGGTGCCCGTGCCGAAGTCGGGCAATCTCGAACGCTGGGCCCGCCAGGGTGTGCTTCTTCTCAACGCGATACTGACTGTCAGGGCCCACCAGGCACTTTCACACCAGAACAGGGGCTGGGAAAGGTTCACCGATGCTGCCATCAGTGTTCTTAACCGAGACAGGGAGAACCTCGTATTCATGTTGTGGGGCGCCTATGCACAAAACAAGGGGGCATCAATAGATAATACCAGGCACCTGGTACTCAAAACGGTACACCCTTCTCCCCTTTCTGCGTCGCGCGGCTTTTTCGGCTGTTCGCACTTCAGCCGGTGCAATGAATGGCTGGCAGCCAGGGGATTGGAACCTATAAACTGGTGAAATGTTCCTGTTTCAACCAAAAATGTTGTAATGTATTTTCGCGGAGGCGACCGCCTCTGTCAATGGTCAGCCTTCCAGGCCCCGCCTGATTACCTCAGTAAGCCAGTCTGTGTCTTCGTAACCGACCGACAGCCTGATCATTCCGGGTTCCGGATACCTGGTGCCCCAAACAGCCTCAACCGGCATCAGTATCGTATGGTTATCACCCAGGGTAGGAATAAGCCTTATTTCGGGATAAACAGAAGCAATGAATTTATCGCGGTTCTTTCTCTTTGCCTCAGGCGAAGCTCCGGCAAGGTCGAAAGTGATCATCGCACCGTAGCCCTTCCCTCCCGTCAGGTCTTTCGCTGCCCCGTGGGTACCATGGCTTTCAAGTCCCGGGTAAAGCACCCTGGCTACCAGGTCTGACGACTCCAGCACTGATGCCACCGCTGCCGCATTTTCACACTGCTTCCTGAAACGCAGACTGAATGATGCCATCTGAGTCTGAAGGCGGTATGCATCATCCGGCGAGAGCATGTGTCCTACAAACTTACGATATTCTACAGCGCTCTGCATCAGTTTATTGTTGTTGCCGCACAAGACCCCTGCAGTCAGGTTACCGTGACCTGAGAAGTACTTCGTGGCGCTGTGGATCACAATGTCGGCCCCGTCATCAAGAGGCTTCCACAGCATCGGGGTCGCAAAGGTATTGTCGACAATAACCTTCGAGCCGTATTTTTTGCCAAGCTCAATGACCCTTCGCCCCTCTGCTACTATCAGCAGCGGGTTAGAGATCGTCTCAAAATACAGAATGTCAGGTCTTATATCAGAGAGTGCATTTTCAAGCTGCCGGTAATCATACCTCCCGTCAACGGGTCTGAAGAAGCTGACTTCCATGCCGCGGCGCTTTTGCAGCACGCTGCCGATGTATGACAGTGTGCCGCCATATATCTCCGAAAAGAAGAGCCAGTTGCTCTGTCTCCCTGCCTCCTGGAATATTGATAGCGCTATGTCAATGGCGGCCATGCCTGACTGTGCCAGCAGCGCCCACCCGCACCCCTCAACCTCCATTACTGCCTCCTCGGCAGAAACAACAGTCGGATTGCGGTACCGTGAATATATATACAGATCCGGCTCACGCTCATGGCCGGTCTCTGCTGCAAAAGCGCCCGAGGTTGCTGCAGCAGTGGGCAATTCAAAGCCGGAATCACGATATACCGGCGTCCTGACACTGTTTATCTCTCTCTTTTTCATATTCTGAATGGAAATGTTCGGTTAGTGTATCCTGTATATTAGGCGGCCTGAAGTCGCGATAGAAAAGCAATCTGTCGGCCACAAGACCTGTTATTAAAATCACGAGGGCTGCGACGTCGGTCGCCGGACTGCCGGGGTAGATGAGCATGAACACAACCGGCAATGCCATTGCCCTTGTATAGTAAATTGCACGTGTAAGGCTGTCCGCTTCAACCGATCTGTGTCGCATGACAACTGAAACGGCTGCAAGCATTGAGAAGAGAATAAAGATTATTGTAGGTTCAATAAACCAGCTGACAGCATACAGGGCTGCAAAGTATGCCTGGCCGCTGTGGAGTTTCAGCCTGAGAGACCTGTCGGCTGCAAAATATACATTGTCAATGGATATCAGTGTCAGCAGCGCCAGCAACCCCGTTACAAGCGGCGGCAGAATGTCCGGTTTCATCCACTCCAGAAGTGCAACAAATGCAAGAAGAAGAACCATGGCTATCTCGCGGCTCAACGGCGAAGAGAGAAGATTGAACACTGCCCTCCATGATTTACCGGGTACCCCCAGATGGACAACAGATACTGCCATGGCACAGGCCATAAGGATGAACGGTGTAAATCCACCCGTAGATGTTCCCCGGAGAGCCGAGACTATCAAAATTACAGAGGCTGTTATCACGAGCACCGAAAATAGTGCCAGGCTCCACTCCTTCTTCAGCCTGCCGGATGAACCTGAACCGGCGCCCGGTATTTTGAGAATTTCTACTTCATCTTCCTCCGATTCACTGTCTGCAGGAATAATAAGCGGACTGTGATTGATGCCTGCATTTTTGATGAAAACAGAAGGTTTTATCCCTGTGTCAGGAAACCACGCCGGAAGCGCACCGTCAAATTCCTCGATTTCTGTCATTTTAAGTGCTCCGGTGGGGCAGGCGGTTATGCAGGCCGGTTCAACGCCCTGAGTGGTTCTGTCGCCACAGAAATGGCATTTTTCAATATATCCCAGGGCCGGATTGATCTTCGGGGCGTCATAAGGGCATCTCCAGGTGCAGTAACCGCACCCCATGCATCTGTCAGCATGGTGAATTACAATGCCGTCAGGGCTGACGGTGTAAGCCAGCGCCGGGCAGCCTGAGGCGCAGGCGGGTTCGGCACAGTGGTTGCAGGCCATTGAGAGGTTGATGACTCCCACCAGCGGCAGTGCATGCTCGTTCCACGCGAAAAGGGTGCGGGTGCCGGGCCGCAGCCCGTTCTCAAGAATGCAGGCGGCACTGCAGGCCTTGCAGCTTACACAGAGTGCGGCGTCAAATGTGAATCCCTTCCTCATGGAGCAAGCTTTTCTATTTCAACTCTCGTATTGTGAAAGGCAGCTCCGTGCCCCATGTCGGTTTCTGACGGAGCGATGAGCCTGTTCACTCCGCCTCCCTCGCCAAGCCATATTCCGTTTGGAAACACCAGGCTGCCGCTTCTGACACGGCTTGTGACTCTGATTTTTCCGGTGACTTCACCTCGCGAATTGAACACCCTTATCCTGTCTCCGCTCCTGAGACCCCTGCTGCGGGCATCAGCCACGGATATTTCCCAGGCGGGTTCTTCAACTACACTCCTTACCACTTCCAGGTTTCCGAACTGGGAATGGATCCGTGATGCAATATTCGGAGTCATGAGCCTCAGGGGCAGATGATTCTCCCCGAAGTCATTCAGCGGTTCATAGGTGGGCACCGGATTAACGCCCCATAATTCTGCAGCCCTGTCAGAAAACAGTTCTATCTTTCCTGAAGGTGTTCCAAATTTCAGGGTTCCGTACGCCGGGTGCTCGTTCTGTTCAGGGATGACAGGCTTCTGAAGCAGTTCTTCACCAATGAAGCCCGGAGTATGGCTTATCCGTTCCCTGAGCCAGTCATCATACTGTCCGGGTGCCGGAATGCCTGCCTCACCGGTATTCAGACCCATCAGCTGAGCCAGGTGCCAGTATATCTCGTTTTCCGGCATGACCTCGCCGGGCGGATCGGTTACCTTCGGCTTGTACTGTGCATAGGGATTCCAATAAGAGCCCACAACGTCAGCCTGCTCAAAAATTCCCTTGGCCGGAAGAATGATATCAGCCATAGCCGCTGTGTCAGTCAAGAACTGTTCAACCACAATCCTGAACGGAACAGATTCAAGAGCCTTTCTTACCTCACCGCTCCCGGGAAGCTGGATTACGGGATTCCCCCTCTCTATCCAGGCTACCTCGATTGCAGGTGCCTTCAGTGCGAAAAAGTCCGGACCGAATCTGGCCATTGATATAGCCCGCCTGAAAGGTTCGTCAGTCTCAGGGTCTGGATAATAGCTCAAAGGTTCCTTTACATCATCAAATATGTAACTCTGCAGGTTGGCGAAGTTGAAACCGCAACCGGGCCTGCCTATCATACCTGTGATAACCGGAATTGAGAGAATTGACCGTATTGTCTGCCCTCCGTTTGTATACCGCTGCAATCCGTAACCTGCCACAATAGTCAGCCGGTCTGCACCTGCCGCAGCCAGTGCAAGATCAATAATTGTCTGAGCAGGTATACCTGTAATTTCCTGTGCTTTATCAGGCGTTATCTGAAGTGACGATGCAAATTGGTCAAAACCACAAACATGCCTGTTTATGAACTCTTTATCTGTCAGTCCGCGGTCAATTATCACCCGGGCCATCGCCAGTGCAATGGCGGCATCAGTGCCGGGCCTGGGTCTGACAAGCATGTCAGCCTTGTCAGCCGTGATTGTACGGCGAGGATCTATTACAACCACTTTTGCTCCGTTCTGCCGTGCCTTTTCAACGTGAATCATCTCCTGCACGTTGGTTTCGGCAGAGTTCTTGCCCCAGAGAATTATCATTGAGGCATTTGCGAGATCCCATGGCAGGTTGTGCTTCACCTCACCCAGGGTCAGCCTGACGGCCTCCAGCCCTGCAGGCCAGCATAGGTTGCCATACATTGTGGTGGCCCCGCCGAATTCTTTCCAGAATGCCCCTGAGATATCATTGCTCAGCCCGGAATACCCGCTTCCCTTGTAAAACAAAACAGAATGGGGTCCGTGTTTTTCCCTTGCATTCCTCAGTTTGCCCGCAATGATGGCCAGTGCTTCTCCGGTGCCGATCCGTTCAAACGTACCATCAGGCTGCCGGAGGAGGGGATAAATGATCCTTTCTGAAGAATATTCCCTTTCGAGGTAAGAAAGTCCCTTTATGCAGGGCCCTTCCGGCGTAGCAAGGTTTCCTTCATATGGGAGAATGCGGACCACCCTGCCATCTTCGGTGAATACCCTGAAGGTACAGGTGCTGTAACAGTTTCGGGGACAGACTGTGATGAACTCCTTCATTCCCGTGGCTAAATATCGTCGATAGGCTCTTCAATAATTGTTTCGATGTCGAGCACCCGGTTTACCGGATCGGATATGGTAATCCGGTAGGTGATCCTGTCAGGGCCGATATATGTCAGATAGTCAAACTGTGATGCGGGTGTGGAATATGTGACATTGCCGATTTTCACAGTGATGTCAGCTTCTGTGTAGGCGATATCGAACCTGAAGTAACCGGAATACGCTCCTGACGCGAGAGTCCCGAAATTATGGATCCTTACAGGGTATGCCGGATCATCAGTGACAGTGACCGTAACATCATTGATAACCTGCCCGGTCTGGTTATGGATACGAACGTCGGTCGGGCCCTCGTCAGTGAGGTTTCGCTTTTTGCATGATGTCAGCAACAGCAGGGCTGCCAATAAAACTACAGGTAGTTTTCCTTTCATCTCCGGACTAATTGATTCCGGCAGAAAGTTAAGAAAATAGTCTCAACTGATCATAAATTTTCCATGCAGTCTGACCTGATCCATCCCTTGTTTCCGTCGGGAAGCCTTACTTCACGGAATGCTCCAAGTTCCTGCTCAACGATAACAGTAGTTCCGGAATGCAGAACAAAGAGTTCGTTTCCGGTCTCTCCCGGGGCGCTCCGGCCTGTCACTATGCTGCAGGTAATCACCGCTTTGCTGTTATGGTTGACGAGATTATTGTTCCGCAAGGCCAGTGAAATCAAAAGGAAAGACAATAACAGTGCGGCTATGGCCAGCCAGAACGAAAGAAGCCGTCCACGGGCCCTCGCCCTTGTCAGGAACACCAGTGCAAGCATCAGGGCCACAAGGAACATCACGAGGGCTGATACGGCCCATAAATTTGTCGATGCCAGTAATGCAAGGAAATCGAACCACCTGACGAAAAACAGCTGTGGCACCGATTCAAACCTGTCTGTTATCCGGCTCCTTGCGATCTGCAGGTTATAGTCAATATCTTCATCTGCAGGCGCCAGCAGCTTTGCCCTTTCGTAAAACAGGATGGCAGAAGCGTTGTCGCCGGATTTGAAGAAAGCATTTCCGGCATTGTAGAGAAGATCTTCGCTCCTGAACCCTTCCTCCCACAGCTTACGGTAGATGGCTGCAGCCCCTGAAAAGTCACCTGAGCCGTAGAGCCCGCCTGCCTGTAAATACCGCTCCTCTGGTGATTGCCCGGCAAGACTCACAATGCCGGCCATGAGTATGATCTGTATAAGTAGAATCCTTTTCATCTTCTCCCTCCTTTAGTCTAGTACACCGTCAAGTTTCCCAATCAGTGCGGCAGCTCTTTCAACAAGTGCTTCAGGGCTTTCTCCTTCCGATACGGGAGCGTATTGCGAGTACTCGGTAGCGGTGAGTATCCGGTCAAGTTCGGTGATCATATCCTCGTCAGCCTTCCTTTCTCTCAGTGCACTGTAGCACTTTTCCCTTGTAATGTCCGACTGCGCCATGCGAAGCTTGTCACCCAGATAACCCCAGAGAGCCCGGGCTACCTCGGCATTCACAGCTTCCTTATTTCCTGATTTGAGAAGTGTAGTGGCCCTGGCCAGTCTCTTGCGTGCATTCTTTGCCGCCCGTCGGTTACGTAATCCTGCCGTGTCAGCATTGCGTCTGATCTGCTGCTTCCGGACCACAAGGACCAGGACAGCGATAAAGAGGGCAAGGGCAAACCATAGCCAGTAATGAAGCGTTGAGACCAGGGGTGAAGAGAGTGTAACCAGCCTTGTTTTTCCATTCCGGATGAACCTGATGTCCTGGCCGAGGTACTTTACATCCTCACCGGGGATATAGACCGGTGCCGCGCTCTCTTCATCTCCTGGCGTGCCGGTGACGTTTACAGTGAATCCTCCTGCTCGCAGCGTCACATACTTTTCTTCCTTCGGGTCGAAGACAGAATATGACACGGGGGGTATCTCAAAGGCGCCTGTATTTCTCGGGATGAGCAGGTATTCAAAAACCTTGGTTCCTGAAGAAGTACCTGAACTCCTGACAGTCACTTTGGGATCATATTTTTCAATTCCCTGCGGGAAGCTTATTACAGGTTCGCCTGAGAGGTTGAGATTTCCCGAACCTTTAAGGGTGACAGTCATCGTGACTGCGTCATTGAGCTTTGCGTCAGTACCGGAAATGGACGATTCAATTGTGAAGGAACCTACGGCGCCATGGAAATCAGCCGGTCTGGGCTCAGGCAGCGGTTTAACCCTTACGGTCAGCGGTTGTGTGGTGATCTTCCGTGGTACTGTAGAGACGGATGAAAAGAAACTGTCGAAGAAGGGATCATCAAAGAATGGATCCCTTGCACCGGTCTGTTCCTGGACCAGAACGGTCATCTCCGCCGGGTCAATGCGTAACTCACCGGGGATCTGGGGATAAAGCACGAAACGCTGAATTACGCCTGTGCCGTACTGTATACCGTCAATAACCTCGGTTTCGAGGTTGCGCAGAGGCGGGGTTTCAATATCTTCTTTAAGAAATCCTTTGAAATCAGGCAGCTTAAGCTCCTGTATGCCTGAAAGGTTAATGCGGGTATAGAGTTTAAGGGTACCGGTAAGAGGTTCTCCGGCATATACCTCGCGGTCACTGAGCAGGATTTTCATGGAGACTTCTGACCCTGAGGCAGGAGCGTCACCGGCCGCCCTTGCCTGGCCCTGTTGCTGGCCCGGAGCCTGTTGGGCGGAGGCGCCTGCATTAATCACTATTTGCTTTTCCTGTGAGCTGACAGTGATTTTTTTGGTTTCGAACTGAGCCGCCGGAATTGTGTAAGTACCTGGCGCACCAACTGAGACATAGTATATGAGTGTAGTGGAGGAGACCGCCTTCATGTCACCGTTGATCCACTGTACATTGCGGCTGGTAGACTGCTGAGGTCCCTGCACGGAGAATGAGGGGTCGAACTTCGGAGGAGTGAATTGCCCGTCTGTTGAGTTGATAGTATATATTATCCTGAACCTCTCTCCGGCAACGGCGCTCTCCGGTGCTTCAACCGTGAGCGTCACCTCCTGGGCCGTTGCCGCAAGGCAGGCCAGCAGGAAAACAAATGCCGTCATTATCCTTTTCATCAATGCAAAATTACCAGTTTTTAATGACCCTTACCTTAGCCCCTGCAGCCTTGTTGCGCTGCACCTTCTCCTGCGTCTGCTTCTCATTGGCAGCAAGGGCGTCAAGAAGACGCTTTGCATCCTCCCGGCTCATCGAGGACTGCTGTTGCTGTTGCTGATTGTTCTGCTGATCCTGCGGCTGCTGCTGCTGATCATCCTTCTGCTCCTGGTCCTTCTTGTCGTCCTGATCCTTGTTCTGCTGATCCTGCTTATCTTTGTCCTGGTCCTGCTGATTCTGCTCCTGTTGCTTCTGTTCCTCCTGTTTCTTCAGCTGGTCCTGGGCATATGCAAGGTTATACTTCGCCTGGATATTGTCCGGATTGAGTTTAAGCGAGTTGATATAGGCATTGATGCTCTCGCTGAATTTCTGTTCCTTCAGCAGCGAGTTGCCGAGGTTGTATAAACCTTCAGCCTGCTTCAGTGAATCGGTTTCACCTGCCTGTACAGCCCGGTTGAATTCCTCCGCTGCTTCACCAAACCTGTTCTGCTTGTAGAGTGCATCACCCAGGTTAAAGACGGCGTCACCGGAGGTTTTTACGTCATCCTGTGCACGGCGGTACATACCTTCACTGCCGGCATATTCACTTTTCTTGTAAAGCCTGTTGCCCTTCCTGATATATTCCCTCTCCTCCTGTCCCTGGAGCGAAGGAGAGATTACAACCATGCAGATGGCGGCAACCAGCACCCTGTCAGCTGTACCCTTCACTCTCATATCCTTTCCTGTTTAGGTTCTTTGCCGATGATTCCAATTCGCCTGAGAAGATTGTTCTTCCTGTCAGCCAGCAACAGATCTGTCACGAGCAGAAGGAAGAGGAGTGCGGCAGGAATAAGGAACTGCTCATTGTACTCGGTGTACATCATTGCATTTATCTCGCTCTTCTTCATCCGGCCAATGTCATTATAAATCTCTGTCAGTCCGATGCTTGTATTGCTGGCCCTGACGTATCTTCCCCCTGTGACCGATGCAATCTCCTGCAGGCCTTTCTCGTCAAGCTTTGAGATAACAGTGTTTCCCTGGCTGTCCTTCAGGTAATCGGTTCTTCCGGATGTTACAACGGGAATGGGAGAACCGTCTGGGGATCCAATCCCGATTGTGTGCACCACAATGCCCTTTTCAGCCGCTTCCCGGGCCTTTTCGACCGCATCATCCTCATGGTTTTCACCATCGGTTATGATTATCAGCGCCCTGCTTTTGTCGCTTTCGGGGGTAAATGACCTGATTCCCAGGTCAATGGCTGTACCTATTGCAGTACCCTGTTTGGATACTGCGTCAGGTCCGGCTGTTGACAGAAACATCTTGGCCGAGAGATAGTCATTTGTGACCGGTATCTGAGTGTAGGCATCGCCGGCGAAGAGGATGAGCCCGATCCTGTCTTCCCTCAACTGGTCAACGAGCTGGGTGATGGCCTGCCTGGCCCGTTCAAGCCGTGACGGGGTAATATCTGAAGCCAGCATGGAGTTGCTTACATCAAGGGCTATTACCACTTCAACTCCTTCCCGCTTCACCTCTTCAAGCCGCGAGCCGAACTGCGGTCGTGCAACTGTGAGCACGGCCATGATGAATGCAAGAAGCCTGATGATGAATTTAACCGCCATTCTTGCAGGCGAATAATCCGGTGAGAGCCTTTCCAGCATCGGGGCGTCGCCGAAGCGTTCCCTTGCCAGCCTCCGGTTCCTGTTGCCTATGATCCATATAATGATCAGCAACGGTACCAGGAGGAGCAGGTAAAGCATGTCAGGCTGTGCAAATCTGAATGTTTCCATAATCACGCTATGACATGTTTTTCATCAGCAG
>CAZOHL010000082.1:0-14040 GCA_964579645.1 uncultured Rikenella sp. | reverse complement strand
TACAACGCCGGTTCCGCCCTCAATATTGCGGAGAACAACACTCTTTTTATCCTGTTTACCCTTTCTGAGATAGGTCACCTCAAGCCTGTCACCAGGTCTGTAACGGCTCACTTTCTCCTGAAGATCCGCAGTGGTTTCGACCGTCTCACCGTTGATTGCGATGATCACATCCTTCTCAGCCAGCCCGGCTGCCTTAGCCGCACCGTCTTCCGTCACTCCGGTCAGATAAACCCCCTTTATCTCCTTCAGGTTTTCCTCTTCAGCAAGCTCAGCAGTGACATCGGTAATATTTACACCCATAAGTCCGCGCTGCACCTCCCCGTACTCCCTGATATCTTCGTAAACCTTCTTTACAATAGACGTCGGAACAGCGAAAGAGTTGCCTGCATAGGCTCCGCTTGGCGAAATAATTGCAGTTGTAATCCCGATCAGTTCCCCCTGAACGTTTACAAGTGCTCCTCCGCTGTTTCCCTGGTTAAGGGCCGCGTCAGTCTGGATGAACGACTCAATCCTGTACTGGTTGTCAAGCAGACCGAGACTCCTTCCCTTTGCGCTGACTATCCCCGCTGTAACAGTCGAAGTCAGATTGAACGGATTTCCGACTGCCAGCACCCATTCTCCAAGACGTATTGCATCTGAATTCCCAAATCTGATATAAGGCAGATTGGTGGCCTTTACCTTAAGCACCGCTATATCAGTGCTGGGATCACGGCCAACCACCTCGGCAGGAAAAGTGCGCTTGTCATTCAGAGTCACATCAACCTCGTCTGCCTCCTCGATGACATGATTGTTTGTAACAATGTACCCGTCCTGGGTCACTATGACTCCTGAGCCGAATCCACGCACCACCCTTGGCTGGCTTGAGCCAGGTCCGTAAAAAAACTCATAAAGCGGATTTGAATATGAAGAACTGACTGTTGCCCTGGTCTTTACATGAACCACAGCATGAACAGTCTGTTCTGCAGCAAACGTGAAATCATTTACGCCTGACTGCGGCAGCATAGAAGTGTACCTTGCATTCTCCTCAATCATCTGCCGCTCCTTTTCAGTGCCAATAACCAGCTTATCCCTGTCAAGAAACCTGGTGTAGATGAACAGCCCTGCCAGCGCCCCGAAAAGAGCGACCAGCAACGTTGTAATTAATCCTTTCCCTTTCATTGCTTTTATATTTTCTTGTTATACCTTTCTTTGAACTGACTGAATTGAACAAATAGCGTGCCTGCCCAAAAGATTAATATCTTTACAACCCTTCCAGACACAAATTGTTTTACAAATTTTCGCTTTTTTAACAGACTTACCGATTCTTAACAAGATAATTAACTTCAATTTAACGGAATGAAAATGGTCTTTAACAAATATGAGGGAGCAGGCAATGACTTCATAATTGTAAAAAACAGCCCTTCCATTATTGCTCATGATGACGCATTGATTATCAGGCTATTATGTGACAGACATTTCGGAATCGGAGCAGACGGCCTGATGCTTATCGAAGAATGCGAGGGGTATGATTTCAGAATGCTCTATTTCAATGCTGACGGATCGCCGGGGGCAATGTGCGGAAACGGAGCCAGGTGCTCGTCCCATTTCGTAATGAGACATATCACCGGCTTCAGGGACATCACTTTCATGGCAGGTGACGGACCTCACACAGCCAGACCCGCAGGTGACGGATTGACAGAGATATCCATATGTGATGTAAACGGTATCAGACAGACTCCGGACGGAATCCTTATCAATACCGGTGTGCCTCACCTGGTGGTATTTACCGATGACAACTCCTCAGCTGACATGGTCTCCTTCGGCAGAGCGCTGCGCTGGTCACCCGCCTATGCCCCCGATGGGGTGAATGTCAACCTCGTAAGCATTAAGGACGGAAGGCTTAGGGTCCGCACCTACGAACGGGGAGTGGAAGATGAAACCCTCGCCTGCGGCACAGGGATAACTGCATCTGCCATTGCGGCAGTTTACACCGGAAAAATTGTCACAACGCCAACAGAGGTACAGGCAAGGGGAGGGATTGTGTCAGTGAGATTCAATCTTACCGGAGAAAGGGCCAGGGACATCTTCCTGACCGGACCTGCCACCTTCGTCTTCAGCGGAGAAAAGGAAATCAAATAAACCAAATGATATGAAAAGGCTCATTCTTAAGCCCATTCTGGTTCCGGTTACACTTCTCTGCCTGGGTGGAATCCTTCAGGCACAGCCCGGAAACACAGAGCTGATGAATGCAATCAATGAGGTGAACAGAAATTTCGATGCCCTGGATCACCGGCTTGATGTGATAGAAAAAAACATCGATGACCTGCTTTGGTATGACCGTGTGGGTGACGTTGCGTTCATTGACAAGATTTACATAACCGGGCCGCCACCGGCAAAGGAAAGCAACCCGACCGGACAGGGAGCCGGCAATCCTCTCAAGTTCTGGAGCTATGTCTTCATTCCGCGCGACTTAAATCCTTCCTCCAAATACCCGCTTCTCGTCCTTCCCCATGGAGGAGTGCATGCAAACTTCACCACCTACCATACGCACATGATCCGTGAGATGGTATCGCAAGGGTATGTAGTCGTCGCTGCCGAATACAGGGGCTCCACAGGGTACGGCGCCGCGATGTATCGCAGAATAGACTATGGCGGACTGGAGGTTGAGGATGTTGATGCCAGCCGCAGGTACATGCTCGAGAATTATGAATTTATCGACAAGGAGAGAGTCGGTATCATTGGCTGGAGTCACGGGGGCCTGATAGGTCTCTTCTGCATCTTTGACCACCCTGAGGCATACAAGGCATGCTTTGCCGGCGTGCCTGTCAGTGACGTGGTCGCCCGGATGGGATACAAGGACGATGAATACCGTGATCTGTACTCGGCATCCTACCACATAGGCAAGACAGCCGACGAAAACGTGGCAGAATACCGGAGGCGTTCACCTGCCTGGCAGGTCGATCGTTACCGCAACACCCCGCTTCTAATCCATACCAACACGAATGATGAGGATGTAAATGTCCTCGAAGTGGAACATCTGATAAAATCGCTCAAGGCTGCCGGCAAACAGAATTTCAGCTACAAAATCTTTGAAAACATGCCCGGCGGACACTCTTTTGACAGGATGGACTACCGTGAGGCGAGGAAGATAAGGCTTGACATTTACAATTTTCTGAACGCCGAGCTGAAACCACCGAAGCCCTTCAGGAGCATACGTGACCTTGACCGGGCAGGCTACCGTTTCTGATGGAAAAAAAGAAACTATTCGGACTGACTCTCAATGAGCTGTCAGAGGTTGCCAGAGATGCCTCTCTGCCGCCGTATGCGGCGAAGCAGATAGCGGGATGGCTCTATCGCAGGGGAGCGCCTGCAATCAACGGGATGACTGACCTCTCCCTGGCAGCGCGCGGTATACTGGAGAAAGATTATGAGACGGGTCTTAATCCGCCGGTATCAGAGTCATCTGCCAGTGACGGCACAAAGAAATATCTCTTCCGCGTAAGCGAAGGCCGGTTCATCGAGACCGCCTATATTCCTGATCGCGACCGGGCTACAATCTGCCTCTCTGTGCAGTCGGGCTGCCGGATGGGTTGCCGTTTCTGCATGACGGCACGGCAGGGTTTCCAGGGCAATCTGACAGTAAACGAAATACTTAACCAATTTCGCAGTTTGCCGGAACATGCTTCCCTTACAAATATTGTATTCATGGGGATGGGTGAACCCCTTGACAACCTGGAGGAAGTGCTCCGAAGCCTTGAGATACTGACCTCTGACTGGGGCTACGGATGGAGCCCTTCCAGGATAACCGTCAGCACGATTGGCATTACGGGAAAAATAGAGGCGTTTCTCAGCAAGAGCAGGTGCCACCTTGCTGTAAGCCTTCACTCACCCTTTGACAGCGAAAGGCAGTCATTGATGCCGGCACAGAAAGCCCACCCGGTAAAAGAAGTTCTTGACACTATCAGGGGTTTCGACTTCGGAAAACAGAGAAGAGTATCATTTGAATATATTGTATTCAAGGGACTTAATGACACTCCGGCACATGTTAAGGAGCTGGCCAGGATACTCAACGGGATCCGCTGCCGCATCAACCTGATACGTTTCCATGATATTCCCGGCTCGGAATTCACCAGCCCTGACCAGTACGGGATGGAGGCTTTCCGTGACAGCCTCAATGCAAAGGGCATCATAACAACAATCCGTGCAAGCCGTGGTCAGGACATAAACGCAGCCTGCGGCCTGCTTTCAACTCTTGAACAAAACAAACCGAAATGAGAACCAGATTACTGACACTCCTCATCATTGCCCTGGCATCAACACTGCACCTCCGTGCACAGGAACAGGTAATGGACTCAATCCTTGCCGACACAACACTAACAGGGACATCTTATTCCTTCTGCTTCGCCGATGCCGTGACGGGTGAGATAATATACAGCTATGATGCTGACCGCAATCTTGCTTCCGCCTCAGTCATGAAGCTTTATCCCACCTCCGTGGCCCTCTCCCTTCTCGGGCCATGCTACCGTTACTCCACAATCCTATGCCTTGTAGGGGAACTTAACAGCAAAAAGGGGATTCTCGACGGTGATGTGGTGATAATCGGAGGAGGTGACCCTGCACTCGGATCGGAGTATTTTGCGGAACATTACGGCAACCTGACCGCCGGGTGGGTCAGTGCACTTAAAACTGCCGGAGTGAAGCGCGTAAGGGGACACGTGGCAGCTGCAGAATCAATATATGATTTCAACCCCGCTCCGTCAGGATGGGCGTGGGGTGACCTGGGACAGTACTATGGTGCAGGGGTCTATGATATCAATATAAATAACAACGAATACAAAATATACATAACAGGCAGGGCTGAGGGCGAGCCGGCCCTGATTGATTCCGTGGAGGATTACGGCAGGGATGTAAGCCTCACCAGCTATCTTCTCTCTGCAGGCAGCACAGACCGGGGATATGTATATAATGCCCCCTATTCCTCAATGGCATGGGTAACAGGAAGCGTACCGGCTGACAGCAGTTTCACGCTCAGGGCTTCGATCCCTGATCCGCCCATGGCGCTGGTCAGAAAGCTTGATACCGCAATGCGGGAAGCCGGCATAGATGTGGATGACAAACCAGGAACTGAACGCGTCTCTGTTGAAGGCAAAAATTGTATCAGCGTGGCCGTGACATTCTCACCACCCCTCGCCGAGATAGTGAAGATCACCAACCATGAAAGTGTCAACATGTATGCAGAAGCCCTACGCAAACATCTGGGATATGAAATACTCGGCGAAGGCACTTTCAGCGCCGGATCTGCTGTAATCAGACAATTCCTCGATTCAATAGGATGTGAACCATATGAAGCGGTGATCCTCGACGGGTCAGGCCTGTCATCCAATAATAACATCAGCGCCCTGATGACCGTCAGGTTGCTTGTACACATGAATAACAGCGCCGTTGCTGATGACTTTATTTCATCACTCCCGATGGGTGCGGTCTCAGGAACAATGAAGAACTATTTCCGTGATGAGATGTTTAAAGGGAGAGTTGTGGCCAAAACCGGCACAATCACGAGTGCAAAGTCGTTTGCCGGTTACTTCACGACCAACAGCGGAAGAAGGATTGCCTTTACCACATTTGCCAACGGTTTTACAGTACCGTCGAGGAAAATAACCGATAACATGGAGAGGGTGGTCAGGGAGATAATGATAAAATACTGAGGTACCTCCCCAGGGAAACAGCATGCTGATTATCTAACCCGCTGTTTGTTTTAATATACTTTAACATAATGGTTTGGAGAAACCCCCTTATTTTGCGGGCAAGGAAACTGAATATACAATAACATTAATGAAAAAAGGAACCAAAATAGCTCTGTGGACCAGCATACCTTTAGTATTGCTGCTATGGTTTGCTGGCCCCCGGATTGGTCTCTGGGGTAACCGTGATCTGAAGAAGAACACTAGCGCAGCAGTTGTCCAGGAGCAGGCTCCGGGGATGGGTACCGGCAATCAGCAGGGACAGCGCCCGGGCGGACAACAGGGACAGGTACAAGGTCAGGGCGGACAGCAGGGACAGGCACAGGGACAGGGCGGACAGCAGGGTCAGCGCCAGGGCGGCCAGGGACAGCTGCCCGTTACAGGCACAATAGCCAGGCCATCATATCTTACCAACGGGATCAGGTCAGCAGGTTCATTGCTGGCAAACGAGGAGGTTGATATAGTCAGCAAAGTGTCAGGGAAAGTGACTGCCGTGTACTTCCGGGAAGGAAGCAAGGTCAGGAAGGGAGACCTCCTAGTGAAAATCTATGATGATGACCTGCAGGCTCAGCTGCGCCGCTCCGAGATCCAGGAAAAGATGCTCTCGGAAAAGCTGGAGCGCCAGAGAGTGCTTCTTTCCAAGGATGCTGTAAGCCGCGAAGCATTTGACCAGCTCCAGACAGACTACAACGTAATCCTGGCAGATATAAACCTGCTGAAGGTCAGGATTGCCGAAACTGAGGTTCGTGCCCCATTTGACGGGATTATCGGATTCCGGTATGTCAGTGAAGGCACATATGTGACACCCCAGGTCAAGATTGCCCATCTCGTTGACCAGTCATTCCTGAAGCTCGAATTCGCCATATCGGAAAAATATGTCTCTGAGGACCTTATGGGCAAAAAAATCTCTTTTGAGACCGAGGGGTATCCTGATGAATTTTTTGCAACTGTATATGCTGTCGACTACCGTATTGATGTGCCTACCCGAAACATAGGACTGAGGGCGCGGTTCGACAACCGTGCCGGAAAACTCGTGCCCGGGATGTATGCTTCTCTTACCCTGATCACTGATGAGAAGACTAATGCCCTCCAGGTACCTACCGAGGCAATAGTTCCTGAAATGAATGAAAAGAAGCTCTGGGTGGTGCGCAACGGCAGGGCTGACCTGATCCCGGTGGTTACCGGGACAAGAACCGCTTCGATAATTGAGGTTCTTTCGGGGCTGTCAGCAGGCGATACGGTACTTACCACCGGCCTGATGCAGCTCAGGCAGAACATGTCTGTCAGGGTAAATATTACAGAATGAGCCGGTGAACATGCAATTTTATAAAAACACCAGACCCAAATGAGTCTTTCCTCATTAAGCATACAGAGGCCGGTACTTGCCACAGTGATGGCACTCGTCATCCTTATAATGGGTGGCATCGGCTATACTTTCCTGGGTGTCAGAGACTACCCCAGCGTCGACCCGGCAATTGTAACCGTCTCCACCTCCTTTCCGGGGGCCAACTCAGACGTCATCGAGACACAGATCACCGAACCCCTCGAGTCTGCAATCAACAGTGTCCAGGGGATACGCTCCATATCGAGCTCCAGCAGTGACGGATCGTCGCGCATAACAGTCGAGTTCAAACTCGAGGTAGACATGGAAACGGCAGTGAACGACGTCCGTGACAAGGTCTCCGGCGCCATGCGCCGTTTACCTCAGGATGTTGACCCTCCGGTAGTGCAAAAGGCAGACGCTGATGCCCAGCCAATATTCGCGGTGACTCTCAGGAGTGATACAAGGAGCATAATTGATGTCAGCCAGTATGCCGAGCTCAACTTCAGGGAGAGACTGCAGACAATCTCCGGCGTGAGTGCGGTGAGCGTATGGGGATCAAAGAAACTTGCCATCAGGATGAAGATGGATCCTGCCAGGCTGGCAGCGTACGGGCTGACCCCGCTGGATGTACGCAATGCAGTAACAAGAGAGAATGTGGAACTTCCTTCAGGCAGGATCGAGGGTGACAACACGGAGCTTACAATCAGGACCCTTGGAAGACTGAGAACCGTAGATGAATTCAATGACCTGATCATTACAAAGAATGGCGACAGGGTAGTTAAATTCAGTGACATCGGTACTGCAGAGATTGATGCTGAGAACATCCGCTCACACCTGCTGAGCAATGGCAAACCCTCGGTAAACGTGGTGCTGGTACCCCAGCCGGGAGCCAACTATATCGATATTGTTGACAACGCCCAGATACTGCTCAAGCAGCTGGAAAAAGACCTGCCCGAAGATATCAGCATGGAGGTGCTTTTTGACAACACACTCTATATCAGGGAATCAATCAAGGAAGTCAAGAATACTATCTTCGTCGCCTTCCTCCTTGTGGTGCTTGTAATCTTCCTCTTCCTCCGGAACTGGAGAACAACACTCATCCCGGTAGTTGCCATCCCGGTGGCCCTGATAGGCGCCTTCTTCGTTATGTACATTGCCGGTTTCACTATCAATATCCTGACCCTTTTCGCAATAGTTCTTTCAATCGGACTGGTTGTTGATGACGCCATTGTGGTTGTGGAAAACATATACACCAAGGTAGAACACGGTATGACCCCAATGGATGCGGCGCTGAAAGGATCGAAGGAAATATATTTCGCAATCATTGCAACAACTATTGCCCTGGTTTCGGTCTTCTTCCCGATAGTTTTCCTCCAGGGAGTCACCGGCAGGCTCTTCAGGGAGTTCAGCCTCGTGATAGTCGGAGCCGTGATCATCTCGGCATTCCTGGCCCTCTCGCTTACGCCCATGATCTCGTCACGGGTACTCAGGCATAATGCGATGGAGGGACGATTTTATCGCGCCACTGAACCCTTCTTTTCAGGAATGATAAATATCTACAGAAAAGCCATCACCTCATTCCTGAAGGTGAGGTACTGGGCTTTTATTATAATTGTAGTGGCAGGAGGGCTCATTGCCTGGATGTGGACACTTCTTCCCTCAGAAATGGCGCCCCTTGAGGACCGCGGATACGTGAACATCAGCGCCAGGGCCACTGAAGGTGCTTCATATGAATACATGAGCGCATACATGGATCAGATTGCCCCGGTCGTAAAGGAACAGGTACCGGAAAGTGACAATATAATGATGATGGTTGGCATGGGAAGTGTCAATTCTGCCAACATGAGGGTCAGGCTTGTTGACCAGGAAGACCGCGAACGTTCACAACAGGAAATTGCGGCTGCCCTTTCACCTGTGCTGAGACAATATACCGGCGCACAAACAATAGTGTCACAGCAACAGACATTCGGTGCACGCCGTGGCGGATTGCCTGTGCAGTATGTCATCCAGGCCAAGAACCTTAATGACCTTAAAAGAGTTATCCCGGATTTTCTTGCCATGACTTCCGAGAGCCCCTATTTTTCAGCCTCTGACGTGAACCTCAAATTTACAAAACCGGAGCTTACTGTATTGATTAACAGGGAGAAAGCATCAATGATGGGTGTCAACGTGCAGAGCATCGCCCAGACGCTTCAGCTGACAATGAGCGAGCAGCGGATCGGCTATTACATCCTTGACGGGAAACAATACCAGATATTCAGCCAGTTTGACAAGTCAAAACGCAATGACCCCTTCGACCTAACAAGCACCTATGTAAGAAGCGACAAGGGACAGCTTATTCAGCTTGACAACATCGTGGAGATAAGGGAGAACAGTCTGCCGCCGCAGTTGTACCGTTATAACAGGTTCGTGTCGGCAACCGTTTCGGCCGGACTGGCAGGCAGGTACACTCTCGGCGAAGGCATCGAAGAAATGGACAGGATAGCGGACAAGGTCCTTGATGAGAATTTCAGCACCACCCTGTCAGGTGACTCAAAGGACTTCGTTGAAAGCACGTCCAGCCTTCTTTTTGCCTTCGTGCTGGCACTTGTGCTGATCTACCTGGTGCTGTCAGCCCAGTTCGAAAGCTTCCGTGACCCGATAATTATACTGGTGACCGTGCCCCTTGCCCTCATCGGCGCCCTGTTTACTATGGTGATTTTTGGTCAGACGCTAAACATATTCAGCCAGATAGGGCTGATCATGCTGATCGGGATGGTCGCCAAGAACGGGATTCTGATTGTAGAATTTGCAAACCAGAGGCAGCAGGCTGGGCTGAACGTGATGGATGCAGTACGCGAGGCATCGGTTGCACGATTCCGCCCTATACTCATGACAAGTCTTACTACAATACTTGGCATCCTGCCCCTGGCACTTGCCACCGGCGCAGGCTCGGAAAGCCGCGTTACAATGGGCGTTACCGTTGTGGGCGGGATGTTCTTTGCAACATTCCTTACCCTGTTCGTGGTCCCTTCCGTTTACAGCTACCTGGCAGGCAAGAAAAAAGCAGAAAACCCTACACATGAGCAGACTCAGGCTTAACATAATGATATTAATCCTCCTGCTGCCTCTTGCAGCCGGAGCACAGAGGTCAATGAGCCTCGATCAGGCCATTTCGGTGGCACTGGAAAACAACTACTCTCTCAAGATCAGCAGAAACGACGAAGCTGTCGCAGACAACAACGTCTCCCTCAGTCCCTTCCTCCCCACCCTGACAGGAACAGGAAGGCAATCACAGACCACAAACAATACTGAGTCATCATCAGCCGGTGAAGAAAAGTCCAGAACCAACCTTTTCACGGCAGGACTGGCGCTTAACTGGAGGCTTTTTGACGGCTTTGGCATGTTCACCGATTACAGCAGGCAGAAGGAGCTTCTGGCCATGAGCAGCCAGAGAGTGAAGATCAATGTTGAGAATCTCATAATGCGGGTCTGCTCGGAATACTACAATATTATCGTGCAGCAGAAGAGGATGCAGTCAGCCCTCACATCACTGGGTCTGTCCAGGGCAAGATATGAGAACGCCGAGGAAAAATATCTCCTGGGAGTCATCTCGGGGCTCGACCTTCAGCAGGCAAGAATAGACCTGAATGCAGACAGCTCAGCTGTTCTCTCCCAGCAGGAGACTGTCATAAGCGCCTATATCCGGATGACCAACCTGCTCAACGCAGGACATGAGATAAACTTCAATATCAACGACACAATCATACTGGCTCCTGAGATCGATATCGATTCGCTTCGCGAACGTACACTCAGCTTCAACAATCAGCTGATCCTTGCGCGCCAGGGGGAGAGACTGTCGCAATACGATATTGAATCTGTACGCGCCGACCGCTATCCCACAGTCAATTTCAGCACAGGGTACAACCTTACCCGCAACGAGTTCCCCTGGCAGGCTTCCTCATACAACCAGACAAACGGGCTGAACTGGGGATTCAACCTGGCATGGAACATCTTTTCCGGGCTCGAGGTCAACCGCAGGATGGCAAATGCGAAGATTGAGGCCGAAAGCAGCAGGCTGGCATACCTTGACATTGAAAATGAGATACTCGGAGAACTTGACCTGCTATACAATACCTACCGGAACAATATCATTGTAACCAACTTTGAAACTCAGAGTGCCGAAGTGGCGCGTGCCTCACTTGAGATTGCCATGGAACGGTACCGTCTTGGTTCGCTGTCAGGGCTGGAATTCAGGGAGTACCAGAATAACTATCTTAACGCCATAAACAGAAGGCTGACAGCCCTTTACCAGGCAAAAATCTCCGAGATAGGACTCCGGCTCCTTGCCGGCGAACTTACAGAGTAGAAGACTTCTTTCTGTTCCTGTACATCTGGAATCCCTTCCATGATAGCCACAACACGAAAATGGCACCCACGGCGTACATGATCCAGTCAATATATGGCAGGATATGTTCGCGTTTGTCATAGGCGAAATATCCTATCAGGGCGAGTATCACGTTCCAAAGAGTTGCCCCGAGAAAGGTATAAAGCAGGAAATGACCGATCTTCATCTTCGCGAGGCCTGCCGGAAGTGAGATCAGCTGCCTGACAGCCGGCACCAGCCTGCCAATAAAGGTCGATGCCTTTCCGTGCTTCACAAAATAAGTCTCCGCTTTATCAACGCTCTCCCTTGTAATCAGCAGTAGATGTGCCCATTTTGTGTCAGCAAGGCGATAGAGCAACGGCCTTCCGATCCACATGGCAAGGTAGTAGTTGATAACTGCACCGGTCATGGCGCCTGCCGTGGATGAAAGGAGTACTCCCCACATCGAAAGGGTCCCCTCACCTGCCTTCCAGGCAGCAAACGGAACAACTATCTCTGACGGAAATGGTATGAACGAACTCTCAATTGTCATCAGCAGGTATATGGTCCAATAATTCAGGTTGGCCATGTACCAGTCAAATACAGTCTGAAAAATCTCCATGCTAAACGGTTTTGTTAAATCGCTTCCAGATAAAGTATACCGGGATTCCGATCAGTACAATGATCAGCCCGGGCCATGTGAAAGCAGGTTTATAAATCAGAAGGATTATCATAATTGTTGCTGCCATCAGGATATAAAGCGCCGGGATTACCGGGTATCCGAATGCTCTGTATGGCCGTTCGGCACCCGGCCTCCTGTAGCGGAGCACAAATATTGCAAGTATTGTGAGAACGTAAAAGAGCAGCACTGCAAACACCACGTAATCAAGAAGCTGGGAGTAAGATCCCGAGAGGCAGAGCAGTGAAGACCAGGCAAACTGGATCCACAAACCGTTTCCGGGAACGGCCCTGGTGTTAAGCTTTCCTGCATTCCTGAAAAACAGCCTGTCTTCTGCCATTGCATAATATACCCTTGCTCCGGAAAGGATCAGCCCGTTATTGCACCCGAAAGTCGATATTACTATAAGAACGGCCATTACTATCGCCGCATAGTCTCCGAATATTGAAGAAATGGTTGCTGTTCCAAGGCGATCATTCGTGGCGAATGCAATTCCCCTCTCCAGAACACCCGCACCGTCAGGCATGCCGCGAAGCGGGAGCACCTTTATGTAAACAATGTTTGTAAGAAAGAACAGCGTGAAAGCAATGAGGGTTCCCCAGAAGAGGCTGCGGGGAAGTGTCCGTCTGGGATCAACAACCTCTGCAGATGCGAATGTCACATTTGTCCATGCATCACAGGTGAAGAGTGAGCCAACCATCGCCATTGCAAGTGCGACAACGATCATTCCACCGGTGACAGGAGTAACAAGACCGGTGGCCCTGTCCAGCGAGGCTGCCTGCCAGAAGTATTCCGAGTTGGCCCTGAACCCGTCAGACCCGGCAAAAATAAATCCTGCCAACAGAAGAAGCAGCAGAATTATAACCTTGGTGAATGTGAAGGTATTCTGCACGTGCTTGCCCGTTCTGATTCCCCTCGAGTTGATCCAGGTCAGCAACGCCAGTGACCCGATGGCTATCACATGCACCGATGAGAACTTTACCGGCCCCAGGTTCAGAAGTATATTTCCTTCATTTATCCATGGAACAATGACCCCGAAGAATTTACCGAACGCCATCGCAACCGCTGCAATTGTACCTGTCTGGATAACCATGAAGAGAGTCCAGCCGTAAAGAAATCCTGTAAGCGGGTTATAGGCCTCACGCAGATAGACGTAAGTACCTCCCGCCTTCGGCATCATGGCAGCGAGCTCACCGAAGTTAAGGGCTCCCATAATCGTCATGAAGCCTGTTATGAGCCAGGCTACCAGAAGCCATCCCGGTGAACCGAGGGTGCGTGACATATCAGCGCTGACAATAAAGATCCCTGAACCTATCATCGAGCCGATGATCAATGAGGACGAGTCTACCAGGTTCAGACTCTTTCTGAAGGATGGCTGGACGTTCTGTGACATATACAATTATGTAAGACCGAAGGGGACAATGCTATTGCCATATTATTGTCCTGCAATGCTTTATCCCCTGCGGGGAACATTAATAATCATGTCTCTGGTCTACAATTCCTTAAGCCCTGCGGACTAACCCTCCACACTACTGCCTACTGCCTGTTGCCTGTTGCCTGTTACCTATGCATCAATATTGGCATACTTCGCATGCTTCTCTATGAACTCCCTCCTTGGCGGCACATCGTCACCCATAAGCATTGAGAAGATGTGGTCTGCCTCTGCAGCGCTGTCTATTGTAACCTGTCGGAGAGTTCTGGTCTCCGGATTCATTGTTGTCTCCCACAGCTGCTCAGCATTCATCTCCCCGAGACCCTTGTACCTCTGCACGGATACAGCCGATTCCTTACCCTGACCCAGTTCACGTACGGCAGCATCACGATCCTCCTCTGACCAGCAGTATTTCTCGCTTTTGCCTCTCCTGACAAGATAGAGCGGCGGTGTGGCAATGTATATATGCCCGTTTTCAATCAGCTCCTTCATATGCCTGAAGAAGAAGGTCATTATCAGTGTGGTGATATGTGAGCCGTC
>CAZOHL010000081.1:2787-14112 GCA_964579645.1 uncultured Rikenella sp. | reverse complement strand
CAGTAACGGATAACTGCGGCAACGTCAGTGCAGTCTATACCCAGACAATCACAATAGTAGATACTACTCCTCCGACGTTCACCCCACCCGCAGATATTACTATATGCCGTGATATTACAGGAGCATATGACAGAGAAGTCACAAATACAGGTGATGCATCCGGAGAAGATGACAATTGCGACACTTCGCTTGACGCTGTATATACTGACTCGGATGCTGATATGGGTACCGTTGATGTAGTTGGTTTCATTACCAGAACATGGACTCTCACAGACGACTGCGGAAACGTAACCAGCCATGATCAGATAATCTGGGTTCAGCCAGTCCCGCGCATATCAGTCATTGTCCCCGATACTCTCTTCTGCAATGGCTCGACCGTTGAGTTTGCGATAGATTCACTTGTGGTTTCGCGCGGAGAGGTAATGTATGACCTTGATGTCAACTATCCGGCAGGACTCACCGGTACCCTTGCCGACGGTCAGAACCAGATAATAAATATTACTGACCTGCTCACAAACAGCACAAACAGTTCCCAGACAGCAACCTACAGGTTCAGGCCTTACATACAGGGTAAAACCGGTGATCCGACCTGTAATGCCGGCATAGAGATTATAATCAGGGTTCACATCGAACCCACTGCCAGGGTTGCCCTGACGTTGACAGATAACGAACTCTGCAACGGGGAGAGCGTTAATATTCAGCTCTCTACGGTAACAACTGCATACAGCGGTCTTGAATTCAATGTCGAGGCCATAAACAACTACCCGGAGATTACCGGATTCACTGACAGAACCGGCTTGATTGTTACGGATATAATCACAGAGGCGCTTAACAATACCGGTGACACAGCCAGGATTGTCACATATGTTGTAACGCCTGCAACATTGGATGTCAATGGTAATCAGAAGTGTTATGGCATCAGGGATACTGTCAGGGTATGGGTTAACCCGACTCCAAGGGCCACTCCGATGAACAATGCTCCGCACATCTGTTACGGAGGCACTACAGACGTTGTACTGCTGTCGCCAACAGTTATGAGTTCAGGAATAAATGAGTTTAATTACACCATAACTTCCACTGCCTCAACATCAGTCGTATCAGGCAACCGAACACCTCTCAACAGCGTGGCCCCGGCCACTCATCTGCAGTTCCCGTACACCAATGAGAGCGACACGATGCAGTCGGTGTTCTTCCGGATTACTCCCAAGGTGACCGGTCCGGGTTGTCCTTACGGACCTCCTGTAATTTCAGAAGTAAAGGTTCATGCACATCCGCTTCAATCTCTTGAGATCCTTGACTCGATAACATGTGACGGTGGACAGGACGGAGCATTGCAGGTAATTACTGCCCGCGGATTGGATTCTCTTTGGGTGGCCTGGACAGGCCCTGACTACTGGGAGGCTGCTGAATACAACATGTTTATTGCTGAGGAGTGCAGCCAGGGATTCTATACTGCAACGGTAACTGACAGTCTCGGGTGCTCAGGTTCCGCCGCGCTTAACTTCCTGGCCCCAAGCATTGAAGTGTCACTCTATTTTGGTCAGTTCATATCATGTCCCGGCGCTGAAGATGCCAGGATGGTTGTTGCACTGACAGAAGGGCATGCACCTCCGTATTACTACAGTCTCGTCTGGAACAGCACTGACACTGTGTACCAGGGATGGATGCCACCCGAGGGTACTTTCTTCTCCCTTGACAACCTGAAACCAGGTGAATATATGCTGACTGTTGTGGACGCCAACGGCTGCAGGGAGGAGCTGCCAAGGACACTATACGAGGCACCTGCCACCTTTGCCAGCTTTGAAAAGTCAATGTATGCCGACGACAATATATCTTGCGAGAGCTACAATGACGGAACCATCAGGGTAAGCGAAATATATAGCTATTATATGGAAGGCACTGATACTGTATTTGTAAGCAGCAGAGCTCCATATACATATCAGTGGACTGCCTCAAACGGAGGTGTAATCAGTGGCAGCTCAACCGACAGTTTGCTTGTAAACATACCGGCAGGTACTTACACTCTCACAGTTACAGACAGTTGGGGTTGCCAGTTCACTTTCACCGAAACGATGACCGAACCTGACGGGATTGATCTTATCAGCGAAGAGGTTTCACTGAGCAATGATGGTAATTACGAGATATCTTGCTATGATGGCAGTGACGGATTTATCAACCTGCAGTTTGACGGCGGAACAGGTGCTTACAATTACGCATGGACCGGACCGGATGGTTTTGCTTCAGGCAACGCATCAATTTCAGGAATCGGTGCCGGAACCTATCAACTGACAGTCACAGACGGCAACCTGTGTCACCGGGAATATACATACATCCTGGATGAACCTGATTCATTGAGCATTACAGTATTGACATCACATACCCCTGATAACGCATTCAACATTGGTTGCAACGGCGGAGACGGTACAATTGACATCACTGTTAC
The DNA here is from genome assembly GCA_964579645.1 of uncultured Rikenella sp. Lineage (GTDB taxonomy): Bacteria > Bacteroidota > Bacteroidia > Bacteroidales > VadinHA17 > SR-FBR-E99. The sequence continues at coordinate 11,669 of CAZOHL010000081.1, read as the reverse complement.
AGGTGGAAGCGGTTCGGGAACATATTCGTACCTGTGGACAAAATCTGGAGATCAGTCGTGGAGCAGCAGCCTGGAGGACCTGACAGTCAAGGCAGGGATTTATATGCTGCAGGTTACCGATGTAAACGGATGTGTCAACACCAGGACGGTGGAAATTACCGAGCCTGACACTTTAAGCCTGTCCCTGGCAGTGTCTGACATAACATGTTTAAATGCTCCGGGATACAATGACGGTGCGATTGACATAACCGTCAGCGGCGGGAAAACTCCCTATTCATATTCATGGGCTGGTCCCTCGGGCTTCACCTCATCCGTTGAGGACATAACCTCACTGACCGAAGGCACCTATACGATCACTGTCACGGACGCATATGGATGCATCATAGTCGCGGATACTCTTCTCAGACTGCCTGAGGCCATCTCGCTCGAATCCCGCATCTCTGATTATAACGGATTCAGTGTCAGTTGCCTTGGGAGGAGTGACGGCTGGCTCCGGATCATACCTCAGACCGGTACAGCTCCGTATAGTTATTCATGGAGCGGACCTGCAGGATTCACGGCGACCACTGATTCTATCTATTCATTAAGGGAAGGAACCTTCACGGTAACTGTCACCGACATGCATCTGTGTTCCGTAACACAGGACTTCACACTGGTTTCGCCCGGGCAGCCTGGCATGACGCTGAGTATTGGCCTGAGCAACGGCGGCAACTTCAATATCAACTGCTACGGGGCTTCAACCGGCAGGGTCAATATAGCAGCGGTGAATGTGGCGGGCACACCTTCATACATCTGGTCAGACGGACTCTCCGGGGCGTCAAGGGAAAACCTGAGGGCTGGTTATCATGAAGTGATCATGACTGACGCCAACGGTTGCGTTGCTGATACCTCACTGACACTTTCAGAGCCTGATTCGCTCCGGATCAACTTCAGCCTGATCTCGCCATACTGCCCTGAGAGCAATGACGGAAGCATTTTCGCCGGTGTTACCGGGGGTGAGGGTGCATACACCTTCACGTGGAGCGACGGACAGACCACCCAGGAGGCTGTAAGCCTTGTGCAGGGACTTTATACAGTCGAGGCACGTGACTTTAACGGATGCGTAATGACAGATTCCCTGCTACTTAAACCGACTAATGACATCTGTGTTGGTATTCCGAACGCCTTCTCGCCTGACGGCGATGGGATCAATGAGTTCTGGAACATCACAAGGATATCACTTTACAGTGAATCTGAAGTCATCATTCTCAACAGGTGGGGAGAGATAGTATGGAAATCTGAAAAGGGATATCCGGATCCATGGGACGGCCGCGCCTCAAACGGCAAGATACTCCCGATGGATTCATACCACTACGCTATTGACCTCCATAACGGAGAGAAACCGATTGTAGGTCATGTGACCATTATCAGGTAAAGAATGAACAGAAGTGAAGGAGAACATAAGGTGAAAAGAGTACTGATCTTACTGGCTGCCATAATGATTGCTTCAGGGGCTGACGCCCAACAGCTGCCGGTATACAGTCAGTATCTGTTCAACAAGTATCTCATCAACCCCGCAGTAGCCGGGAGTGATGGTTATACAAGCCTTAACCTGACCACAAGGCAGCAATGGACAGGCTACCAGGGAGCGCCACAGACATACTCCCTCAGCTTTAACGGGAGGCTGTTGAAGCAGAAGTACAGCATCAGGCAGAATCTCTTTGACAAGAAAACTTTCAAACCACATACTGAGGGCAAAGTCGGGATTGGCGGAACGGTCTTTTCCGATATAAACGGACTGGTCCGAAGAACCGGCTTCTCCACCTCATATGCATACCACCTCTGGTTGCAGGGAGGCACACAACTGTCATTTGGTCTCGCCTTTACCGGCTATCACTACAAGATTGACCAGAGACAGATTCAGTTCGAAGATCCTGATGAACCCTGGCTTAACACTGATTTCAGGAAGGGTATCTTTGTTCCCGACTTCAATTTCGGGGCTTATCTTCTGAACAGAAAATTCGCAATAGGATTCTCTGCACAGGAGCTGATGGAGGGGTTCATCAAGGCAGGGAGCCAGGCATACAGGGATCTTAAAATCCAGAGAACATATTACCTTTTCGGAAACTACGACTTTGAGCCTGACAACAAAACGCTGATTCAACCATCTCTGCTGATCAAGATGTCAGAGCAAATTAGGCCTCAGGCTGATATTGGCGTCACTTATTCTTATGACAACAAACTGTGGGTAGGGGCTACATTCAGAACCGGCAGTGCAATAATTGCCAATGTGGGCGTCCGCCGGGACAGGCTTTTCTTCGGATACTCCTTCGATTTTACCCTGAATTCAATTCAGATGTCAACATACGGGTCACATGAGTTCATTGTGGCAGCCAGGTTCGGGGATACGCCCAGGAAATACCGGTGGCTCGACAGATACTAATTGCCCCGGGCCCTCTTTGAAAGCACAAATACAAGAGAACTCGACTTCTCCCTACTGAGGAGGTTCCGGACGGCAAGAAAGGCGCCCGTAAGCAGGCCTCTTATCAGTGCGAGGGAGCTTCCTTGGTTCCTGTAACTAAGTATCGAAATGTAAAACAGGTCGAGCGGCAGTGGAGTGACCTGTTCACATACGAATCCGTTACTTCCGGCAAAACTCCGGAAAGCCTCAGGTGTGAAATGCCATAGATGTCTGGGCACGTCGAGGGCCGCCCACCTCAGGCCGAACCATTCTGCGTCTGCTGAGGAAAAGTTGGGCAGAGCAATGATGCATTTGCCGGAATCGGAAAGGATTCTTGCTGCCTCTGCCATCCAATCCGAAGGGTCGTAGAGGTGTTCAAGCACATGCCAGAACGTCATGCAGTCAGCTGATCCGGAGGTGAGGCTTTTGATATCCCCAGGCGTCAGGGCTACTAATCCGAACCTGGCCAGGGAGTATTGTCTGGCGGGTTCGCTAATTTCTATCGCTGATACCTGCCATCCTTTTTCCTTCATGTACGAAGCGAAATACCCGGTTCCGCTTCCGATGTCAACCAGCAGACCGGTGCTCTTTCCAGTCACCGAAGCCACGAGCCTCTTCTTCCGGCCGAGCATGAAGCTCCTTGCAATGTGGTACAGGTAATCTGAAATGCTTTGTTTCCTGTCAGTGTGAGAAATATATTCCTCCGACACATAATATGACCCTGCATCACTTTCTGCAGGAGGATTGACAGTCCACCCCATGCCGCATGCATTGCATTTCCTGATCAGATACTGCCTGCCGGTGACAAGGTGGTCCGCAGCATGGAACAGATCGGCAAAGTCTGCGCTTCCGCATGCCGGGCAGGTTCGGCTGTCAGACATTGCTGCCTCTCTTTTTCAGCAGCGGGAGCGCTGCAAACAGAAGGAAAGCAAGGAGCAGCACAGACCCTGCAAGAGAAACCCTGTTGCCGGTATGGTATGAGTCCGGATCGAATCTGAAACTGATAGTATGTTTACCGGCCGGAACGGACATTCCCCTGAGGACATAATCAGCCCTGAAATGATCAGTGGGTTTGTCATCAATATAGGCCTTCCATCCGTATTTATAAAAAATTTCGGAAAACACTGCCACTCTGTCCGATGACAGTTCTGCCTTGTATGTCAGATGATTGGGCTCATAGGAAGTCAGAAAAATCGTATCGCCGGGAGTCCCGGCAGACTCGGCAACTGTAATCAACCCGGCAAACCTCCTGTCAACAACAGCTTCGTCCTTCGGGTTGATAGTTTTAACTGCCTGCAGTTCATCGTCTGCGTTCTCTGCAAGAGTTACCTTTTTTACAAACCATGCGTTTCCGGCAGCATGCCTGTTCACAAGAGGAGAAGAGTTGGGATCGATTATAATATACCTGGTGTTAAGCATGTTTAGAGTGCCCAGGCGTTCCATCACGCCTTCTGCCTCCTCCATGGTTGTTGCAGTTCTAAGATTAGTGATCAGAGAGTTGATGTCATCTGTAAGGCTGGTCTCTATGAGTTCCTGGTACCTCTTCATCTTGGCCCCGCTGTAACCTCCGATTGAATGATGGTGATATGATGTTGAAGCGTCATTGAAGACGGATACTGTCAGGTTAAGCACCCTGAATTCACTCTCGTCGGCAAGAATGGCTTTGTCAGCAGCAGAAGGTGAAAATGAAGCTGAAGAAATCCGTTTTGTCTCGAAATTGTTACTGCCGAGAAACCTGGTATCCACCGGTACCTGATCGATGAGGAAGAGCATTGTCAGACCCGCAAGAGCGTATGCTGGTTTAAGCTTGTTCTTAAGATAGAACCACAGTACGGCTGCTGCGCCTGAGATAAAGACTGCAGATCTGAGGGCATCGGTTCGGATCATCATCTTACGGTCCGTTGCCATTGCCTCCCTGATCCATCCCAGAGAATCGGGAAGTGCATTCTCATCTGGCCTAAGGAATGATCCTGCCAGTCCGGGTACAAGGAAGAAAATGAAAGCAAGACCACCGGTAACCATGGCGGCAATAAGCACTGACCTGGCTGCTTTTTCCCTGTTTATGGTTCCTTCGGAAATCTCTTTGAGGGCCAGAACACCCATCAGAGGCACCAGCACACCTGCCATGACGAGCGTCATTGAAACAGCCCTGAACTTGTCATATCCCGGGAAAAAGTCGATAAACAGGGTTGTCAGAGGCATGAAGTTCTTGCCCCATGAGAGCATCAGTGAGAGCAGCACAGCTGTCAGTATCCACCACTTCTCACTGCCTTTGATCAGCATCAGGCCGAGCACGAAGAGGAAAAGCACCACCGCCCCGAAATACACAGGGCCGCTTGTATTCGGCTGTTTGCCCCAATACCTGTAGAGTTGCCCCTGCGCCTGCCCCATGTTATTCTTTCTCAACGCTTTTACGGTTTCGGAATCGCTGTTGAAAGGCGCTGTCGCACCTCCCCTGAAGTTTGGAATCAGAAAGGTCAGTGATTCACCTATTCCATAGCTCCACTGGGTTATATATTCCGGATCGAGGCCTTTCTCACTGGTACCTTCAGCACTGGTGAGTTCACTTTTACCCCTGGTGGATTCTTTGCTGTATTCCCAGGTGGAATAGAGAGATGCAAAATTGACGCTGAAGGCAATAAGTGCCGCCGCCACAAGTGCTCCAAGGGATTTCAGAAAGGATGGGATCATCCTGTTTTTTATTGCATTGACCAGCTCGAAGATTCCGAAAACAAGTACAATGATACCGGTATAATAAGTTATCTGGAAATGGTTCGCCATTATCTGAAGAGCCAGGAAAAGGGCAAAAAGGGAGGCCCCTGCAAGCACATTCTTCCTGAAGGAGTAGACCACTGAACCCACGACCGGTGCCATCCAGGCCATGGCGTAGACTTTCGTGTTATGCCCGGCAGCAAGACTGGCAAACAGGAACGATGAGAAGCCGTAAGCAATAGACCCGGCCATGGCCAGCCATGGGTTGACCCCGAAAAACAGCAGCATTATATAAAACCCGAGCATCGACAGGAATAAGGCCGCAACAGGCGTTTTGAACACCTTCAGGAGATCATCGAGGTGTTTGAAAAGGTTTCCCGGGTATTTTACCGAGATCATGTAAGCAGGCATTCCGCTGAACATCGAGTTGGTCCACAGCGGTTCCTTTCCGTATTTGTCGCGGTATTCGTTTATTTCCTTCGATGATCCCTGAAACACCTTTGTATCATGGGCATTCAGCTTCTTTCCTTCCAGGACCGGGAAGAAATAGGCGAAGGAGATCAGGGTGAACAGAAGTACAGCAATTATATGAGGCAGTGCTGATTTGAAGATGCTCGGTTTCATTTGCAGGGTGTTAATGGGTCATGTACCCGGATTTGAATCATCTGACAAAAATACACCAACTGATCCTTAATTCAAATGAGTATATTGTTTTACATTTGCCGGAACGGCGAAGCAACATGGGCATAGTTCAGAGGCAGACGATACGCGGGACCGCATGGTCTTACCTGGGAGCCTTGCTTGGCTTTATAAATATAATCCTCCTTTCCCCAAAAATATTTACCGCAGGTGAGATTGGCGTCGTTCAGTTGCTCCTCTCATTTGCGACGATAATGGCACAGTTTGCGAGCCTGGGGTTCACAAACGTCATCAACAGACTTTTTCCTTATTTCAGGAACGGCGGCAGCAGGCATCACGGATTCCTTGGGCTGTCAGTTGTAATCACTCTTGCAGGGTTCATTGCCGCGCTGATTTTTCTGAAGTTCTACGGGCCTCACTTTGAGCAGGCAAACATTGAGCGTTCACCCCTGATCTCAAGATACTCCCTGTATCTCCCGGCTCTCCTGCTGGTCACACTGCTTTTCAATCTGCTTGATAACTACAACAAGGTTCTTTTTGATGCTGTGCTGGGCACCTTTCTGAGAGAGTTCCTTTTCAGAGTGCTGAATCTGGCGCTGATCCTTTTATTCTGGGCAGGCATAATTGATTTTGACAGTTACGTTTTCTGGTACGTTGTATCGCAGGGCGTACCAATGATTATAATTTTCCTGAGCCTTCTGATCAGAAAGGAGATATCCCTCAGGCTGGAACCCGGATTCATCACCCCGGATCTGAAGCGCGAGATCATAATACTGTCTTTGTTCGGGATACTTACAGGCATCAGTACAATGGCCCTGACCACGCTTGACAAGCTTTTCATCAATACTTATCTCGGTGAAGCCGAAGTGGGGATATACTCAATCGCTTCGTATTTTGCAGTTCTTATAACACTTCCCGGCAGGTCAGTTACCAAGATATCAATTCCTTTCCTGGCGGAGTCGTGGAAAAAGAACGACATGGAAACCATCAATGACCTCTATGTCCGAAGCAGCATCAGCCAGTATGCAATGGGGCTCCTTTTCTTCATCGGCCTTCTGGCCAACATGGACAATATTTTCCGCCTGTTGCCGGATGTTTATTCAGGGAGTGCAGCGGTGATTATTCTCATCGGCTTTGGCAACCTTGTGAGCGGTTCCGGGGGAGTCAACGGGGCTGTCCTGAGTACATCCTCCCTTTACAGGTACCAGACATGGCTGATGTTCATACTTATTGGCCTGTTTGTGACAACCAGCGTCATCTTCATCCCTCTTTTCGGGATAACCGGGGCAGCGCTTGCCACAATGACCTCGAACATTATTTACAGCATGCTGGGGATAGTTCTGGCAGGGAAAAGATTTGGTCTCTGGCCGTACAGTACAGTTCACCTTAAAATGACACTTGTCGCTGCCGTGGCTCTTGGTGCAGGTTATGTAATGCCTGAGATTTCACTCATACCTGATATCCTGATCAGGAGCCTGATTGTCGGAGTAATATTTACCGCAGGAGTGTGGTTCTGGAAGCTTTCGGATGATCTTAACGGAGTCGCTGAATCTTTGTTAGACCGGTTCAGGCGGAAACATTAGTCCGCCTGCATGTCGAGGATTTTGCCCAGCTTTACTGCCAGCGCCCTGCGCGAATACTCGAGATGATGACCGCTCCGTTTCACTGTCTTTCCCCCGGCAACCCTGAGGATGAAATCCCTGATTCCCTCGACATTATCATACCCGAAGATGCCCTGATATCCGCAGAGGGTCAGGAGCCTTGCAGCATCGCCGTCTTCAGGTCCAAGCAGCAGGATTGGTTTTTCCGTGGCAAGGTATTCGAAGATCTTCCCGGTCAGAATTGACCTGTTTGACCGGTGATCAGGAATTATGAGAAGCAGCAGGCTGGAACTCATCATATGCCTTATCGCGTCAGGATGCTCGCAGTAATTGATGAACCGTGGGCCATCTCCCTGGTCACCTGACGGGAAAAGCGCCCTGACCTCATCGGGAACAGTGCCGACAAACTGCAGTGCAACCGGTTTGCCATCGATACGGATATCCTTTACGGCTTCAATGAATCCCCTGACCGGATAAGCCGGTGAGAGAGTGCCGACATATGTTATTGTGAATCTCTCAGGAACCGATGGTGCCACTCCCTGGAAATCTTCTTCGTCAAAACCGTTTGGAAGTATCTCTGTTTTTTCGGCTGCATTCACAGCCTTTTCGGCGAAAGAAGAAGCCAATGTCTGCCCGACTGTTATAAGCCTGTCAGCTCCTGAAAGCACTCTTTTCTCGAGATTCCTGTCGAGCATCCTGGCCGGAAGTGAGGGCCTGAACATGTCATAATAATAGATGTCAGTCCAGGGGTCCCTCAGATCAGCAATCCATTTCAGCCCGGGGAACCGGCGCTTCAGTCTCAGGCCTATCAGCTGGGTGGAGTGAGGCGGGCTGGTTGTGATTATGTGGCTGATATTTTGTGATTTTATCAGTTCGCAGGCCTTCCGGAATGCAAACCTGTTCCATCCCCTCCTGGGGTCAGGGATAAAGAAGTTTCCCCGTATGAACCGGCTGACAACGCTTTTGATCCCTTTATCCTTTCCCGATGCAAATCCGGCATGAGGAATCCTGGTCTGATCCCTGTTATAAAGTGCGAAGAAGTTAATTGCTTTTGTCCGGTGAACCTCAACGTCTACCGGGATCTCGCCGAACAGGGACTCGTCTCTGAACGGATATGCCGCATACTCAGGGTCTACAGTAAGCACCACGGGGAACCATCCTGACGAAGGGAGATATTTGGCGAACTTGAGCCAGCGCTGTACGCCGGCCCCGCCGCTGGGCGGCCAGTAATAGGTAATTATCAGAACCTTTGCCGGCCCGGTTCTCATGTCAGAGCTTTTTAAGTTGTTCCTGCATGCTGACCTTGTCAGCAATGATGGCCCTGAGCCGCGAAACAGGCACACGCTCCTGCTGCATTGAGTCACGGTACCTGATTGTTACAGTTTCATCCTGCACGGTCTGATAGTCGATTGTGATGCAATACGGCGTGCCTATTGCATCCTGACGGCGATAGCGCTCGCCTCCGCGGGCATCCTCGCCTTTGTCAATGC
>CAZOHL010000081.1:0-2777 GCA_964579645.1 uncultured Rikenella sp. | reverse complement strand
GAATCCTTCTCATCATACTGGCAGTTGAAATCGAACTTCAGGTCATTGATGATCTTGCGTGAAATCTCAGGCAGGCCATCCTTGCGGACGAGAGGCATGACCGCAAGCTTAACAGGTGCGAGCACTGCAGGAAGACGAAGCACCACCCTGCTGTCAGGCGTACCATCCTCCTTTGTGAGATCCTCTTCAAACCAGGAGGCTGCGATCACCTGCAGGAACATGCGGTCAACCCCGATAGAGGTTTCGATCACATAAGGTGTATATGATTCATTCTTTTCAGGATCGAAGTACTGCATTTTCTTGCCGCTGAACTGCTGGTGCTGGCGAAGGTCAAAATCAGTGCGCGAGTGTATCCCTTCAACCTCCTTGAATCCGAACGGGAACCTGTATTCTATGTCAGCTGCAGCGTTTGCATAGTGTGCCAGTTTATCATGGTCATGGAACCGGTAGTTGCTCTCTCCGAATCCAAGGGCCTGGTGCCATTTCATCCTTGCTTCCTTCCAGTGGCTGAACCACTCAAGCTCTGTTCCGGGTTTGACGAAGAACTGCATCTCCATCTGTTCAAACTCGCGCATGCGGAATATGAACTGGCGTGCAACGATCTCATTCCGGAAGGCCTTGCCAATTTGGGCTATCCCGAATGGGAGCTTCATGCGGCCTGTTTTCTGTACGTTGAGGAAATTTACAAAGATGCCCTGTGCTGTCTCAGGGCGCAGGTAAATCTTCATGGCACCGTCAGATGTCGACCCTATCTCAGTGGCAAACATAAGGTTAAACTGCCTCACCTCCGTCCAGTTGCAGGTCCCGGATATCGGACATACAATGCCATTGTCAATTATTATCTGCCTGAGCTCTGCCAGGTCAGGACCTGCCATAGCGTCAACAAATCTCTTGTGCAGAGCATCATATTTTTCACGAATCTCAAGAATGCGGGGATTTGTTGACCTGTAAAGAGCCTCATCAAATTTCTCCCCGAACCTTCCCCTTGCCTTTTCAACTTCCTTTTCGATCTTTTCGCTGAACTTGTCGAGGTGCTCCTCGATGAGCACGTCAGCGCGGTAACGCTTTTTGCTGTCACGGTTGTCAATCAGCGGATCATTGAATGCATCAACATGGCCGGAGGCTTTCCATATTGTCGGGTGCATGAATATCGCGGAATCAAGTCCGACAATATTTTCGTTCAGAAGAACCATGCTGTCCCACCAGTATTTTTTGATATTGTTTTTAAGTTCCACGCCGTACTGACCGTAGTCATAGACAGCGCCAAGACCATCATAGATTTCACTTGAGGGAAATACATATCCGTACTCCTTGCAGTGGGCAACGAGTTTTCTAAAAACATCTTCCTGAGCCATACTGATTTTGAGGTTCTTCGTGATAATAACCGGGCAAAAGTATATTAAAATCCGCGGTTTTACAATCCGGTTACATGTCTGAAATCAATTTGTATCTTTACGTTTCGTTTCTTAAAATGCCTGTATGAAAATTAGGTGTGATTATCTGGTGATCGGATCCGGGATAGCCGGGCTCTCCTTTGCTCTCAAGGCCGCAGCTCATGGAAAGGTGTGCGTGATCACCAAGGCAAAGCTGGATGACTGCAGCACAAACTATGCCCAGGGAGGCATAGCTGCAGTTATGTATGAGCCTGATAACTTTGAAAAGCATGTCAGGGATACAATGGTTGCCGGAGCAGGATACTGCAACGAGGAGGTTGTGAGGATGGTAGTCAGTGAAGCGCCGGAACGTATCAGGGAGCTGATAGAAATGGGGGTCGACTTCGACAAGAAACCTGACGGCACCCTTGATATGGCAATGGAGGGAGGTCACACCGAGCACAGGATTCTTCACCACAAGGACTCTACCGGTGCTGCAATAGAAAAGGTTCTTATTGAGAAGGTGCGCGAACACGGGAATATCGTTATTTACGAAGATCATTTCGCAATTGACCTGCTCACACAGCATAACCTTGGCGAGTATGTGACCAGGGACTGGAAGAATATTGAGTGTTACGGGGCCTATGTGGCTGACCTGGAAACCAGCAAGGTAAAGACGTTCCTTGCCGGGGTTACTGTTCTTGCTACAGGCGGCTGCGGCAACATATATCTCACAACCACAAATCCGCCGGTAGCCACAGGAGACGGAGTGGCCATGGTACACAGGGCCAACGGTGTGCTTGAAAACATGGAATTCATTCAGTTCCATCCCACTTCATTGTACAATCCCAGGGAGAGACCATCATTCCTGATCACCGAGGCACTCAGGGGCTTCGGCGCCGAGTTGCGCAACAGGGCCGGAGAAAAATTCATGCCCAAGTATCATGCCAGGGGCTCCCTTGCACCACGTGATGTGGTTGCCAGGGCTATCGACAATGAGATGAAGCTGAAGGGTGATGACTTCGAATGGCTTGACTGCACCCACCTTGATGCCGATGAGCTCAGGTCACATTTCCCGCACATATATCAGAAATGCCTGACAGAGGGCGTAGACATAACAAGGGATATGATCCCGGTTGTTCCTGCTGCACACTATTCCTGTGGCGGTGTGAGGGTTGACAGGAACGGAAGGAGTTCCATTGACAGACTCTATGCGATAGGAGAGGTGTCATCGACCGGTCTCCACGGCGCAAACAGGCTGGCCTCCAATTCACTTATCGAGGCGGCAGTATATGCTCACAGGGCGGCGGTGGATGCTTCGGTACGGATTTGTTCACTCACACATGAAGAAAAGATCCCTGAATGGAACTATCATGGCACCACCCACCTCGAGGAGATGATACT
>CAZOHL010000080.1:0-14270 GCA_964579645.1 uncultured Rikenella sp. | reverse complement strand
ACCTCGGCCTTATCAAGGCTGCAGAAAAATTTGATGAAACCAGGGGTTTCAAGTTCATATCATATGCTGTATGGTGGATCAGGCAATCTATCCTTCAGGCTCTCGCCGAGCAGTCCAGGATAGTACGTCTTCCGCTTAACCAGGTTGGCTCGCTGAACAAGATCAACAAGGCATTTGCCAGGTTTGAGCAGGAGAACGAGCGCATCCCGTCACCTGAGGAGCTTGCTGAAGTGCTTGACCTTCCGAAGGAAAAGGTTACTGACACTCTTAAGGTATCAGGCCGGCATGTATCAGTTGATGCACCTTTTGTTGAAGGTGAAGACAACAGTCTTCTGGACGTACTCACAAACGTTGACTCTCCTATAGCAGACAAGATGCTTATTGATGAGTCTCTCTCCAAGGAGATTGACCGTGCACTTGCAACACTTACCGAGCGCGAGAGGGATATAATACGGTATTTCTTTGGCATTGCCTGCCAGGAGATGACTCTTGAGGAGATAGGGGAGAAGTTCGGCCTAACCCGTGAAAGGGTGAGACAGATCAAGGAGAAGGCAATCCGGAGGCTGCGTCACACGTCCCGCAGCAAGCTTCTGAAAGGATACCTGGGATAGTATTCCCGGAAATAAGTAAACAGGAAAAGGAGATGCAACCAGCATCTCTTTTTTAATTTATCCCGGTTTCCGGGGAAGATGCCGTACCATTAAAAGAAATGAGCCCGGCGAATCGGGCTCATTTTGTGTCCGCGTTCAAAGCGGATCTGGGGGGAAGAACTGCTTCATACTGATATGACATCTGTGGGATACAGAAACGTCATATCTGACTGTAAAAATAGCTCAAAGGATAATCGGGTGTATGTCCGGAAGAGCTTCAACTGACAGAACATCAGGTTGACACTACAGACTGTCAAACGGGTCCAACAGAATACTATTTCCCGGTAAACTTTTTAACGAATTCGTTCTTGTATGCATCACCCAGGAAGGCCTTCAGCCCTTCAGAAAGAAGGATCTCACCCTGTCTTGTATACCCGGTGACATGGTCAAGGTTGACAAGGTAGGAATGATGTACCCTTAGAAAATTCTGATCCGCCAGCAAACCGTCAAAATGCTTGAGATTCCTGGAACTGACAACCTTCCTGTTGCCTGAAAGATGAAAATTGGTGCAATAACCATCAGCCTGGCACATGATTATATCAGTGACCCTGAGAACCTCAAAACCCTTTATATTCGGAATTATAAGGGTTGACTGCCTGGGTGAGTTGCCTCTTATGTTGTTCAGCAGTGAGCTGATGATTTCGCTTGTGATTCCTGGGGTACTGGTCGATCTTACCCTGGCCACCGCATCAATCAGCTCATCAATCTTAACCGGTTTAAGGAGGTAATCGATTGCACTGAACCTGAAGGCTTTGATTGCATACTCAGAATAAGCGGTCACAAAAATGACCTTGAAATCAATTTTTTCAAACATGTTCAGCAGATCAAAGCCATTGCCGTCTGGCATCTCAATGTCAAGAAAGACAAGGTCAGGTGATGTTTTCTGAATGGCACTCCAGGCTGTCTTGAGTGAGGAGGCCGTCGCTACAACCTCGACATCCTGACAATAGTCTTGCAGATAATTGGAAATTACGTCTCTTGCCAGTTTTTCATCGTCAATTATTACAGCCCTTATCATGAGTATTCAAAGTTTTTTTTCGGTCAGTTATATTATGTGTTCTTCCTTTCAGGGAGCGCTCGGGAGATCGATTTCGACCCTGGTTCCTGTTTCAGTTCTGTCAGGATATAGATCAGAAATGGTTATCCGGCAATCAGTCAGCAGTATGTTGTTTATGATTTTCAATCTCTCCGATGCAAGTGAGATCCCCCTTGATTTCCTCGGCAGGGATTTATCCTTCATGGCTTCGGAGCGTGCTCTGCCGACACCGTCATCCTCAACTACACATGCAATGCCGGATCCTTTACCATGGAACCTGATCCGTATCATCCCTTTGCGTCCTGTAACTCCCATTACACCATGCCATATTGCATTCTCCACGAATGGCTGGATCAGCCCGGGCGAAGTCTTCAGGCTGTCTGTCCTTACATCCTTTTCAATTATAAGATCGTAGTCAAACTTGTCGCCGAACCTCAGGTGTTCAATCTTGAGGTAGTCCTCAATGGCATCAATCTCAACACTCAGCCTGACAAAATCTTCATTCATGTTGTTCAGGACAGTGCGGATATGCTTTGAGAAGTCAGCTATATACCTGTTGGCTGAAAGCCGGTCGTTATTGGAAATGAAGTAGTTGATTGAGTTGAGTGCATTGAATATAAAATGCGGGTTCATCTGGGCCCTGAGAGCCTGTTGGCGCAGCATGTCACGTTTCTGGCGTTCTCTCTGATTCATCTGTTTGAGGATGGTCCAGCCAATAAGGGAAAAAAGCGTCAGTAAAATCAGAGGCAGCGTTACCCGGAAAAGAGTGGTCTGATAGAAGTAGGGCTTAATCCGTATAGTTATTGTCTTGCTGTTACTCCATGAACCGCTGAGATCAGTGGCCTCAATATCAAGAGTATACCAGTCCGGGGCAAGGTTTGAGAAGTTGATGTTCCTGTCGTTGTGATCCGTATAATACCAGTTTGCTTCCTCACCTCCGAGCCTGTACCTGTACCTGATGATTGAGGGATTCCGGTATTCAGGCAGTACGAAGGAAAGATGGAAATTGTCATCGCCTTTTTTAAGGTAAACAGTGTCTTCCTTATAAACCGGCTTATCAAAAGTCCTTCTAAGCCCCGATACATCCAATTCCTTAATAATGATTTTCCGTGTTGTATTCTCATTTGTGCCATGAAGCACCTCGAGGGGATCAAACTCCACTGCACCGCCCACACCACCAAAGAGAAATTTGCCATCTCCGGTTATCCATGATGCGTCTGAATTGAACTCTCGTATTGGCTGGCCGTCATTTTCGCCGAATGACCTTATGAGGCCTGTGACGGGATTTATAACAGACAGTCCCTTGTTGGTTGAAACCCACATATTGCCTTCAGGGTCACGGAGAATACTGTAAGTGGTGTTGTTGGAGAGCCCTGATGAGGTTGTATAGAAAGTCTTTTCACCGGTTACATGGTTATAACGGCAGACACCTGTACCGAGGGTGGCAATCCACAGATCTCCGCTGTCGCCCTCGCAGACGGCCTCATAGTTTGTAACTCCCTGTGCCAGTCTGATGAGACTGTGATCTCCTGTATCGAGATTATATTCCAGCAGGTAGCTGTTGCTGCATCCGGCCCATAGGATATTCCCCTGCCTGTAAAAAGTAAAAATATAGGAAGTATCCCGTAATGTCAATAACCGTGTTGACTGCCTTGTGACCGGATTGTATCTGATAATTCCATCGTCAGCAATCAGTATGCTCCCGTCCCTGTCATAGCACATTGTATGGTTAACCCTTGCGGGGTAATGTTTTTCAGTTTTTCCTGTTTCAAGGTCGTAGTGAAGGAGCAGGTTGTTATAGTACCCTATCCATATTGCTCCGGTGTCAGGCAGAAAAGACCTGGCGTGCCACAGGTCCTTGATTTCCTGTTCATTGAGGATAAGTTTTTTTTTCGGCACGCCGTTGCCTGGCGGTATCCTGATGAGGTAGTTCCTGTCTCTTGAAGCTATCCACAGGGCATCGTTCTCATCCTTTATCAGGCCAAAGACATTCAGCTCATTGAAGTTTGTAGGGAGAGGATTTATATGCCTGAATTCATGAGGGGTAAAAACCATCTTGACCACACCGGCCGGTGTTCCGCCCTGACCCTGGCGTGAAAACCACAGCATTCCGGGATCATGCAACATGTATGTGGTCGGCAGACCGCATATATCAGCAGGAACGATAATTACAGAGTCCTTTTCGGGGAAACAGATGTTAAGCCCTGTGTCATAGTTGTAAAATATCACGGGCTGGTCACCGGTAAACCTTATTCTGCCTGAATCTCTTCCGACCTCCATGAAACATTTCCCGGCTTCGTCATATCTGAATAACCCTGAAAGTGAGGCGAGCCACAGGTTTCCGGAGGTGTCTTCAACCATTGTCGAATAACCTGCTGCATTGAAAAAAGTCCCGATCCTACCAGGAAGCCTCTCTATTGTGTTAAAACTTTTTACCTCAGTGTATCTTTGGCCATCTGACCCGTCAGTGCCGATATCCAGTTTTACCGCTTCAGTTCCGATGAGCCATGGTTCATTGTTGCTGTCGAACATGAGGCGGTTTCGGGCAAATTTCAGTATAAGTCTGTCCGCAGGTTTATTTCTCCATGGATAGAACAGAGTCTCTTCCGATGAAGGTTCATACCTGAGCGCTCCCTTATCCAAAATGAACCACAGGTATCCGTCAGGACTGTAATTGAAGCATGCGAGGTCAGTGACAGCATATCCTCCTATGCTGCTTATGCGGCTGAAAGTTTCAGTGGCACGGTTGAAGACTGACAGCATTCCGTTGTCTGTTGTGATCCACAGGTTGTCCTTGCAGTCTACGAAAACCTGGCTGACAGAGAAATATGGTATTGTGGTACTGTCTGCCGGATCATGGAAATAGGTTTTGAAATCAGTGCCGTCATACCTTGTCAGCCCGTCCCATGTTGCCATCCAGATGAAGCCACTGCTATCGACGGCGATTGTCCTTACATCGTCATGGCCGAGCCCGTCGCCCGATCCGTAATGGGTAAGCACGTATCCCTGCCCTGAAACCCGGGTCACTGGACCGGTGAGCAGGAATGTGATGCAGCAGAGCAGCACAGTGCGGTATGGCAGGCACATCAGCTGAATATGTATGACAATACAAAAATATAAAAAACTAATAAACAGCCTGCCTGAGCTTCCATGAAATACATGGCTGAAGCCGGGTTATGTAAACTCTATGTATTGTTGTTTGCTAAAAAGCACCGGCCGGTATGTGTGATACCTGCCTAAATTGCTATTTTTGCTACCCCAGACGTCAGTTAATGGAATTCAGGCTCACATCAGACTATACACCCGCCGGCGATCAGCCGGAGGCAATACGTCAGCTGACCGAAGGGCTACTGCAGGGGGTGCCTTATCAGACGCTGCTTGGGGTCACGGGGTCAGGGAAAACCTTCACAATTGCGAATGTGATTGCCAGGCTCAACAGGCCTGTGCTGGTTCTTAGTCACAATAAGACACTCGCTGCCCAGTTGTACGGAGAGTTCAGGGAGTTTTTCCCTGAAAATGCAGTTGAATATTTTGTGTCATATTACGACTATTATCAGCCTGAGGCTTATCTTCCGGTGACTGATACCTACATTGAAAAAGATCTGTCAATAAATGACGAGATAGAAAAGTTGCGGCTCAGTGCCACCTCGTCGCTTCTTTCAGGAAGGCGTGATGTGATAGTAGTTTCTTCCGTCTCGTGTATTTACGGTATCGGGAATCCGGATGATTTCCGTTCAAATACTGTTCATGTGATCAAAGGGGCTAAAATCAGCCGCACACTTCTGCTCCGGAAACTGGTTGACAGCCTCTATGCGCGCAATGAACTGGAATTCACTCATGGAACCTTCAGGGTCAGGGGTGATACAGTAGATGTTTTTCCGGCATATGCCGACCTCGCCTTGCGGATAGTCTTCTTCGGAGATGAGATCGAGGAAGTCTCCACATTCGATCCTCTTTCCGGTCAACACCGCGAAAACCTTGAGGAATATGTTATTTATCCGGCGAACCTTTTTGTCACCACCAGGGACCGGATCAATTCTGCTGTGACACTGATACAGGATGACATGGTGTTGCAGGCCAGACATTTCCGTGATACGGGCCGTCCGGAGGAAGCCAAAAGGATAGAACAAAGGGTTCAGTATGACCTGGAGATGATAAAAGAGCTGGGTTATTGCAGCGGGATAGAAAACTATTCCAGGTATTTTGACGGCAGGGCGCCTGGCACCCGACCCTTCTGCCTCCTCGACTGTTTCCCGAAGGATTTCATCACGGTCATCGACGAAAGTCACGTCACCGTTCCCCAGATAAGGGCAATGTACGGTGGTGACCACTCGCGCAAACAGACGCTGGTGGAATATGGTTTCCGCCTCCCGTCAGCGCTTGACAACAGACCGCTGAGACTTGAGGAGTTTGAGGCGCTTACAGGCCAGACTATTTATATGAGTGCCACTCCTGCCGAGTATGAGATGGAAAAGAGTGAAGGTGTATTTGTTGACCAGGTGATAAGGCCTACCGGGCTACTCGATCCGCCGGTGGAAGTACGGCCAAGCCGCAACCAGGTAGACGATCTCATGGAGGAGATAAGAAAACGCTCCGCCAGAAACGAGAGAGTGCTGGTAACGACAATGACTAAAAGAATGGCGGAGGAACTAAATAATTACCTGACCAGGTTTGACATTAAGGCGAGGTATATCCACTCAGATGTTGAGACGATTGAGAGAGTGGAGATTCTGGAGGAACTCAGATCAGGTGTGTTCGATGTGCTTGTGGGTGTGAACCTTCTGCGTGAAGGGCTTGACCTGCCGGAGGTTTCACTTGTGGCAATCCTCGATGCTGACAAGGAGGGTTTTCTCAGGTCAGGAAGAGCGCTTACACAGACGGCCGGAAGGGCTGCCAGGAATATAAACGGCCTGGTTGTGATGTATGCTGACCGTATTACCGGATCAATGCAGGAGACAATCAACGAGACCAGGAGAAGGCAGGCCAGGCAGTTAAAATACAACTCGGACATGGGAATAACCCCGCAACAGGTTGTCAAGAAGAGCGGTACCATGCTGAAGGGCCTCAGTCACAAGGGAGTGGAGCTGCATGCCTACACCGGACCAGTGAAGGTTGATGTGGCAGCTGACCCGGTTGTAAAATACATGTCACGGGAGCAGCTTGAGAAGGCAATTGACAAGACCCGCAAGGCGATGGAGAAGGCTGCCGCTGCACTCGACTTCATCGAGGCAGCCAGGCTGCGTGATGAGATCGAGGGAATGAGGAGACTGGCGTCCGAAAGAGGCTAGCCTGAACGGCCGGGTACGAAAAGGGCTTTAATCACGTTTGATATTGTAAGTTATTCTCCGACAGGAGGCAAAAATTGAGTTAATATCTGTATGCTTAGATATGTAGCGGTTTTTTTCATCGCGGCCCTTTTGACAGGGGCGTGCACCAGGCTGCCTGAACCTGAGCCCGTAGAAAATCCCCGCGTAGTGATACTCATGTATCACCGGATCTCCGAGGGTGAGGCCGGTAACCTCTATGAACGCAGTGCGGAGGATTTCGAAAAGGACCTTATGTACCTGCAGGAAAATAATATCAGGGTGATCGACTTCAATGAACTGGAATCAGTTGTCTCCGGGGATATGAAGCTTACAACCCATGCCGCTGTGATTACATTTGATGACGGCGATCATTCCTGGTATACATATGTTGCCCCGCTGCTGAAGAGGTACAGGATGAAGGCAACCTTCTTCCTCTGGGCTTCGAAGATTGATATGGATTCATTCCTTACCTGGGAAGAGGTTCAGCGGTTGAGCAGCTACACAAGAGACGGAGGAGTCAGACCATTTTCTTTCGGATCACATACAATGTCACACCAGTATCTGATGAATATGAAGGCTGCCCTTGGCGGAGGTGACGCGTTCCAGGCTTACCTCGATGAGGAACTGGGAGGTTCCAGGGTGCTCATTGAAAGGCATATATACGGCCGGGTGGAGGCACTTGCCCTTCCTTACGGCGACGGAGCCGGTGATGTGGACATCATCGCAGGCGCCCGGCGACATGGATACAGTTTTATACGAACCTCTGAACGCAATGTGACCGGAGCAACGGGAGACAATCTCTTCAGGCTTCCAAGCCTCCCGCTTCTCAATGATACGGACCAGGAACTCATTGGCAATTACCTCGGAATTCAATAACGGCTGAAAACTTACCCCTGAAACCATAATGAGCAAAAAAGGAAATTACGAATGCTGCCGCTACAGGTCACATCCCTGGCACGGGATCGATATCGGGAACTCAGCCCCCGCGATCGTGATGACATACGTTGAGATGGTCCCCACTGACACAGTCAAGTATGAAATGGATAAGGTCTCCGGATACCTGAGACTTGACAGACCACAACGCTATTCAAATGTTGTGCCTGCCCTGTACGGCTTCATACCCAGGACCCTGACCGGTCCGGATGTGGCAGACCGGACAATGGAGAAGACAGGGTTGAAAGACATTAAGGGTGACGGAGATGCGATGGATATATGCATCCTTACTGAAAAAGACATAACTCACGGAGATATACTTGTACTTGCAAGGCCCATTGGCGGATTCAGAATGATAGACGGCAACGAGGCTGATGACAAGATCATAGCAGTGCTTTATAACGACGCAGTTTACGGGGGGTACGCTGATATCAAGGATTGTCCGCAGATAGCCATCGAAAGACTGAGGCACTATTTCCTTACATACAAGGATCTGCCCGGAGAAAAGAGAAGGGTTACAATTGCTGATATCTATGACACTGCTGAGGCACAGGAGGTAATCAGACGATCGATGTCAGACTACGCCAGGGCGTTCTCCGGAATATTATAATATTACTGCAACCGGCCTGAAATGCCGGCAGGGAAGGTGTGTTCCATGTGTTTCATTGACGAACAGGCCTATAAGTTGATGATCATGCATCAGATTTTGATTAAGGGTTATGAACTTACCGCCACTTGGCCTAATTTTGAAAAGTATAATTAACTTGAGCGAATTGTTTTTGGACCGGGAAGAACTAAATAATGAAAAAGCCAACTGACTTAATCATCGGAAAGACGCCAAAAACGCCACAGATAGAACTGAAATACAGCTGTGGCGAGCTTTCAATCAAAGGCAGATCATTGCCTGAAAATGCATCAAGGCTCTATGAGCCTGTGCTTAACTGGGTTAATAATTATGTCATTCAACCACAGCCGGTCACCAACCTCCGGCTCAATGTGGAGTACTTCAATACCTCCTCATCACTGTGGATATCGAAGATAATCAAGACACTGACCCGGATTAACAATCCCGATTACAGGCTGACTGTCCATATTTATATCCCGCTCGAAGAGTATGATGACATGAAATTGTCAGCAGATGTGCGCGACTCTTTCAATCCCATAACTGATATCCTCCAGGATTCAATTCCCGAGGTTAGTCTCAAACTTTACGCCACAGACGATACGTCAAGAGTCATACGTGATGCCCTGGTGCTGTTTTAAAAACCAGCCTGCTGACTTTGATTTCCGTCCGGGAATAATCTAAAATTTAATCATATCAATTCGGTGATTGGTCAAAAGCAATCCGCTTTTGACTAAAACAGTGATTCATGAGGTCAGTCTCCTGTTTGTGTCAGCAAACTGCCGTAATTACCTGACAAAACTTCCAGCCATATCTCAGGGTGTCCGTAAAATGAGCACCTGAGATTTGTTTTCATTGTATTGTCGGGGTAGATTTGATATGAAAATCAATAAGTCAGGCAATGAAATCAGCGGCTGTTTTCAGAGTGTTAAGCATGATAGTTCTCTGCGGTTTCAGTTTCTTCCGCTATATGAGAAGGGCTGGAATCAGCGGAGAACCAGGGCTGATAATACTGTCATCAAACAAGGGAGCCAATTATGGCCGAATTGACCTGAGCCGGGCCAGGACGCTGATAAGCCTGCGCCGGCTTGACCTTATTAAACACCTTGAGATGTTCGTAAGCTCCCTTGTCATGCTGCTGCCGCCTCAGACATGCTTTGTCGGCTGTTTTGCTCATCAGAGAAACACATCGTGGGGAGAAGAGATTCACGGCACTGGTCCGCATTTCCTGGCTAGGCTCCTGCATCATCATGCAGCAGGAAACAGTGAACTCAGCCGTGAAAGGGTTTCAGCTTTACTTGGCAGGTGTGGCATGGTAGTCATTGATATGAAGGAGATGAACGGCCTTACTTATTTCCACAGCAGAAAACGAAGCAATTAAGTATTGCACAAACATAAAGGAACAGCAATGAAAACTTATTACCAGATTTCTTCAGACGTAACCGGAAAGGTTCTCCTGAGGAGAAGAAAAATTGCCAAAGCACTCAGATGGTGGCTGAATGAAAACGGGTATACTTATAAGTACCTTTTCTATTCGGCATAAATTGAGGCAGGAGATATCGGTGATGTTCACCTGCAAAACTCCGGGGATAATTAAATATATCAAAACCAAAAGGACATGACAATCAGAAAAGTATTGTTCCCATTCATATTATTTCTCGTTGCTTCCTGCGGCACATCTAGCAAAACTGCTACTGAGCCGGATGAAGACCGTCTTTATGTCACCCGCATGTATATCGGTGACTATCAGGATTACAGGCATACGGCTCCTGCCCGGTTCGGTGATCCTCATCTTATCTGGATCAAGACTTCCCGTGACAGTACTTTCGGAAAAATATCAGCTTACAGCAAGGAATGCGGGTTCCGCGAAGGTGACCGGCTGTATCTGCGAAGGCAGTATGTCACACCTGGAATCTACGGATACTGGATGTACCAGATCGAGAATGATTCATCGGTCTTTTACCGGGTCTGCGAATACCAGAATGACAGGAAGGTTCTTGTTCAGAGCTGGTACTGACAATCCCATACAGGATGGGAAGGGCCTGCCTTAATTCCCGCTCCTTTATCTCAGCTTTTTCTGATAACTGTCACGGTAAACCCTGTTGATGCCGTCTGCCCTGATGTTGCCCTTCTGAAGGAGCGTATTCTTCATGTCATTAGCTGAGTCACTGTATGCAGGGCATACTGACTGGTTGCATGATGACAGCAGAAGGACGGCAAGGCCAAGAAATATCAGTTTTTTCATCACTGCGAATTTAGGGAATCCCCTCCTTTAAAGCAAAAGCTGACGAACCGTTAATCTTCAGGTTTTTCCTGACCCGGAAAATTGTTATTTTTACTGATCTTATTACATTTAATTCCAGCTACAAATAAAAACTATTATGAATAAGATCCACTTTGGTTGCATTTTACTCTTCTCAGCATTTCTGGTTTCGGTTCCTGAAGTTCACAGCTGCACAATCATTGCTGCCGGGAAGAAGGCCACGGCTGACGGTTCTGTCATCATTTCGCATACTGATACCGGTCCGGATTCAAGAATTTACTATGTCCCGGGCAAAACCTTCAGGGCAGGGGAGCAGGCCCCTGTTTACTGGGGCATCCAGGATGCAGGACTTCCTCTTACGGACGACGGTGAAGTGCTAGGTTACATCCCTCAGGTCAGGAAAACATACGGGTACTTCCATTCTGCGTATTCTCACATGAATGAGGTTCAGCTGGGTATTGCCGAGAGTACAACGGCACAGCGGCCCGAACTGGTTTGTACCCGCGAGGGAGGGAAGCAGATCATGACTATCGAGCAGGCGATGATATTTGCACTTCAGAGGTATGACAGGGCGAGGGAGGCGGTTATGTTTATTGGCGATCTGATGATCCGTTACGGTTTTCTGCCATCCAGCGGTGACGGTTCCGAGACTCTTGTTATTGCAGATACTGAGGAGGCATGGGTTTTTGAGGTCTTCGGTGTTGGTAACGGCTGGGAACCGGGCACAGGCAGACCGGGAGCTGTATGGGCTGCACAGCGGCTTCCTGATGATCAGGCGACGATGGTTCCCAACTGGAGCATTATCAAGGAGATCGATGCTTCAGACAGTAAATGGTTCCTCGTTTCTGACAACTACATGCAGGAGGCAATTGACCGGGGATGGTATGATCCGGCTTCCGGCAAACCCTTCATCTGGCAGGAAGCCTACTCCCCGCTTCCCGAGGAGTATGCCACAAGCCGGTTCTGGCTCTTCTACTCCACATTTATGCCCAACCTTCGGGAGTGGCCCGACAGGAAGCTTGACCCGGCAAACCCTTACAAGGGTATGCAGCCTTACTACCAGGTGGTGGAGCCTCTCTCAATCTATCCTTTTGCAGCTGTTCCCGAGAAGAAGATTTCAGTCAGGGATGTTATTTCGTTCCAGCGTTCGACATTCGAGGGCACCATCTATGACATGACTTCCTACCCGGAGTGGCTGGTACCAGACGGTAACGGGGGTTATGTGAAAAGCCCGCTTGCCACACCCTTCCCGGGCAGTGAGATGCGGAAGCTCATCAAACAGACATACAGAAGACCTGTGGCCCGTCACCGGGGACACTACGGAATGGTGATGCAGCTTCGTGACTGGCTGCCGGATGCCATCGGCGGGGTATACTGGGTGTATCTTGACAATCCATATTTCAGTCCGTATGTTCCCATTTACGCCGGAAACCTCTCTGTGGCCGTGACCTACAATATTTACGATCCGGAGAAGTACGACGAACGCTCCGCCCGGTGGGCGATAGATTTCGTGGATAACCTTGCAAATCTTCAGTTCAGGGATATTGCGGCAGATGTGCGTGCGGTGAGGGATCCGTTCGAGGCGGAGATATTTGACGGGCAGGAGAAGACTGAGACGCAGGCACTCGGGATGTACAAAAAGGATCCGGCAGCGGCCCGGAAGTTTCTTACCGATTACTCTGACGGGAAGATGAACAGGGTTACTGAAATGTTCCTGGAACTTCGTGATCAGATTATCACCCGGTACACCAACAACAGGGAGTAGGAGACTGTCTCCCTTTCAGTACTATTTTCAATGCTTGATATTGTGTTTTAATAAATGAGACACAAATGCATTTCAGGGAGGTTGTAATAAAAACAGGGCGCTGCTTTTTGCTGCTTTTCCCCGTCATCCTCCTTTCCGGGTGGAAGAGTGATGATGCCATTGCCTTCAATGCCGGTAAAAATGATCAGGACACCCTAAAGGCCTTCATAAGAAACGAAGCAATCGGCCGGGGGATAAATTTCGGGAATGCGCTTGAGGCCCCCAATGAAGGTGAATGGGGCCTGACGATAAAGGAAACGTATATTCAGGCAGTTGCAGATGCCGGGTTCAATTCGGTCAGGCTTCCTGTTTGCTGGTCGGCGCATACCGGACGGTCATCTCCGTATAATATTGATCCTGTCTTTGTCAGCAGGGTCGATGAGGTGGTCTCATGGTGTCTGAGCAGGAACCTCGCAGTGATCATCACAATCCACCATTTCAACGAACTCTACAATTTTCCTGATGATCCGTTATACCAGAACATGTTCTTTTCAATCTGGAAACAGCTAGCCCTGCATTACCTGGGCACAAATCCTGAGAAGCTTTTCTTTGAGGTTCTCAATGAGCCAGAGGTAAACCTTACACCTGAGAAGTGGAACCTTCTTATCCCCAGGATAATAGATTCAATCAGGGTCTATGACAACGACAGAACACTGATTATCGACGCACCTGACTATGGTGCTCATACATCACTCTCAAAACTGAGCATTCCGGAATCTGAAGACAACCTGATTGTAAGTACAAGGTATTACCTTCCATGGCAGTTTGCCCAGCAGGGCGCCTGGTGGAGCGACTGGACAGATCTGAGCCTGTATCTGGGTACGACATGGAGAGGCACCTTTACTGAGAGGGATGCTGTGCTTGCGGATGTGGCGATGATAAGGAGCTGGTCGGAAAGCAACAATATCCCTGTGACAATAGGTGAATGGGGCTCGATAATGTTCGCCGATAATCAGAGCCGACTCGACTGGACGAATTTTGTGAGGAGGCAATTCGATCTTAACGGATTCAGCTGGAGTTATTTTGACTTCGGGGTAGTTTTCAAGGCGTACAGCAATGCCGAAGAGAGGTGGCTGACAGGCTTTGCCGAAGCACTGACAGGAGACAGCGAAACGGTATCTGACGGCAGAGTCTCCGACAGCCTCCGGATAACGCCTGCAAAACCCTCAGTATCTGATGAGCTGATTGCACGTTCCTACTTCAGGATACCAAATAGTTGCAGCAATACAGACTCGGTCAGGATTACGAGGAACGGATCTGTAATTAAGGTAAAAGCATGGTATACCGAGCATATCCCGCAGAGCAATACTGAAACCAGGTGTGCTGATACTGTAAATATCGGCAGGTTATCGCCCGGAACTTACACTTTGATTTTCGACTCTGACTACATTGATAAGGTAAACTCGATACATTACTCGGTATTTGATACAATTGACATAGTTATCTCCGGTGCAGTGGCGGTAAATGATGACTATTATGATACAGCTTCTGTCTATCCTGTTCCTGCCAGTGACTATTTGAAAGTTGACAATATCGGAACAGCGTGCGAATATGAAATTTATGACACTCAGGGTCATTTGCTGTCATCAGGAACCACAGGTGAGGGATTTATAAATACTGCCAGCCTCATGAACGGGGGATACATCCTCTGTATCA
>CAZOHL010000079.1:10696-14442 GCA_964579645.1 uncultured Rikenella sp. | reverse complement strand
ACCGCGTCCTGCGCCGCAATGCCCGCCAGGCGCGCCTGCGCCTGCGCCGTCACCGCATCAAGCTCCCCGCGCTGCAACACAAGCATCGTAGTGTCGGTGACGGCGATGACGGCGCCGCCCGCCACCAGCATGCCTTCTGTCACATCCATGCTGATGATCCTGCCCGGGGTCTCGGCAGAAATGATAACCTCGTCGGCTTCAAAGGTCCCCCAGGCATCGGCATCGCTCTCACCCCGGCCGCATCCTGCTGCGGCCAGGCACAGAATTACGGGTATAACCAGTTTCTTCATATTATTCCTGTGTTTTGTGTCCTGTTATATAGAGATATTCTGTTTCGGCCCTGGCTATGCTGATCTTTCTCGCTGCCGCGGCTATGACAGCCTGCTTCTCGTTGTTCAGCTCCGTCATATACTGTGAGGCAGTAATCGTTCCGTTCTTCAGCTGTGAAGCCGCGGCGGCAGCTATCCGGCTGCGAATGCTTATCAGCTCCTCGTCGCGGCCTGCCGCTTCACGCAATGACTCAATCTCCGCGATCTTCAGCGTAAGCATCCGATGCAGCGACTCTTCAGCGGAACTCTTTCTGATCTCCAGCAATTGCTGCTGAATTGCCAGTGCCTTACGTTCATTGCTGTTTTTGCCCCAGTCATATATGTTCCATTTCACTCCTGCCCCGAGCGAATAATAAATGTCGGCCTTGTCAGAGAGAAAGTTGTTGCCGGGAGGATTGCCATACCCTGCCTGCGCAAAACCAAACAGCCTGGGCATGCGCTGACTCTTCAGCAGGTTCTTTGAAAGTTCAAGGTGCCTGCTTCTCGTATCAAAGAGCTGCAGGTCAGGGTTTTCAAGATTCTCATCGCCGGTGATAATAAGTTCAGGCAGGGCCAGCCCGGCATATTTCAGTCCTGTCATCCCGGTCAGTTGTTCCAGGGCAAGAGCCAGCGCTTCATGCCTCCGGCCCAGTTCAGCGGCAGCCTGTTCTGCCTTTATCATTTCTGCCCTTAGCACCTCGAGCGTGACCGGGGTAACCACACCGTTCTCCACCCCTGATGAGGCCTCCATGATACGGGTGCCAAGTTCTGAGATAAGTACAGATGTCACCTCTGCCTGGCTTCTTGTAAGCAGCAAGGGAAAGAAAAGGTTGTTGACCTGTTCCCGCAACCGGTACAGATCTGCCTCGCTCTGCTGCATGTTCAGCTCGCTGACCACCCTCTCCACTTCACGTGCGCTGCGGGTAACCCCACCGTCCCAGATCACCTGGCTCAGGTCAAGTGTTGCCCTGTACTGCTCATGGGGTATTGAGGGCAGTGATCCGGGGGGTGCCGGCATCGAGCCAAGCATGTCGGAAATATCGACCACGTCAGACTGATAGTTGAATGAACCTCCCAGATCCAATGAGGGAAACCAGGCGGCAGCAAGGTTCTGGTCACGCAGCAGGGTCATGCCCTGGTAGAGTTCCCTCTCACCAGAGAGAGGCGACGTCACCGCGGCCGAGTCATAGCATTGCCACAGGGTTACTGTCCGCTGAGACATTGCGGATAATGCCAGCAGGAGCAGGATCGGGATAACGAGTAATTTTCTCATTTCTTCCGGTGTTTTAGGGAGTCGAGGATAAAATCGGCGGCAAACTCCTTACGTTCCTCCATAAATGTTTTGAACCTCTTGTTGTCATGCATCTGTGGCATCATGATGCCTATCATGTCCCTCGCTGCATAGGGAAATATCGACATCGAAACTACCGTGATCATAAGTTGCGGCATATCGCTTTTCTTAATACCGTATCCCTTGAGTTCCTTTGCATGCTTCTCATAGAGCAGGTCACGCACCTCCCCGTACAGGAGTGTTTCCTTCAGCCCTGCGGCCATGGAAGGATTCCTTGAGACTTCATTCAGCAGGAAGATCGGAAGCTTCGGGTTTTTGCTCAGGAAGTCAATATGCTGACTTAGAAACAGCCTGATTTTTTCCTTGAATGTGATGTCGGCAGCAAAAATTGTCATGATCTTTTCAAACATCTTTTTCAGCAGTACCTGGAATACTGCCATGAAGAGCTGATCCTTGCTGCGGTAGTAATAATGCAGGAGAGCCTTGTTAATACCTGCCCTGTCAGCTATCTCCTGCATCCTTGCACCTTCATAGCCCTTCTCTTCAAAAATGTCTGAGGCTGCCCTGAAAATCTTCAGCCTTGTCTGGCTGTCAGTTGCTGCTGCCTTTGTCATGATAATTAACTATATAGTTTAACCAAATGAATTAACCAAAGGGTCAAAAATATGCAGTTAATTTATTATTTGCAAGTGATTTGACATTTTTTTAAATTTGATCATCCGATTGTTTTTCTTTTTAAGACAGATGCAATGAAAAACTTCTTTAAGAAACTGGGCCGCTGGCTGCTGGGAATAGTATTATTCCTGATTGTAATCATTATAGTATTCGTTGCCGTTTCAGCTTCGGCGAAGAAGAAAATGACTCCCGCAGAGACCGGCCGCCTGACGGACAACGTCTATGCGGTGAGGGACAGGTATGTCAATATGTACCTTGTCAGGGACGGCAATGACTACATTGCAATAGATGCCGGCATAAAGCCAGGGAGCATCAGGGGTGAACTGAGGAAGATTGACATTGACCCGGACAAAGTCAGGGCAGTGTTCCTGACCCACAGTGACGCTGATCATGCGGGCGGCCTCTCACTGTTTAAAAAGGCAACTGTTTATATGCATGAGGATGAGGAACAGATGATAAACGGCGAGACCGGAAGAATGCTCTGGATCGGCAATAAAATAGATGCAACCGAATATGTTCTGCTTGATGACAAATCAATCAGGATTGGAGACATTCGGATAAAACCGTTTCCAACCCCGGGGCACACTGCCGGACTGACATGTTACCTGGTCAATGACATCTATCTCTTTACAGGTGATGCTGTGAGTCTTGAGGACGGGACAATACAGCTGTTCCCTAAATACATCAACAAGAATGCCCGCAGGGCCCGGAGATCAGTTCATAATATCCTGGGTCTCGAGGGTGTAATGTACATTTTCACAGGCCATCACGGATTCAGCGCTGACTATTCAGCTGCCACCCGGAGTTACCGTGACTGAGTGCATGCCGGCTCCGGAAGAAAGCTGACATTCGCCCCGTCATGCGCCCCCCGCGGGGAGATTGTTCCCGCTTATGCCATGTCCCCTGCCGCCGGGAGAACAAATCATTTATCATGTTGTTATCTCATTAAAGAGCAACAGAATGAGAACGAGAACTGCAGAAAAGATTATATCACCACCGCCAGTCCATTTTGTCGGTGACGGTTTCAGGGTACACAACTTCATCCCGGGAGTCTATCCGCTGACAATGGCAAGGATGGACCCCTTTATACTTATGGACTACAATTCCAGGTTCTATTTCCCGCCTACGGCTAAACCTAGGGGAGTTGGCGTGCATCCCCATCGCGGATTTGAGACTGTAAGCATAGCCTACAGGGGCCGGATAGCTCATCATGACAGTTTTGGAAACAGCGGTGTGATAGGTGAGGGAGACGTGCAGTGGATGACAGCATCTTCAGGGCTCCTCCACAAGGAGTACCATGAGAAGGAGTTTGCACGTTCCGGAGGCGATTTCCATATGGTACAGCTCTGGGTTAACCTGCCGGCAAAAGACAAGATGACTCCCCCGAAATACCAGCCGATAACGAATGACCGGATGGGAAGGTTTGCCCTGCCTGATGACCAGGGATTAATTGAGGTGATTGCCGGATCATA
>CAZOHL010000079.1:0-10596 GCA_964579645.1 uncultured Rikenella sp. | reverse complement strand
CACGGACCTTTCGTAATGAACACCCGGACTGAAATCTACCAGGCTTTCGAGGACGTTGAGAATGGCAATTTCGGGCATCTCGAAGACTGACAGGACGCTGAACATATTATTAATGTACATTTACGGCAGATTTTTGACCGATGATTAAAAACCTGCTTTTAATCGGATCAGGTGGTTTTATTGGCAGTATTGCCCGATACCTGGTCTCACAGCTGAATCTTACTGTCAGTTTTCATTCAATTCCGGTTGGCACCCTTATTGTGAACGTTGCCGGAAGCTTTCTGATCGGATTCCTTACGGGGATTGCCGAAAAAAGCATGATCATGAACCCGGAATGGAGACTGTTCCTGATGGCAGGCCTCTGCGGCGGGTTTACAACCTTTTCTACATTTACCGGGGAGAACCTCATGCTGATGCACTCCGGCCAGGCCCTGACAGTACTTCTTTATACCGGACTCAGCATCTTCCTGGGTTTTCTGGCCGTGTACCTGGGCTATGTTCTTACTAACCTGCTATGACAATGGAAGAAAGACAACATTCAGTACTTAAGATTTATGCCAGCTCTACCGACAGGATTGACGGCCAGCTGCTATATGAAGCCATTGTAATCCATGCCAGGGAAGCAGGCATTTCAGGAGCAACTGTTTACAGGGGCATGATGGGCTATGGTCTTAGCAGCCATATCCACTCATCAAGGTTCTGGGAGCTGACTGAAAAACTCCCGGTGGTTGTGGAACTGGTCGATACGGAAGAAAAAATAAGAGCCTTCTATGAGGTGATAGCCCCGGGGCTGGAGTCACTCCCCAAAGGCTGCCTGGTTACAATTGCACATGTGGATGTGATTCTGCACAAGTCCGGGGAGAAACAGGAACGGACCCGGTAAATCCAGATACCTGGAAAGCCACATTCAGATTGCTGATTCCTTTTTATTGCAGTTTTCACGGTGTTTGTTTAACTTTACGTTGCATTTCCTCCTTTTAACGTGCAACTTAAAGATTAAGCCATGCTGGTCAAGACCTTCAGCGCTGCCGTTTCCGGTATTGAGGCTGTCACTGTCACTATTGAAGTGGATGTCTCCCGCGGTGTCCGTTATATGCTGGTCGGGCTGCCTGACACTGCTGTCAAGGAAAGCCAGCAGCGGATTGAGTCAGCTCTGCGGTCTGTGGGACTTCGCTGGCCGGGCAGGCAGGTGATAATCAATATGGCACCGGCTGATATCAGGAAAGAGGGTTCTTCATATGACCTTCCCCTGGCTGTCGGCATACTTGTGGCCTCGGAAATGGTCAGCGGCAGCCGGCTTGACGGGATGCTGATCACCGGCGAGCTGTCGCTCGACGGGGCGGTGCGGCCTGTCAGGGGAGTGCTTCCCATGGCGCTGCAGGCCCGCAAGGAAGGCTTCAGAAGCATGATGGTGCCTGCCCTCAACGGTCCTGAGGCAGCCGTTGTTGAGGGACTGGAGATATACGGCGTCAACACCCTCGAAGAGGTACTTGGTCTACTCCGTGGTGAAAGCTTCCTGGCACCTGTCGCCGTCAACATCAGGGAACTCTTCGGCCGCGAGGGGAATGTCTATGACACTGACTTCGCCGATGTGAAAGGCCAGGAGAATGTCAAGCGTGCCCTGGAGGTGGCAGTAGCAGGCAACCATAATGCAATAATGATTGGCCCGCCCGGTTCCGGTAAAACTATGCTCGCCCGCCGCCTTTCCGGAATATTGCCGCCTCTGACCCTGGAGGAAGCACTGGAAACTACAAAGATCCATTCGGTGGCAGGAAAGATAGACAATCATATCCCGCTGATGATCCGCAGGCCGTTCCGCAGCCCGCATCATACATGCTCTGATATTTCGCTGGTTGGCGGGGGCCCGGTACCACAGCCGGGAGAGATAAGTCTGGCGCATAACGGAATACTATTCCTAGACGAGCTGCCGGAGTTTAAAAGAAGTGTGCTGGAAGTTTTACGGCAACCGCTCGAAGACAGGGTTATAACCATAGCAAGGGCCAGGATGAGCTGTAACTTCCCTGCCTCGGTAATGCTGATCGCCTCCATGAATCCATGTCCATGCGGATTTCATAACCATCCCGTAAGAGAGTGCACCTGCGCACCCGGGATGGTGCAGAGATACATGAGCCGGATCTCCGGGCCGCTGCTTGACAGGATAGACATTCACATCGAAGTGGTGCCGGTTGATTATCAGAAACTTTCGGTGACAGCCCAAACAGAAAGTTCATCGGTGATAAGAAAAAGGGTGGTCGAGGCCCGTGAAATACAATCTGAACGCTTTGGAGGAAATGACGGAATCAATTCAAATGCACAGATGACCTCGGCACTTATACGAAGGCACTGCCATCTCGATGATGCAGGAGGAAGACTCCTCAGGGCTGCGATGGAGAAGCGCGGAATGTCAGCCCGTGCCTATGACAGAATACTTAAGGTAGCCCGGACAATAGCAGATCTCGACCACTCAGACACCATTAGGCCTGACCACTTGTCCGAAGCCATCAACTACAGGAACCTCGACCGCGAGGGCTGGACAGGCTGAAAATTGCACCAACTGTAGCTAGTGACATTTCTTTTTACTTATTTTGTCTCCGGGGAATGTTGGTACCTCATTTTGTCGGAATGTATGGAACTTATTAACAAACTAAGGCAGAAGCTTTCAGACGAACACCTGATGTTCGCCTACCGCGGAGAGGTTACAGGGGATAATTCAGTCAGCCTGCTGACCCTGCTGGAACGTGAAATGGAGTTTTCTGACTTCAGTATGCTGGGACGCAAACGGCTCTTCATGTTCGTCCTTGAAAACCTGCAAAACATAACAAGGCACGGCATTACCAAAAGTGAGGACATCACCTCCCTTGTCGTTTACAGCAAAACCTCCGACGGCTATACGGTCAGTACCGGCAATGCACTTAAAAAGAGCGAGGTCAGGGGTCTGAGAAATAACCTGAAGAAGATCAACAGCCTTGATCCTGACAAGATAAGAGAGGTTTACAGAACCATGCTCCAGGATACCAAAATCGGAAAAAAGGGAGGGGCTGGACTTGGTCTCATGGAGATGGCACGCAAGACAGGAAACAGGCTTGATTATGACTTCTTTCCGATTGACGAACAGTATTCCTATTTCATACTCAGCAAGACAATCGACTCTGGTGGAAAGGGGATGAGCGAGCCCGCTGCTGATCAGGGCACATTTGACTCGAAAAGGATAGTGCAGCTCGAGCGGATGATGAAGTCAAACAATATTTTCTTCATCTGGGCAGGGCCCATGACCCATGCAATCAGCAAAGAGCTGCTCAATTTCAGTGAGACTACCATGCGCGAAGCCGAGTTGGAACAGAACCTCCACAAACGCGTGTTCGCTACGCTCATCGAACTTCTGCAGAATGTCGCACAGCACAGCCCGGGCTTTGAAGCCGAGAAACACTACGGCATCCCCCTTGCAATGATAAGAAAGACACCCGCATCATTCATTATCACTTCAGGAAACCTGATCAGGAGAAGTGACACCGAACACCTTATACAGAAGCTTGACATGGTGAACAGGTATGATGAGGAAGGACTCAAGAAATTGCTCAAGGTGGCGCTGATGGGACAGGATATGTCGAAGATCTCTACCGGCTACATGGGACTGCTTGAGATGGCGCGCAGGTCAGGCAACAGGCTTTCCTACAAGTTCGAAGATGTGAATGACCAGTATGCTTACTATACAATAACCGTAAGGGTAAGGGCAAAAGGCTTCAAATCACCCGCAACTGTTTAATCCGGATCAGCTTTCTTATTATCTGCCTGAGCGGCACCTGTGGTTAAGGGATTTCACTGATTGGTGACCAGGGTGAGCTCTTTCCCGTCATACACGGCATAACTCTCACGGCAGCTGAACCAGTCGCCCAGGATTATCATCCTCCTTCCTCCTTCGTCAAAAGTAAGGGGCAGGTGCCTGTGTCCGTAGATGTAATATTTTGCCCTGCAACCTCCGGCTGCAATGCTTCTTGTGTGCCTGACAAGATCTTCCTTTGCCTCACCCAGGAACGGGAGAGATACATGTTTGGCCAGCCTGCTGCTTTTTGACCATGAATGCCCGATGGCAACTCCCCAGCGCGGATGTAGGGCCGAGAAAAGAATACGGGCAATCCTGCTCCGGAAAATGGAGAAGAGCATTCTGCCGCCTATACTCCTGCTGCCCAGTCCTTCGCCATGGGCCAGGTAAAACAATTCGCCTCCTATTGTGGTCTCAAGCGGCCCGTAATGTATTGTTACGCCACATTCTTCCGCCAGGTAGCCCTTCATCCACATATCATGGTTGCCGGTGAATATGTGCACCCCGATACCCCTGTCAGTCAGAGCGGCCAGCCTGCCAAGAAACCTTGTGAATCCTTTCGGAATCACCTTCCTGTATTCCCACCAGAAGTCGAACACGTCGCCCAGGAGCCATACAGATTCTGCGTCTGCTGAGACCCGGTCAAGCCAGGCTATAACCCTCTGTTCACGTTCATGAGGATCAGTACCGGCTGCCAGCCCCAGGTGAAAGTCAGATGCAAAATATGTTTTCCGGCCTTCCAAAACCTGTCTATTGATTGAAGATCTGGTCCATCCTTATAAGCAGGTTGCGTCCTGTCAGGTTGGTGTTGATTATGTTTCCCTGCGGATCATAGATCAGGTTTGAGGGCAGGGTGGTGATATTCATCAGGCGCGAATAGACCGGGTTCGCCGGGTCAGGCTCCCTGACGCTTATCCACGGTATCTCCTCAAAGCGTACCACATTCTTCCACCTTTCGGGGTCAGTGTCGAGACTGACCTGGAATATCTCCAGTCCTTTCCTGTGATAGTCATTATAGATTGACCTGAGAAGCGGCAACTCATTCATCGAAGCTTCTGACGCAGTGCTCCAGAACGAGACCAGCACATATTTCCCTTTCAGTGATGCCAGGCTGATCATTTTGCCGTTTATGTCAGGCAGTTCCGGTGAGGATTTTGTTTCAGGCAATTGCATGGCAAGGGAAGAGATGCGGTTAATGTACATCTGGTTCAGCTCTGAGGTCACATTTTCCTTCAGTGCGCGCACATGGCGCGAAACCGGATACCGGACCGACAGTGAGTCGGAAACGATCTTCAGGTACTGCAGGTCACGCGGCTGATAAAGGACATATGTGTTTTCGTCCAGCCTCTGGTAAAGAGCCTGGATTGAAGACATCGAGCTGATATTCTCTATTACGAATTTGATGTTGAACTTGCGCTGTGCCTCAACGGCATCAGTGTATGCCTTTTCAAGCTCCGGGCCACGGAGAGCCAGTTCATCACTGCTGAGGGAAGTGTAAATAGTTCTCAGCGAGTCAAGCCTGCCTCTGGTCACAAGCAATTGCTGGTCAAGCATTCGTATGTCAGATGATCCGGGAGAACCCTGTACAGTGTAATTCATTGCAACCGGAGCTTTCCCGAGCTCAAGGGAAATATCTTCACCGGGCATTACCAGCAGTGCGACGAACTCATTTCCGGGAAACCTCACCTGGAAGAACTCCGGACCGGATATCTCTGCGACGAATTTAAAGCGTCCCCTCCTGATTTCAGCTGAATCAACCCTGATGCTTCGGTCCACCTCAGACTGGTCAAGGTAAACCACCCCTTCCGCCGGTGCGGTGAACGCTCCCTTTATGACCACTTTATTGTTGTTGTTGCAGCCTGCCAGAAGAATGGCTGAAAGCAGCACCGGTAAGAATATCTTCATATTTTTTGTAATAATTTCAGGTACAAATAAACTAAAAATCAGCATTGACTACTGTACGCCGAGGAGTTCCTCGAGCTTTTTCTGAAGGTCATCACCTCTCAGATTAACCGCTGCCACTTTTCCCTCACGGTCAATCAGGAAACTGGCGGGGATTTCAGTAAGTCCGAACTGTCTGACAACCTCTGAGTCACGGTACCGGAGGTCACTTACATGATTCCAGCGTCCCAGACGGTCAGTTCTTATTGCCTCGAGCCAATCTTCCTTTCTGAGGTCAAGTGAGACCTGGAAGATATCAAATCCCCTCCAGTGGTACATCTCATAAAGTTTAACAAGGTTTGGATTTTCCTCACGGCACGGGGGGCACCATGCAGCCCAGAAATCAACCAGCACCACCTTCCCTCTAAGTGATGACAGGCTAAGTGTGTCACCGTCAGGGTCCGGGAGGACGATGTCTGGCAGCAATTCGCCCGGCACGGGCGGCTCGCCGGGCTGTTTCCCCACTGATACGCTCTTGCGAAGACCTGCCACGAAAGTATGAAGGTCAAGCACAAGGTCAGACTCGGGGTAAAGGGCATAAAGGGCCGAATCAACGCGGTAGAACAACTCAGGATTCTTTGACGGTTCGAACAGTTCAAGCCCGGGTACTACCTGCTGGTTCAGCAGGTAAACCGGGATCATTGATGACCTGTTTTCATCAATCATTACCAGGGCCCTGTCACGAAACTCTGCAACAATGGCCGCAGCCCGCCTGTCAAGGCTGTCCATCAGAAGAGGAAGCCCGGGGCTGCCGATGCTGTCATTGTATAAATCCGTGAGCCTCTTAAGTTCGGTAACCACCTCGTCATGATCCTTTCTGAAATCAAGGATGACTGAGGTGCCTTCTGATCCGGTTAAGGATGATGGTTTCGCCATAGAGTTACGCGATGCCCTGACCTTTACCTGCTCCCCCGGTGCAACCAGCATTGTCAGAAAGTCATCATCATCCATGCCAAGCATAAAAAAGGCGGGCCACTCGGTCTCCGACCTGAAGCTGAATCTGCCGTCCTTTCCGGGGACCACCGAGTCAACAGGCTCCAGGAAGCCTGGCTTCACCTCTTTCAACACCAGGTATTCACCCTCACCGGCGCCCTCTACAGTACCACTGATACTGAAACTTCCCCTGTTGCATCCGGTGATCAGTAAAGAGATACCCAAAAGCAGCAGGATAATTCTTTTGCTCATGTTGTAAGGTATTACATAAAACATTTTTTCCAGGTTCTTTTAAAAATCCTGTCTGTCCGGCCGAACCATTTTACCTCGCATTGGTTCTCCTTAAGGAATGCAAAGATATCTATTTTTGAGTGCCTTCGATGAATGGCATGCCTTCGTCCGGCACATTATTAATCTGATTTTTTTGCTTTTCTTTGCACCTGAAACTATTTGTTATTAAATTAATAGAGTTAATTCTCCTGCTTTTCTTTAGCAGCAAAACGGAACTCCAGCAGATATGGGATACATTAAATTTGATAAGGCACAGGTAGTTAACCTGGAATATTCCCTGAGCCGCGAAATCCTGCGAAGCAACAGGGCCGGAAGCTATTCGTCCACCACAATAGTTGGATGCAATACCCGCAAGTATCACGGCTGGCTGGTCTGCCCCGTGGAAGCCATGGGAGGCGAAAGGCACGTACTGCTTTCATCTGTTGACTCAACTGTTGTCAGCAACGGTCAGAGCTTCAACACAGGGATACACAAATATCACGGTGACCACTACAGCCCGAAGGGGCACAAATATGTGGAGGACTTCGATATCCAGGATATCCCCGGAATGACTTACAGGGTGGGTAACGTAATCATGAAGCAGGAGCGCATACTTGTTCATTACGAGGAGCAGCTGCTTATCAGGTACACTATCATTGACACCGATGAACCGGTAAAACTTCAGCTGAGGCCATTCATGACATTCAGGAACATTCACCAGCTGACTCATGCCAACATGTGGGCCAACACCCGAACCGAACCGGTGCCTTACGGTGTTAAAATACGGATGTACGAAGGCTTCCCGTACCTCCATATGCAGTTATCATGTAAGGCTGAATTCATCCCGGTGCCTGACTGGTACCTGGGAGTAGAGTATATCGAGGAGCAGAAGCGCGGTTATGACTATTCGGAAGATCTCTTCATACCGGGCTTTTTCGAGATGACCGCATCAAAGGGAGATGTTATTGTCTTTTCAGTTTCAACGAAGGAAGAGAAGCATGCAGGTCTGAAGGCCAAATTCACCCGCACAATTGCCACCAAGATACCCAGAAGCGACTTCGGCAACTGCCTCCGCAATGCTGCTCAGCAGTTCATCGAAAAGCGAGGTGATGACACCAACATAATTGCCGGATATCACTGGTTCGGATCATGGGGGCGAGACACTTTCATTTCCCTCCCGGGCCTGGCGCTGGCCAGGAAATCAGAAGATCTTTACTCGGCCGTTATTGACACTCAGGTACGCCGAATGAAAGGAGGCCTTTTCCCCAACATGGGAGACAATGACAACCCTGCTTTCAACAGTGTTGATGCTCCGCTGTGGTTTTTCCAGGCACTCTGGAACTACGGCCTTGAGCTTAAGGAAACATGGAAGCGTTATGGTTCTGCCATGAAGGATGTGCTCAACGCATACAGAGCCGGTACCTCCTTCGGCATACACATGAGGGAAAACGGGTTGATATATTCAGGGGCTCCCGGAAAGGCACTTACATGGATGGACGCTGTTGTTAACGGTCTGCCGGTTACTCCCCGTGAGGGCTACGCAGTAGAGATAAACGCACTGTGGTACAATGCGGTATGCTATTCACTCGAGTGTGCCCGCAACGCCCGTGACAGGGCTTTCATCAAGGAGTGGGAAAATCTTCCGGAACTGATAAGCAGGTCATTCATCGACACTTTCTGGGATGAGGAACACGGATACCTGGCTGACTATGTAAACGAGAGGGAGATGAGGAACATGCAGGTAAGACCGAACATGGTAATTGCCACTTCTCTTCCTTATACGATTCTTACACGTGACCAGATGAAGAGCATCCTGGATATTGTCAACAGGATACTTGTTACACCGAGGGGTTTACGTACCCTGTCACCGTCTGATGAGGGTTATAAGGGCATCTACTGCGGTGATCAGTCAGCACGTGACAAGGCTTACCACCAGGGAACCGTCTGGCCATGGCTGATGGGCCCGTTCTGCGACGGATGGCTTAAGGTCTACGGCGAAGGCGGCGTGTCAAGGGTCAGAAAACTTATTATGGGATTCGAGGAAACACTGACGGAAGCCGGCATATCCACGATATCGGAGATATTTGACGGTGATCCGCCACATTCACCCAGGGGGGCGATATCACAGGCGTGGAGCGTGGGAGAAATTCTCCGCATCTTCACGCTGCTTGAAAGGAATTATCCAGAAAATAAATAATGATATGCGTGTCCTGATGTTTGGATGGGAGTTCCCTCCACATATCGCAGGGGGATTGGGGACGGCCAGTTATGGCCTCACCCGCGGCCTGGCGGCCCACCGCGATATTGAGGTCATCTTCGTGGTCCCGAAAGCTTACGGAGATGAGGACCAGAGCATTGTGAAGCTCATTGGTGCCAATACAGTTCCCGTAGCCTTCAAAAAGGTTAAATACAGGTATTTCCAGAAACCTGTGGAAAAGATCGAAGTCTTCTCCAAACTGGTACCGTATACTGATCCCGAAGAGTTCTGGAAGATGACCCGGGGTGAGGTGGCTGACACCGATGTGCTGGTCAGGACCAATGATCACGGGAAGGTTGATTTTACGGGCAGCTACGGCTCCTCACTTATGGATGAGATTCACAAATACTCGGTTGTGGCTCAGGTCATCGCATCGGAACAGGAGTTTGACATCATTCATGCACATGACTGGCTTGCCTATCCTGCAGGGATAGCAGCCAAGGCCGTCTCCGGCAAGCCGCTTGTAATCCATGTGCATGCCACTGACTTCGACCGCAGCGGCGGGAACGTCAACCCTGTTGTATACGGCATGGAAAAGGAGGGGATGGATGCAGCTGACAAGATAATTACTGTCAGCAACCTCACCCGTGATATCGTCATCAACAAATACAACATCGATCCGGCCAAGGTCGAGACGGTTTACAATGCAGTGGAACCGCTCCATCATTCGGAACTTGATGTTCCCGAGAGAGCCTTTGACGACAAGATAGTTACCTTCCTCGGCCGGATAACCATGCAGAAGGGCCCGGAATACTTTATCGAGGCTGCAAGGATGGTGCTTGCAAGGATGCCCAATGTCAGGTTCGTTATGGCCGGCTCGGGTGACATGATGGAAAGGATGATGCGTCATGCAGCAGCACTCAGAATAACTGACAGGTTCCACTTTACCGGCTTTCTTCGTGGCAATGATGTCTTCACAATGCTGAGGATGAGTGATGTATATGTGATGCCATCGGTCTCTGAACCGTTCGGCATCTCACCACTCGAAGCAATGCAGTCAAACGTGCCGGTTATAATCAGTAAACAGAGCGGTGTGGCAGAGGTGCTTACTCATGCAGTGAAAGTCGATTTCTGGGACATTGAAGCAATGGCTGATGCCATTTACGGGATTCTGACCTATCCGGCTCTTTCAAGGATGTTCATCATGAACGGCAAGGAAGAGGTTGACAAACTGAAATGGGAAAAGGCCGCCGGCCACGTTAAAGGTATTTATTCAGAGGTTTTGCAACAGACAAGATAAAAGATATGAGCACATCACAGAAAAAGGCAATATGCCTTTACTTCCAGGTTCATCAGCCCTTCAGGCTCAGACGCTACCGTTTCTTCGAGATGGGTCATGAACACTACTACTATGACGATTTCATGAATGAGTCTA
>CAZOHL010000078.1:0-14543 GCA_964579645.1 uncultured Rikenella sp. | reverse complement strand
TTTCCTCCCGTCAGGAGACCATCCCGGAACATTGATGGTGCCCTGCCCGCCGTAAAGATATGCAATTACTTCCGGCGTTTCGGATCCAAAATCCTGCCGGCTGGTTTCAAGTCCGGGGATTGTTATTCTCCTGATATATACATGTTTATAAAAGGGATGATCATCTGCTTTTACTTCTGGAAGGAAAGAAAGGAATACAATCTGACTCCCTTCCGGCGACAGGTGGGGAAACCAGTCGTTGAATTCATCGAATGTTACCTGTTCCTGTTTCGAGCCGTCAGGCTTCATCCTCCAGAGCTTCATTACGCCGGTGCGGGCTGAATTGAAATAAATATACTTCCCGTCAGGAGAGTACTCTGAACCGTCATCCAGACCGGGGGCTTCG
Organism: uncultured Rikenella sp.; assembly: GCA_964579645.1. Classification (GTDB taxonomy): domain Bacteria; phylum Bacteroidota; class Bacteroidia; order Bacteroidales; family VadinHA17; genus SR-FBR-E99. Next base: position 14,158 of record CAZOHL010000078.1, on the reverse strand, counting down.
GTTAGCCTTATCTCTTTCTTCTTCTTTACGGAGATTTTATAGATGTCATAGTCGCCGTTTCGTTCAGCAGTGTAGGTCAGCCAGCGGCCGTCAGGCGACCAGCCGTGGAGGTAGGAGGGACCCTTCGCGGTGATCCGCTCCGGAGTGCCCCCCTCAGCAGGCATAATGTATATTATCGAATTGTTTTTCTCTTCTGGGGCATGATGGCTGATTCCAAGCATCTTCCCGTCAAATGAGAGCACATGGTCATTGTTGTTGCTTGTGGCAAACCCTGTATTGATCACCTCAGGCTTGCCTGTTTCCAGATCAAACCTGTAGAGCAAACCCTCACTGTTGTATATCAGGTACCTGCCGTCAGGCGACCAGTTGGGAGCCTGTATTGAGTTATGTGCTTTGTAAACCACCTTGCGATGGCCGGTCTCAACATCCAGGATTTCAAGGTTGCTTCCAAGGTAATCACGGTAAGGCACCAGACCTGGCCATGCCGGAATGGTGATCCTTACATTTGAAAAAACAGCTTTTTCGACCACGGTGTTATCATGCGAGCATACAAACAGGCCTGCATACACGTTCCCGGTCAGCGAATCCTGCCTGATTTCAACTGTTTCAAAAGGCCTCCCCCTTACGCCAGCAGAGAAGATGAAAAGATCACCTTTCCTTTCAAGCTGTATTACATCAGGTGCATTCACCCCTGACCTGCTCTCCATCGTTTCTCCCCCATCAACAGTGCGGTACTGCAGCGAGGCCAGTCCGTCGCCGTGCACTGCTGCGCTGACGTGGGACGCCCCGCTTCCGAGTCCTTCCCTGACCATCCAGCCGGCTTTCCTGTGTTCATGCCTGCCTTCTCCAACGAACCTTATATCTGCGCTAAGGATGAAATCGCCCTCCAGCTTCTTCCATGCGAAATGGAACTGGTCAGATCCGAACCAGATATTTTCACCGGATCCGGTCAGGATAAACTCCTGACTCTCCGGCAGGAATTCAGTCGAACCTGTTATCCCGCAGCTTCCTATGTCGCCGCTCCCCTCAAAAGTGTTGCCCGGATTTTGCTGTGACCATATCGGGCCGGATACAAGCAGTGCTGTCGCCATGAGTAACTTAGTGATTGTCGTGATTGCCATAATTGACTGATTTGCAGGTCCTCCGCCTGCACAATGCAGTTTTTGTCCAGGCAGGGAAACTCTATCTAAAGATAAATATCCTTCCTGAGATATATCCTCAGCGATGAGAAGATCAGCAAAAACGAAAACCCTGTAAAATACAGAATATTTAACAGGTCTATCCTGTAGGCAGGGTTAACCACATCGAGATCAATGAATTTATATGGACTGACATATCCTGCCCATGAAAGATCAGGTGTGATATTTGAGATTGTGAAGATGAAATAAAGAACCATGACCAATGCCACGCTAAGGGTGGTTATCGGTCTGGGTTTTTTAACAAGGACTGACATAAAGAGACCCAGCGCTGCAAAGAAAATGTGCAGTAAAAGTGTGTACAGTGACATAATAAGAAACGCATCAACATTATAGGGTTCTTTCTTGCAGGTTTCCAGTGATATGTAACCAGCTATGGTTGTAACCAGATTCAGTGCAAGGATGTTGATGATAACGACGGTCAGCTTACCGCAGAAGACCTGTCCCCTTGTAACCGGCCACGAAAGCAGAAACTCAGCTGTTCTTCCATACTCCTCCTTCAGCAGGATGTTGGAGGATAGTACAATTGAGTAGATGCTCCCCAGAACCAGCATGTAAATCACATTATTGGCGGAATAGAAACCAAGGACCGAAAATAGGTCGTTGACATTTGAGATGCCCTTGAACTGCAAAGCCCCTTCTGGCAGGATGCTGATCATCGCCAGAATCTTTACGTTATTTTCGAGAAATATGCCGTACAGGGCCATTGTGGCAGTGGTGAGGAATGTTATGATTGCCATCCATATGAGCAGACCGGTTGCGTTGCTGCGAAGCTCTCTAAGAACTAAACTCCTGTTCATCAGATTATCCGGGACTAATTGTAATAATGCATGAAAATTTCTTCAAGCGATGGCTCCTCGACTGTCATGTCAGTGATATCCTTTCCGCCTAGTGCGGCAACAAGGCTGTTCATATCGCCTGAATAGATGAAGTCAATTGCTTTCCCCGAGACGTTGAAACCGTTTTCCAGTCCCGGCAGGCTGGCCAGGTTCCCGGGTATCGTGTCATTGAATTCAATCCTGATCTTTTTCAGTTGTTTCTTCCTTAATGTTTCTATCGCTTCCACATTGACGATTCTGCCTTCCCTGATTATGGCCACCCGCCTGCAGAGCATCTGTACATCGCTGAGTGTATGCGAGGAAAAGAAAACAGTCATCCCTCTTTTGTTCTCCGAACGAAGAAGATCGAAAAACCTTGACTGCATCAGCGGGTCAAGCCCGGTGGTCGGTTCATCGACAATAAGCAGCCCGGGGCCGTGAATGAAGCTCTGAATTATTGAAAGCTTCTTCCTGTTTCCTGATGAGAGGTTGGATATTTTTCTTCCGGGCTCCAGGTCAAACAACTCTGTCAGTTCAGGGATTTTCTCCTCTGCCTGTGAGGCTCCGTAGAATGAAGCAGCGTAACGAAGAAATTCCCTTGCAGTCATATCAGGGTAGGGATTGGCCTCAGAAGGAATGTAGCCTGTACGGGCCCTGATCTTCTTCGAATCCCTTACCGTGTCGAAGCCCATGATCCTTGCGCTTCCGCCCGTCGGGAACAGCAGGTTCAGCAGCACGCGAATTGTGGTTGATTTGCCGGCGCCGTTAGGGCCGATGAAGCCAAAGATCTCACCTTCATCCACCTGAAGGTTTATATTCTCAATTCCCCGGTCCTTGCCGTATCGTTTTGTAAGATCCGAGATCTGAATGGCGGGATAGCTCATAACGTGTTACACTCTTTGGTGGAATCAACAGTGCTCATACCAGGTCACATGCTTCGGGCGGCATCCACTTGGCATCCCGGCCTTCCCACTTGATGTTGCAGCCTATGGGATTGGTGACAGGCACACTGATCTCACGGCCGGTGGTGAGTTCCTCCAGCACCCTGTCAAGGTCATTGACTGTCATACGTGAGGTGTCTCTCGGGGAATCAACGCCCCTTCCTGTGTAAACCAATTCCCTGTCTTGATTAAAAACAAAGAAATGCGGTGTTTTCAGTCCGCCGTATGCCTTAACCACTGTCTGATCCCTGTCATACAGATACTTCCAGGGGAAGTTGTGTTCTTTCATCCTCTTAACCATGTTGGGGAAGCTGTCTTCCTCATAGGTGTGCTCACTGTTGGAGTTGATGCCGACAAAAGCCACACCCCTGTCGCGGAACTTCTCTGCCGTTGCCCTGGTGACCTCATCCGAGCCGATCACATACGGACAGTGATTGCAGGTAAAAAAGACCACCAGGTATGGATGATCATCGAAGTCAGACATGCTGTATTCCCTGCCGTCAGTGGCCGGCAGCCGGAAATCAATGGCTTTCTGGCCGGGTTGTAGTGTATAGCTCATATCTTTTCTTCAGTTTAATTATTTAATTCTTTTACAAAGACAATACTCGGAACCGGTCTTTCCACCTTGCCTGACGGCCTGTTCACTATGCCGTTGACCCCTTCACCCTTAACATAGAGCGCTGTTGACCCTCCGCCGTCAAGATTGAGGATTTCAGTGCATCCCAGGCTCCTCGCCAGTTCCCTCAGCTCGAAGAGGCTCATGCCGTCGGCATAGCCGGACTGCCTGCCGTCAACGGCAATGAACAGAACTTGGCCCCCGGCGGTGATGCCAAGAAGCGACCGCGGATGACGGTTTTTGTTAAAATTGGTGCTGTCAAGCGCCATATCCCTGCCGTTATCAGCAAGCAGCGGTCCGGTGACAATGGCATCTTCAGCTTTCATAAGGCCGGAATCCTCAGCCTTCACGAACCCTTCGTCCTCACGTTCCGGCCCCCAGCCTGCAATATCAACTGTCTCTCCTGTGGCTGTAAAAACCCCCGTTGCCCTTATTCCGAACTCGTTCTCATCTGTTACCGCCACCACCGAATCATTCACCCTGACATAGTGGACATTATAGCCCTTCTCCATGTTGAAAAAGGTGCCGTTGATGGCCGCCAGAACACCTTCACCGGCCGCATAGGCGCTTGTGACGACAGCCTTGTCACCGGCAGCCACCCCGAACTCAAACCGGCCGGCGGTGGTATCGATTTCAACAACATAAACTGCCTGGTCAGAGTCAAAGAGCCGTGCCCTGGCTGACTTCAGAACTACCCCTTCAGTTATGGCTTTGCTGTTCCATTCAATCTCTGAAAGAGACTGTTTGACCGGCAATTCCTGTCCACCGGCTGATAATGAAATTACTGAAATAATGGTTCCTGTAATTATACTTTTGGTATTCATTCTATGATATTGTACTTTAAAGTTTCATAACTTTATGAAATCGGTTTCATAATAATAACTCCACCTGATATGAACACAGAATCCACATTAAAGTTAAATGGTTTTTTCCGGACGGCAGCAACTGCCATATTGTTTATTGCTTTCCTGGCCCCTGCAGCCTCACAGCCATCAGGCGGACCATACGGACCGATACGGCAGACATGGCCGGTGCCTGAAAACGCGGGCCGCATAATATACGTTGCTCCGGACGGTGACTCCAGTGCGCCAGGGGAGAGTATCGGTGCACCATCAACTATCGAAGCTGCCTTTACAAAAGCAACCACCGGTGATGTCATCATCCTCCGCGGAGGAACATACAGGACAGGCGACCTGGTGCTTAACCAGGGAATTACCCTCCAGCCATACGCGGATGAGCTGCCTGTACTTAAGGGAACAGGTGTGGCAAAAGAATGGAATGACCTTGGCAATGGTCTGTGGGTGACAAAATGGGACCGTCTCTTCCCTTCAGCGCCGGCCGATTGGTGGCAGAGACTGAGGAGCGGTAAGGATACGCCGGTACACAGGTTCAATGATGATATGGTCTTTATCGACGGCCGGTTCCTGCAGTCTGCCGGGTATGAGGGTGAGGTGAATGAGAACACTTTTTTCATAGATTATCCGACAGGTCTTGTCTATATAGGCGTTGACCCTGCAGACAAACTGGTGGAGATAACAGCCCATAACGTCGGAATCCACCGTATAACAGGCGAATACAATGGCAGGCCTTCTGATGGCCGCGGCCCGGTTATAAGGGGGATCACCTTCACCCAGTACGCTTACCGTGCACTGGAGATCGAAGGGAAGGACCCGGAAGGGATCTCTCCGGAAACGGAGCATGGCAAAGATGTGACCGGCACCACCCTTGAACATTGCACAATATCATTCTGCTCACGCGTTGCCGCATACCTGCGCGGCGATAAACTGACAATACGCAACTGCAGGGTGAGCGACACAAGCACGGAGGGAATCTATGTTCTCAGCTCATCCGATGTTCTGCTGGAAAAAAATATCTTCACCCGGAACAACATTGAGCACATCAGCGGCTACTATCCGGCAGCCGTGAAGATCTTCAACCAGTGCCACAGGGTTACATGCAACGACAACCTGGTGACCGACCTTCCCTTTTCAAACGGAGTCTGGTTTGATGTAGGTAATGCAGATGTGGCTTTTACAAACAACTGGGTCGAAAACGTCGGGCTTACCGGAAGAGCGGTCTCATACCTGCAGACATGGCCCAGCGAGAGCGGCTTCTTCTTCGAGATATCCAAAGGAGCCCTTTGTGCCGGAAACGTCTTTGTCAACTGTGAACTGGGCATTCATATCCTTAACAGCTGTGACGCGAAGATGTACAACAACACCCTCGTCAACAGCACGGCATGCATAAGCCGAAGTGAGCGGAGCGCGGTGGGAGACCATTTCGGGTGGCACCCTGCTACAGGCCCGGGGGTCGATGAACGTGATGGTCATGTTTTTGTCAATAACCTCATGGTGGCCGATGCGTCCCTGAACAGACCTCATCTCTTTGTCTGGCAGCGCGCAATGCTGTGCGACAGCCTCCGCGAACCGCAGTTCAGCACTATTGACAACAACGTTTATATAAAAAACGGGGAGCGGAAAGGGATACCCCTTATTCTCTGGAGCCCTGTACAGAATGAACAGTGCATCGCAGAATTGAACTCTCCGGCTGAGATAAATAAAATGGTCCCCGGTTTCGAGACGATGAGTGTACTGCTTACCGATTACAATACTTTTCTGAGCCCTGAGCTTAGAAACTTCAGACCCCTGCCTTCATTCTTCGGGAAAGCGAAAGCAGCACCTTTTCAACCGGAGATGATGTCTGTCTTCAGGTTGAAAAAGAAAAGCACACCCTGGGTGGGTGCATACCCGCCTCAGATGTAAAAACCTGATTGCATAAAGTATTATACCTCTTTCATTATCAGCCAGGTGGTGTACCCGACATATACAGTCAGGAGTAATACAGCCTCCCACCTGTCAAGCTTGTGACGCTGCGAAGTGAACATTGTGATAAACAGCAAAACAGTGCCTGCGGCCAGGATATAGAAATCCATATTGAAAACCTGGCTGTACGTCACCGGCCTGATTACGGAAACCAATCCGCCGATCAAAAGTATGTTGAAGATGTTCGATCCGACAACATTTCCCACAGCAATGTCAGGCTTCTTCCTGACAGCGGCAACTACAGAAGTGGCGAGCTCCGGAAGAGAGGTACCGGCTGCGATGATTGTAAGACCGATGATCTTTTCACTGACACCCATAGCCTTTGCAATAAATACTGCATTGGTGACCACAAGTCTTCCTCCGAGGATAAGACCCGCAAGACCCAGAACAATGAGACCAATTGTCCTGTAAAGCGGCCCCGGATCCTTGTGTCCCTCAGACCCTGGTTCAAAGTTCTTTATCTGGTGGTATATATAGTACTGGAAAGATATAAACATTACAAGTAGGATCAGCCCGTCAATCCTGCCAAGCATACGGCCTCCTCCGGCTGAAGGAATATTCACCATAAGGAAAAAGATGACAAGTGCCAGAAGCGACATGGGTATCTCCTTCCAGACCGTACTTATATGCACCTTGAGGGGCAAAATAAGCCCTGCAATACCAAGTATAACATACAAGTTAAAGTTGTTGCTGCCCAGGATATTGCCAAATACTATATCCTGGTGATCAGAGGTTGCTGCAAACAGGTTTACAACGAGCTCGGGTGCTGATGTGCCGAACGCTACAACCGTCAGACCGATAGTGAGATCTGAGATATTAAACCTTCTTGCAAGTGATGTGGCACCTCCAACAAGACCCTCGGCACTGATTATAAGTAAAGCCAGACCTGCCAGAAGCAGAAGAATTTGAATTGTCATGGATTTCTCTTTTCAATTCAGGACGGCAAATATAACACCCGGAGGAATAAATTGTTAAAAGACGCTTATGATATTCATCATCTGTTACTTATCGAGCCAGTCATTCTCTTTAAGTGCCGACAACCCCTTCATGATGATCCGGTCGAGATCCTCAGGCGGCCTGTTGAACAGTCCCACGTACAGCAAATCCTTTTCGGGTATCGTGAAATAAAACGCCCTGAACCCGCCCTGGTCACCGGTGTGATAAACGAACTTCACCCCGAAAGAGTTTGCCAGCCCGAGGATCTGCTCCTCACCGATGAACCAGCTGTAACCGATGAAGGGCGGTTCGCTCCCCACCCAGGTGTCAGGACGGCAGATTGTCCTTGATTTTTCAGTCAGCTCCGCACCCAGGAAAAGATTTTTCCTGATCCCTTTTTCATACAGCGCAAGCTCATTCACCGAGCTCCACACCCCTCCGTTGCCTGCTGCCGGGAAAGTGGGAAACTCACCGTAGTCAGACTCAGTCCAAATGCCGTTCATCATCTCGTAAGCATGAGACACGCCAGACTCGGGATGCGGTCCGTCAGTAATTGTGCTTGTAACCATACCTGCCGGCCTGAATATCTTCTCATCAATGAAATCCTGCCACTTCTGGCCGCTGACCTTCTCAATTATCAGCGCCAGACCGTTGAAGGCGGGATTGGAGTACTCATACTTCCTGCCCGGTTCAAAAACCAGCTTCTCCGCCTGCATCACCGGAGCCCAGTTCTCATAGTCCTTCGCGGTGATGAAAAATTCCGGATTCTCGCTCACCGGCCTGTTGTCAGGCAGACCTGATGTGTGGGTCAGCAGGTGCATCACAGTCACTTTATCGGCTATTTCACGGCTTTTGAATTCCGTAAAGTATTTGCTCAACGGGTCTGCAACTGACAGCTTTCCTTCCTCCTGAAGGATCAGTATTCCGTTGGCTACGAAAGTCTTTGAAATCGAGCCGAGGTTGAAAAGGGTGTTTGGCGTGATTTCCTCCCTGGTCTCCATATCGGCAAGCCCGAAGGACTTAAGGTAAGCGACGCTGTCTCCCTTCATTACTAGCAGCGCACCTCCTGGCTCTCCGGCCCGGAACTCCTCGTTAATCAATGAATCGATCCCTGTAAACATTTCATTACCTGGTTGTTTGGTTGCACATGAAGCCATAAGCAGGCTGAATAGAAGTATTATGGCAGTTCTCATATTGTTTGATTTGTGATTGCTTCGTTGTTTCTCCTGGCGTGTTATTCCGGGAATCATTTTTCCCTCAGCCTGTTGTATTTCCGGAGTATCTCCAGTGTCTTCCCAACGGGCAGAGCTTCTACGATCATGCCCTTCCTGGCTTTCACGGTTTCAGCAGCAAAAAGTGAGTTTATAATGGCCTCCTCGGTTGCCTCGGCAGCAGCCTGGAAAAGCAGATCCATCTCATCATTCCTGATCTCGCGCCATTGTTCATAAATGGAATCTGAAGAGTAGGGGATACGCAGCTCCTCAGCCGTGGATACTGCAATTATATAATCTCCGCTGCCGTTTGAGCCTGATGCTCCGGTTCGCATCATGCCGGCAAAAGCCCTGGACCCGAGCCTCTTCAGGTTCCTCGATGTGAGCGGCGCATCAGTCATTACAACAATCATACATGAGCCGTCTTCCTTATATTCATTCAAGGTTGTCCGGAAGCTATGGCGGCCGAGTTCCTGCCCGACAGGCACACCGTTGATTGTCAGAATTCCCCCGTAATTGGTCTGGACAAGTACACCAACGGTAAAACCACCCCTGGTAGCAGGCAACACTCGCGAAGATGTGCCAATCCCTCCCTTGAACCCGAAGCAGACAGTGCCTGTACCTGCTCCGACATTACCCTCGGCAACAGGTCCGCCGGTCGCATTTCTGATCGCTACCAGGACATGTTGCGTGGTGATGTGTCTTCCCCTGATGTCATTGATCCTGGCGTCATTTGTCTCACCAACTACGGCATTGACACTCGTTACACCCTCATTGCCGTGCTGTGAGAGAGTATGCTCAATCACCGCAGAAACGGCGGTGGAAACGCTCAGTGTGTTTGTCAGAACCACCGGGGTCTCGAGGTTGCCCAGCTCCTCAACCTGGGTGTACCCTGCCAGCTTGCCGAATCCGTTGCCCACGAATATTCCTGCCGGGACCTTCTGCTGGAAGATGTTTCCGTCATGCGGCAGAATAGCTGTGACCCCGGTTCTGACCGAGTCGCCTTCCTTCAATGTGACCTGTCCCACCTTCACCCCGGGCACATCGGTAATGGCGTTGTAACTGCCGGTACGCAGTATGCCGATCTCTATTCCGTAATCCCTGGCTCTCTTCATCTGGGCATCCGTATTCTGACAGTTCAGGACCGGCAGCAATAGAATCGTCACGGCCGCCGTCCTGATTAGTTGTCTGATAATCATTTCTTCAGTTTTCGGTTACTGTTTTCCGGTGCGGTCAAACACCTTCTTTCCGCCTACCCAGGTCTGCAGCACCTTCATATCCCATATCTCTGCGGGGTCGACGGCGGTGATGTCACGGTCAAGCACCACGAAGTCAGCCAGTTTGCCCGGCTCCAGGGTCCCCTTTATTTTCTCCTCGAACGAAGCATATGCTGCATTTATGGTATAAGCCTTCAGCGCCTCCTCAACTGTGATCTTCTGTTCCGGGACCCAACCGCCCGGATTCTTTCCATCGAGGGTCCTGCGGGTCACTGCAGCATAAATCCCTTCAAGGGGTGTTGCAGGCGCAACGAACCAGTCGCTCCCGAAGGCAAGCGTTGCCCCGCTGTCAAGCAGCGACCGGAATGCATAGGTTGTCTTGACGCGGTCCGGTCCGATGTATTCCTCTGCCCACCTGCCGTCATCTATCGAATGGTATGGCTGCATGCTGGCAATCACCTTCAGCTTTCCGTACCTCCCGATATCTGCGGGTGCTATATGCTGCGAGTGTTCGATCCTGAACCGCCTGTCGCGTTCTCCGTTCTCAGCGGCAACCCGTTCGTAAATATTCAGCAGGGTATTTATTGCGCGGTCGCCGATGGCGTGAATCACAACCTGCAGCCCGGCATTGTCAGCTGCTGAAACCCATTTGTAAAGGTCTTCCTCTGAGTTGACGAAAAGTCCGGTGTCTGCCGGAAGATCGGTGTAAGGTTCAAGGAAGGCTGCCGTATGCGATCCGAGGGAGCCGTCTACAAATCCCTTCACACCCCCTGTGCTAATCCACCTGTCACCGCGACCCGCGCGCTCAATATGCTGCTTCATATCCTTCCAGCGGCTGATTGTCTGCATGTAGTATATGCGGGTTATCTGCCCGCCACCGGCGCGTGCCCTTTCAAGACCGTCGGCATACGCTGCCGCATCAACGGCATGCACCGAGGTGACCCCGTTGGAGGCCAGGTATTTCATGGCGGCCACCAGCGCGCGGTCAACCTCTTCGGCTGACTGTTCCGGGATCCTGACTGAGATCAGGTCCATGGCGTTGTCCTTGAAAATGCCCGTGGGTTCACCGTGTGCGTCTCTCCCGATTGTCCCGCCGGCAACATCCTTCACCTTGCGGTCAACGCCTGCAAGCTTCATCGCCAGTGAGTTGGCCAGGGCCATGTGACCATCAAGACGCGAGACAAAAACCGGGTTTTCAGGGGTTACGGAGTCAATCCATGACCGGGCGGGAAGACTTTCCCATCCCATCCCGTCCCAGTCGCCCCCGAGAATCCATGTTCCTGGCTTCTGCGTGGCAGCAAACTCCTTAATGCGTTTTATGAACTCCTCAGGGGTGGCGGCATCCCTCAACTGAACCGAAGCAAGATTAGAGCCTCCCTGAAGCAGATGAACATGGGAGTCAATGAAACCCGGGGCGACAAACCTGCTTCCGAGGTCAATGACGGTGGCAGCACCGGATTTATACTTCATCACCTCGCTGTTGCTTCCAACGGCAACTAAGGTATCACCGGAGATCGCCATAGCCTCCGCAAAAGGTTCTTCAGCGTTTCCTGTCCAGATCCTCGCATTTGTAATAATCATATCAGATGTCTGAGTTGTTCTGTTGCATGATGCGGCAACCAGCAACACTATGACTGCCGCAGTTACTAACATTCTTTTCATACAGGGTCTGGTTTAAGAATCCTCTTTCGGATAATGTTTTTCCCTGAACTCATTGATCAGGGGAGCGGCCTTCTCCATATCCTCTTCCAGGATGTAAAGATCCATGACCGCAGGCACGGCACCGAGGTATCCAAGTCCCGAGTCATTCTTAATCAGTCCCTTTACACCTGTTTCCTCCAGCATTTCAAGCAGGAGAAGGGCTGTAGGTTCCGGACCTACAAATACCCTGACCAGATTTTCTTCATTTTCCATATCATCTTCTTTTTTCGGTTTATCCGGATAGAGCGTTCCCCCCTTGGTCAGCCACGAGATGCCGAACGCAATGAGAGTGACAGTCTCTGCAAAAAGCACAAACCTTGAGTCGGAATTGATCCCGTCGAAAAACAGGAAAAAGACCTCGATTGAAGCCAGCGCCGCAAGCATGATAATGCCGCATGCACGGTAAACTGTGTTCCTCTTCTTCTTCATCTCCGTGGGGTGCTTTCCACCGCGGGTGAACAGGAAAATCGATATAAGTGCCAGTATCACCAGGAAACAGGCTGCAGAGGTGAAATGCACCCAGGCAATCCAGTCCCACGAACCCTCTTCCACAGTAGGGAAGAAGGCCACTCCGAGTGCACAAACACCGGCAATGTCTGCCGAAATGTTATCCCACCAGTCATAACCCTTGTAAAAGAAAAGGAAAAGGGCGATGGCGCAAATTGACCCGACAAACACGTCACGCATACCGGTGTGGTAATAAACGCTCATGTTTGTGAGAACCTCACGGTTGCGGTAAAGAACTATATTTCCCAGCACAAGCACGAAAGGAAGCAGGATCCCGATCCAGCCTACTGCCTTTCGCAGTGAGAGGTATGAATGTACCTGGGCCGAATTGTCAGATTTTATTGCCATGAACCACCTTGCCGGTTATCTTTTTATGAAAAAGACGTGAAACAAATCATCTGATTCCCGTTTGAGCCAGTGTTCAATGTTCAGGCTGGCGGCCTTCTCTATCAGCGGCGCGGGAACAAACGGCGCTGTAACCATGTAGATCACCCCGGGCTCCAGCGTGTGCAGGTCAGCCATTACCTGGTTCACCGGCTGCTCACCGGACGCCAGCATAGGCCTGATGTCAGTCTCCTGCTTCACAAGGGCATGATCATACCAGGAGGGCATGACCGTATTCAGCTCCTGTTCTGCAGCTCCCGCTATCAAATCCTGCCCTACCTCTTTACGCAAAATATTGATGAGCTCCTCAACCTTTACATTGCCAATGACCGCTGCCTGCTGAAGAGTGGCAATCCTGGCTACAGTCTTCCTCAACACCGGATTCTTCAGCTTCTCAAATGCAGGCACATAGCTTATCAGGGTATCCTCAAGCTGAGGGTAGGCCTCAATCAGCGCCAGTACCCTGGTCTTGGGACTTATGATTATCTTGTTCTGTTCCATGATTATTTCGAGTATGACAAGATTCTATGTTCCCCTTCAAGCTCCCTGTACGGCGAAACATTGTGTGACACCTCCAGCGTGCCCAGGTACTCTCCCTTATCGTTTCGCAGGGCGAAGTATTCGATGTGAATCATCTTTCCGCCGATATTGATCCAGAACGGAGCCCTCGAGGCCTTGCCCGACTTGAAGTCCTCTATGATCTTATCTACTATGTGCGCGCTGGCCGGCGGATGGCAATGCCTGACATCCCTGTTAAGGATGGCCCTGTTCCGCTGGAAGATCCTCTCTTCGCTCTGCGAGAAATATTTCACCTTGTCATTGCGGTCGACAAAGGTCATGTCTATCGGCAGCCTGTTTAGTATTGCAAGCAACTCCTCCACTGTGAAGCTGCCCGAGGGAAGCTGCACTGAGTCGGCATTCTTGTTCATCTCGTGAAGCGTATCCTCACGGGCCCATTCCGGCTGCCATGCTTCCTGCGGGTCATAAAGGCAGTAGCCTATCTCCAGCGACTGTTTCTGGATAGCGTACCAGTCAGCTTCGTTGATATTGTCAAGGGCCATCGGCAGGAGTATCTCCTCTTCCTTGGTGGTCATGTCCTTAACTCCATTGGCTGCAGGAATAAGTACTATCTCAGCGGCTGCCACCAGCTCATCACGGGTGATTTCGCCGCTGCGCAGGAGCTCTATACCCCCTTTTATCAGTTCCCTGATCTCGTCATGCTTGCCCCACATAACCTTGGGAGGACCGGTGATACCCTGTTTCTCGAGGTACGGGAAGATCAGGTATTCCTTGCGCTGGTAATGCTTATCCACATCCCAGAGGCTGTTGAACAGGCCGATCAGACGGAATTTCTCCGTGTCTTTTACCGGTCCGGAGTCATAGCTGATGGCTGAGATCAGGTTCTCTATCTCTGCAACAACCTTCCTCAGCTCCTTGTTCTCATTTATGAGCACATCAACCGGGTGTCCTGCCGGGATCTTCTTTGCCGCGGAAAGGTCGACGTTGCCCTGAAGTACTGATGAGTGTGCGTCGCATAGTCTCAGCACCTCCTCTTCGGGAAGACCTTCGCTGATCAGCTCCTGCTCAACCTCCACAACCTCCCCATAGGGTATCTGACTGAGTGTACTTAAAAGATCCTGCCGCACCTTCTCTTCGGCTTCGCCCTGGTGAAGTCTTAATATCAGGGTCTTAAGCCGTTTCTTTCTCTCTGACGAGTTGTTGATGAGTTCGCTCATTTGTGGTGGATTTAGTCAAAAACAAATTTAAGATTATTAAGTTAATGGCAAAATGCTTTAATGGCATGCGTAA
>CAZOHL010000077.1:0-14830 GCA_964579645.1 uncultured Rikenella sp. | reverse complement strand
CCTATTGCCTCTTGCCTGCTGCCTGAAGAATGGCCTGCCTGATACCCGCTGCGTCATATCCGCATTCATGCCATAGCTCCTGCTGGGAACCGTGTTCTACAAAATAGTCAGGTATGCCCATTCGCCTGACTTCTGCAGCATAACCGTGATCACTGGCAAACTCAAGCACAGCGCTGCCGAACCCACCCTTGATCATGCCGTCCTCTACGGTGATGATCTTCCTGAAGCGCTTCATGACACTGTGCAATGTCTCTTCATCAAGCGGATTGGCGAAACGCATATCATAGTGCAATACAGAGATGCCATCAGCGCGGAGCTGCCCTGAGGCTTCAGCCACAAAATTTCCGGGATGTCCCAGGCTCAGCACAGCGATGTCAGATCCCTCGCTGATGAGTCTTGCACGTCCGACAGGTATCTCTTCAAATGGCTTCTGCCAGTCGCAAATCACACCTGTGCCGCGAGGGTAGCGGATGCTGAATGGCCCCCTTATACTGTCAAGCTGTGCGGTGTACATCATGTTTCTCAGTTCAACCTCATCCATCGGGGCAGCGGTTATCATTCCCGGGATGTTGCGCATGAATGCGATATCGAAGAAGCCGTGATGAGTTGCACCATCGGTACCAACCAGTCCGCCGCGATCCATGCAGAACACAACCTTCAGCCCCTGGATGGCGACATCATGCACCACCTGGTCATAGGCCCGCTGCATGAAAGATGAATAGATATTGCAGAAGGGAAGAAGCCCGTTCGCTGCCAGTCCTGCCGAGAATGTCACGGCATGCTGCTCACATATCCCGACGTCAAATGCCCTGTCGGGCATTTCCCTCATCATTATGTTGAGCGAGCATCCCGAGGGCATGGCAGGAGTTATTCCGACTATCTTTTCGTTCAGCCTTGCAAGTTCCACTATCGTATGGCCGAAGACCTCCTGGTACAGCGGGTGTTTGGGGCATTCAGCCGGTCTGATGAGTTCACCGGTGCATTTGTCAAATTTGCCGGGGGCATGAAAAATTGTCTGCTGTTCTTCAGCTTTCGGGAATCCCTTTCCCTTAACGGTGACACAATGCAAAAGCTTGGGGCCCGGAATTGTCTTGAGGTCTTCCAGTACCCGGGTAAGATGAAGCACATCATGACCGTCAATGGGACCGAAGTATCTGAATTTAAGCGCCTCGAACATATTGCTTTGTTCAAGGACCGTACCCTTTATGCCGCTCTCGAGCTGTGCTGCAAGCAACCTGGCCCTGTTTCCAACTCTCTTGTACCGGCCGAGGAGACGCCATACCTTATCCTTGAACCTGTTGTAGGTTCTGCTTGTGGTGATATCCAGCAGGTACTCCTTCAGGGCGCCGACGCTGGCGTCAATTGATATATTGTTATCATTCAGGATGACCAGCAGGTCAGCTTTCTGATTTCCGGCGTTATTGAGACCCTCAAAAGCCAGGCCTGCCTGCAGTGCCCCGTCACCAATCACTGCCACAACCTTCCGTTTCTCTCCTTTAGCCTGGGCAGCAACGGCCATTCCCAGGGCTGCAGAGATAGAAGTGGAAGAGTGCCCCACGCCGAAGGCATCATATTCACTTTCAGACATTCGTGGGAAACCGCTGATCCCCTTGTACTTCCTGTTGGTATTGAACTGTGCTTTCCTTCCGGTAAGTATCTTATGGCCGTAAGCCTGGTGACCCACATCCCAGACTATCTTGTCATAAGGCGTGTTGTATACGTAGTGCATGGCCACGGTCAGTTCCACCACCCCGAGACTTGCCCCGAGGTGACCGGGATTGCTGCTGACCTCTTCAATAATGTGCTGCCTGAGCTCATCACTGAGCCTGACGAGGTCAAGCCTGTCAAGTTTCCTCAGGTCGTCGGGAGTGTTTATCCGGTCTAGCAGCCGTTCTGATGATGACATTGGTTCAGGTTGTCAGGTAACGGGTCAAAGATACTTATATTTTACTTTTTCCAGAATGGGACATTCAGGAGAATGCAAGCCCGTAAGGTGCCTCCGGCAGGAGCGGGCTTCAGTCACCTTTATGACTTTATTCACTTCGTTGTCTGCCACTTGTCCGATTCTGGTTGTAAATAATGAATGTTGTTAATTAATCATCCAACAATCAGGAACACCATTTCTTATTTATTGTTTAATTCGCAGCAGATGTAAAGTAAAAATCGGCATGGTTATGAAAGAAACCAGAATTCTGCTACCGTTATTTCTGCTGGCTTTAGCCGCAGTTTCCTGTGTCACGGGCAACAGATACAACATCCTCACTGACAGGAACCTGATGCTGATGTCAGAGCGTGATTCACTCAAGGCTGAAAACATCTGGCTGACGATGTCAAACAGGGAGCTTACAACAAAGTCGATGCAGCTTGCCGGAGATACTGAAAGGTTAACGAAGGAGGTGGAGGAGGCCCGCACGGAGCTTGCACGGTCAAGGGACGATGTCAGCCGGCTCTCCACAAGGTACGATGAGTTGCAGAGAGCCCAGGCAGAACTTGTTGCCGGGAAAGCCCAGGAGACGCAGAGGCTTCTGGCCGAGCTGAGGCAGGCGCAGACAGAGCTGCAGCAGCGTGAGGACCTTATGCGTGATCTGGAGATGAATCTTGACACCAAGAAGGCATCCCTCGAGGAGCTGACCTATGAGCTGGAAAAAAGGAATACACGGCTGGCAGAGCTGGAGAAAATGCTCGACGCCCAGCAGAAGGCTGTGAAGGCCCTTAAAGACAAGGTATCTGAAGCTCTGTTCGGGTTCGAGAATAACGGTCTGACGGTTACAATGAAGAACGGACAGGTATATGTTTCGATGGATGACAAGCTGCTTTTCAAAACCGGCAGTTACGAGATTGACGCCAACGGCCGGGCAGCACTGCGTAAGCTCGGGGCGCTGCTCGAGAAAAATACCGATGTGACAATCACAATCGAAGGGCATACCGATGATGTTCCCTACAGGGCTGCTCCCGGGCAGCAAATCCTCGACAACTGGGACCTGAGCGTCAAAAGGGCCACAACCGTGGTAAGGGTTCTGACCCAGGATACTCATATCAATCCGAAAAGATTTGTCGCCTCCGGGCGAAGCGAATACATACCGGTTGACCCGGCGAAAACGCCTGATGCCCGCCAGAAAAACAGGAGGACGGAGATAATACTGACACCTGATCTCACTGCGCTTTACAGGATTCTTGAGAGTTACTAGAGGCAGGTAAGCTGATCAGGCTGCAAAGCCACCTGAGGCAAGGGAAATAACGCCGGGACGGGTGCTGTGGCAGGAGACTGAGCGGAGGAAAAGGCAAGATCAGCAGCAATGTCAGGCCACTGTTTTATTCGTTGAATTCTCCGAGTCTTACCCTGAGCTTATCCAGTGCGGCAACAAGGTCATCCTCAGGCTTGAGAAAATCAAAATCTTTCCAGAAACCCGGATCATAACCGTTGATTGTCTGTGAGAAGATCGAGTATGCCGGTGCCAGCTCCTCATGATCAAACCTGGCAACATTCTCTGTACGGTGCTCAGTGACGGCGAGCTCAAAAAACACATTGAAGCGGCTGTTGAATACCTTTTTTCTTCCCCTTGCCATAAATCCGAGGTCGCCCCGGACATGTGACAGGTAATACCTTCCGTCAACATTCCTGTAGCGGGTCCGGTACCTGACATATTCCGGCTTCATGGAGTAATCTTTCGGGAGCCTGCTTATAAATGACTCACCGGTCTGGTCAATGTACTGCGGGTTGACTTCGAATTCGGCAAGCATCAGGCTGTAGTTATCAGCGTTGATGTACATGTCGCCCTGCATCAGTGGCTCTGTGACCCATTCCCTCTGTCTGAAAGAGATCATGTAAGCCGTCTCGCCGTCAATTGTGACAATATCAGTCAGATGGTATTCGTATGAATCAAATGACTGGGGGTCAAGGAAGTCAAACATATGCCTGATTCCGTCGAGGGAGAGGGTGGCGCTGAGTCCTGCCTTCAGTCTTACGGCAAGAGTGTCCCTGGCCTCGAGGTTTTCTATCTTACGGCTCCGGATCACCTTGATCTGATCATTCTGAAGAGAGCGTGAGTACGGACTCTTGTAAATTTTCAACACTGCTTCGGAATAGATCTGCGGTTCCTTTTTGCGGTAGACTCCTTCACGGTAGAATCCGGTCAGCAGGGCCGGGGTTGTTCCGTAGTTTGATGCCACTGATGAGACGGTACGGCGCAGTATCAGCAGCGGGTCCTGGGCCCTGATTATAACTTCGGGGATAGGGATGTAGTCCCTGTCCATAGTAATGGTCATGACATTGCCCGGGAGGCTCCTTACCGGCAGCAGTCTGTTGACATATCCCACATATGAGACTGTCAGGGTGTCATAAAGGTTTTCCTCGCTTATCCTCAGGACAAAGTCTCCGTTGTAGTTCGTTACGGTGCCTTTTCCGCGGTGGCTGATTCCAATGGTGGCGAATGGCAGCGGCTCGGATGTTTCAGCATCAATGATTTTTCCGCCGATTGAAAGGAAGACCGGCAGTGAATCTGCTGGCGGTTCCGGTCTGGGAGGCATTGCAGTCACACGGTAGATTATAATATGCCTCCCCTGGACCAGGTAATTTATTGTAGTGTCACCTGCCACTGAATCAAGCATTTCCCTGACAGGCATCTCGCCTCCCGTCAGGGAAAAAGTCCTGTTCGCATTAATTATCTGGGTGTCATATGTAAACAGATATCCGGTGAGTTTGCTGATCTCCACCAGTGCCCTGGATGCTTTGATGCTGTTTCCCGGCAGCCTTAAAGTCCTGTCAAGTACGTTCTCCTGCGGGAATGATTGCAGTGAGACTACAAACAGGCCGGCAATCAGGGCCACATGTATCTTCTGTAATTTTTTCCGCCCCATCAGTTCCTTTTACCCTGTCAGCGGGAAAGGATATAGGTATCTCCTTCCCTGGCAGCGCGGAGGTTAAAGGTAGTGCAAATCAGTTTAATAATTGTATCCTGGGGTTGCTGTTCGAATGGTGAGGTGAGCCTGAAGTCATTGATCTCAGGGTCAGCGACCTTTATTTCGATATTATATGCACGTTTCAGGTCATTAAAGACAACTTCCAGCCGCTCTCCGTCATAGGACAGCATTTCAGTATGCCATGCCAGATAGTTAATGTTGGTATTAAGTTCACTTGTGGCGTTTTCCCCTGATACTTTTCCGACATATTCAGGTTCAAGGGTCAGGCTGCTTGATCCGTCAGCGCTTGTAACCATCACTTTCCCGGATGCAACATAAACTTCCACCTCATTGCTGGCGTTTTCGGTAATGACGTTGAAAGATGTGCCGAGTACCCGTATTTTTGCTTTTCCGGCGTCGATAATGAACGGATGTTCTTCATCCCGTGCAATGTCGAAGAAAGCCTCACCTTTAACTGATACCCTGCGTGCACCGCTCCTGAAATATTTCGGGTAGGTAATGCTGCTGTTGCGGTTAAGGTAAATAGTGCTGCCGTCTGAGAGAAGCACTTCTATATTCTTCTGGTCAGAGTTTGAAGAAACCATGATCTTCTGAGGGACAGCCACTTCAAAGAGGAGCCATCCGGTACCTGCAATGATAAGCACCATTGCAGCTATTCTTGCAAATGTGTTAAGGAACGGTCTCCTTTTCATGGTCAGTTGCATCACCGGTTTTTCGGCGGCCTCGATCCTGCCATTCAGTTTCTCCCATGCTTTATCAACATCGACAGGTTCCGTTCCTGCATATTTCAGGTCATTCCATTTTTTCATTATATCTGCTTCTTCACTGGCCAGTATGCGGGCATTCTCAGCGTCACCGTTCTCCTCTCCGGAAAGCCATGAGGCTGCACCGGCCCATTCCCGGTCATTCCATTTTTCTGTTTTGTTAATCTTTTTCATCACTCTGCAAGTGCTTTTCTGAACTCCTTAAGTGCTTTTCCCATGTCGGCTTCAACTGTTTTCAGCGAGACGGCGAGTTTGTCAGCTATTTCATTGTATTTGAGACCCTCGAACCGGTTCATCCGGAAGATCAGCCTGCATCTTTCGGGCAGGCGCTCGAGCACTCTGGCCACCCTGGCCTGCAGCTCATGATAATAGATTGCGTCTGTTACCGGTTCGGAGGTCAGGTCGGCCGTTGCCAGTACTTCACCGGCATGGCGGCTAACCACCTTCTGATGTTCCAGGTAATGCAATGCCCGGTTGTGTACTGATCTGTAAAGATATCCGTTCAATGAACTTTCTATTTTGAGGTTCTGCCTGTCCTGCCACAGTCTGAAGAAGAATTCCTGCACTATCTCTTCCGAAGCATCGTGGTCCCTGATAATGGTTTTTGTGTAGCGGACCAGTGAAACATAGGAAGACCGGAACAGCTTTTCAAACTCCTGTTTGTCTCCCTGTCTGATCTTTCCTATGATTTCACTGTCGCTGAACATGGGCAGAATCCCCCCCGTTTCACTCTGTCCTGTCGCTGAATTTAACCTTCCTGCTGAGCTTGCGTATGGCTGCCTCGATGCTCTGGTCAGGCTCAATTACGTTGTAGTCACCCCAGAAATCGGGGTCGGCGAATGCCGCGACCTCCTCTGTAAAGAAGTCTGATGGTTTCATCCTTTCCTTGTTTGAGAACTTCACCACATCCTCTTCGGTACGGTCAGTGATAGCAAGTTCTGACATGGTTGTATAGTTGGTATTGAAGAGTTTCTTTTTCCAGTCTACCTTGAATTTGACCTCGGCCCTGGAATGAGTGAAATACCACTTTCCATCCTGTTCACGGAAGCGGACCATATATGAGGTGAGTTCGGGAGTAACCTGCATGCCCATGGGTTTCTTTCTGATGAACATGGATGCTGCCAGGTCTTTGTTTTCAAGATTGAATGAAAACTCGGCCTGTGCCACTGCATATGTTTCAATGTCTACGAAGAGGCGACCCTGGTATAGTGGTGTTGTAATCGAAGGCTTCTGGTAGAAGTTGATCACATAATTCGTACGGTCATCTATCATGGCGATATTGGAGAGCTCAAGATCATACTGGTTGAGCGCTTCCCTGGTGAGGAACGTTTCGGGATTCTTCACAACGTCAAGATAGAGGGTGGTTGTGGGGCCTCCCTGCAGTTTGAAGAGGACGGTATCCATTTTTTCCACGTCGTTGCTCTTCCTGCCCTTGTAGATTCTGACGGCGTCGAATCTCAGGCTGCTCTGGTAGGGTGCCTTGAAGACTTCAACAAGGGCTTCTCCTATAGAGATGTAAGAGCGGTTCTTGCGGATGGTTTCGCGATAGAAACCGGTCATGTCATTGGCAACGCCAGGGTAATTCTCGTCAAAACGGCTGATTACCTGTTCCATGATTTCCTCGGGAACGAGGGGTTTTACAATAACCTCCTTAATGGGGATCAATGCAGTCTCAAGGCTTATAACGTTTCGCTGTCCGTTGGTTTTCATCTCTTCGATAGCCATCACCTTGTTCTTGTAGCCTATGTAAGAGAACTCAAGTTTACCGGTCTCATTGCCAGTAAGTTTCAGGGTGAATTCCCCGTCAAGGTTTGTGACTGTTGATACGTTGCTGCCCTGTACTGCTATTCCTGCAAATACCAGGGGCTGATTTGTTTCGGCGTCAACAATCCTTCCACGGATGGTTGTAACCTGCTGGGGCCTTTCCTTATTTGATTTTGCCGGTGCAGCCGAGACAGACATGTCACCAGCGGTCAGAATGAGGAGCAGTGCCGAAGCCAATGCTGTAAAAAGGATTTTTGTTTTCATGGTCTTTTTATTTTTTTGTTCTTAATCCGGATCATTGTTCCATATTAATGACCGGAATTGGCCCATATCCCCTATACATTGACAGAAAAATATAGTTCATTTGCCTTTGCCATGCCAAACAGGTTCCTGAATGCAAGTTACTCTGTTTTATCTTACGCTGCAAAGAGATGTGGCGTCAAAGGTGTCATTCCGCCACTGCCGCCTTCAATCAGCGTTGAGCTAAGCAGTGTGTGCAACCTGGCCTGCCCGGAGTGTGCGACCGGCCTCGGTCTCACCACGAGAGTAAACAGTTTCATCAGTTATGATCTTGCCGCCGAAATTGCCTCTCAATCAAGGGGGAGGGTGCTTTCAGCATGGCTCAGCTTCCAGGGAGAGCCGATGATGCACCCTGAATTCTTCAGGATAGCCGGCCTCTTTGCCGGAATGAATCCGGTAATATCAACCAACGGTCATTACCTTGATCCGGAGAATTGCAGGAAACTTGCAGATTCACCGCTCAGGAAAATAATCATCTCACTTGACGGCGCTACTCCGGCTGTTTACAATATTTACAGGAAAGGAGGGGATCATGGTTCCGTCACAGATGGCATCAGCAGGCTCGCTGCCATGGTAAAAGAGAGGAGGTCAAAACCCGAAATTGTTCTTCAGTTTCTTGTTCACAGGGGAAATCAACATGAAGCGGGCGCAGTCTCTGCCTTTGCCAGATCACTGGGTGCAGGGTTCCGGATAAAGAGCATGCAGGTGCTTGACCCGTCAGAAGCCGGGAGGTGGGCGCCGTCTGACCCGCGAAAGTCGCGCTACCTGAAAGATGCTGACGGAACCTGGAAGATTTCCGGTACACCTGTCAGAGGATGTCTCAGAATGTGGACCTCGGCGGTTATCACCACTGACGGCGATGTGATACCCTGCTGCTATGACAAAAATCTCATGCATCTGATGGGAAACCTTGAGCATCAAACTTTCCGCGAGATATGGAGAGGGGAAAGGTACAGTTCATTCAGGGAGGAGGTTATGAGAAACCGCAGGAATGTGCTCATTTGCAGCAATTGCCCCCAGGGGCGGAGGCTGTTTTTTAAATGAATGGCAGATAGCTTATTGTCAGGTTGCAATCAATTAGTAATTTTAAGCAAATCAAACCGGAAATCATATGAAAATTCTCAAAGTCTCACTTGTTACAATTGCAGCTATCCTGGCGGTTGTTCTTCTGGCCGCGGCAATAATTGTTCCTACTCTTCGAAAGTCAGGCCTTCCGGAACTGAACGGAGAAAAGAGCATAGCAGGCCTTACGGCCGAAGTGAAAGTCATTCGCGATGAGCGGGGTGTACCCCATATCTATGCCTCGAATGAGCATGACCTGTATTATATGACAGGATATATCACCGCGCAGGAGAGACTATGGCAGATGGACATGGTAAGGCATGCCACCCAGGGACGGCTGTCTGAGCTGTTCAAGAGGGACATGTTTGACACTGATATATTTCTGAGGGCACTTGGCATGTCGGAGAAATCACGGCTGGTGCTGGAAAAGGAAGATCCCGCAATACTGGCAACCCTTCAGGCTTATACTGACGGGGTCAACGCATGGATTAAAGAATGCGGGAATAAACTGCCGCCTGAATTCAGGGTGCTGGGTTACAAACCGGAGCCCTGGACCATGACAGATATCACTAACATAATCGGATTCATCGGCTGGGACCTTGCCTCTTCAAATCTCTCAAATGAGATCAGCAATTATAAGCTTGGCCGGAAGCTGGGCGCTGAAAAGGCTGCGGAACTCATTGCTGACTGGAATATGGTTGACGAGGTTGTCTTTCCTGATTTCAGACTGGATGAGAAGCTGACAGACAAGGCGCTTGAAGCAGTCAGCTCGATCGAGAAGCTTGAGGAGCTAGGCATTGTCACCCTGTCGGGAAGCAATAACTGGGCTGTATCCGGAAGCAGGAGCGAAACCGGGAAACCCATCCTTTCGAATGATATGCACCTGGGATTCAATGTACCCGGATTCTGGATGCAGGTACACCAGGTCATACCCGGCAAACTCAATGTAACCGGAGTGATCTTCCCGGGAGAACCATTCATAATTGCCGGACACAATGACAGAATAGCATGGGGAATGACCAACCTGAGCGTCGATGACATAGACCTCTTCGTTGAAACGGTTGATTCAACAGGCAACAACTATTTATATAATGGTGAATGGCTCCCCTTCAGGGATGTGGAATACACTCTTAAGATGACAGATGACTCATCACAGACGAGGATCATAAGATATACTCATCACGGTCCGGTAATATCAGGCATGCAGAAAATTGATGACGCAGTTCTCTCAATGTGCTGGAGCGGGTATGATTACAGTGACGAGATAAGTGCTGTTTACCTTCTCAACAAGGCCGGCAACTGGGATGAGTTCAGAACAGCTCTGAGTCATTTCAGGGCAATAAGCCAGAACTTTGCCTATGCAGATGTTGACGGTAATATAGGACTCAACACCGGGGGAGGCGTACCCGTCAGAAAGGGAACGGGTCTCCTTCCGAGAAGGGGCGACACTGATGAGTATGAATGGAAAGGCTATGTGCCGTTTGAGATGCTCCCTTCATCATTTAATCCTGAAGAAGGATTTATCTCATCGGCCAACCAGAGAACCGTGGACAAAGATTATCCGTTTTTCATCAGCGGCGAATTTTCAATGCCATACCGTATCATGCGGATAAGGGAGATGGCCGCAGAAAAACAGGTGCTTGGAATAGAGGACTTTAAAAAGATGATTACCGACAATCACTCAGCCTATGCAAAGATGCTAACTCCGGTGATACTGAAGGGAGCGGAGGCTCTAAGCGCTCCCGGCGAAACCGGGAAGAAGGCAATTGAGGAGCTGAAGGGATGGGATTACGCGATGGATGCCTCACTTATTGCCCCCACGCTGTTTGAGTTCATTCGCATGGAGATGGCTCGTCAGCTCCTTGGCGATGAACTGGATGAACTTTATGGCGCGCCTCTGGGGCGTCAGCACGACTTCTACCTATTCAGCCTGATGAAGGAGGGTCCGGATGAATGGGTTGACAATATTGACACACCTGAGAAAGAGAACCTGGAAGCCATAATTGCCCGGAGCATAGGTACGGCACTTGATACCCTGACTGCCAGGTACGGTGAGTATGGAGAGAAATGGCAATGGGGCAATATTCATACAATCACCCTGGAGCATCCGATGGGAGGTGTAAAGATTCTTGACAGGCTGCTGCAACTCAACTCAAAAACATATGGTGTGGGAGGCAGCTACCATACCGTTGAACCGTATGCATTCAGGGACAATTTCAGGGCCCATCATGGCGCCTCCGAGAGGCATATATTCAATACGGCTGACTGGGACAAGTCACTTACTGTAATTCCCACAGGGACCTCCGGAATACCGGGAAGCCCGTTTTATCTTTCACAGACGGAAACTTACCTGAACAACGGATTTTACAGTGAGCCCTTCTCTGATGCAGCGGTTGATGCAGCGAAGAAATACGAAATTATATTCAAGCCGGGGAAATAGCCTTCCGGCTCAGGTATTGAATAAAAAAAAGGGGTCAGCCCCCTTTTTTTTATACTGTCAGTATCTCTTTCTCCTTGATTTCCATGATCTTGTCGACCCTGGTGATGTGTTTGTCCGTCAACTCCTGGATAAGCCTTTCACCGGTTTTCTCCTCATCTTCAGGCAATCCTTCCTTCAGCAGTGTTTTTAGTTCGTCAAGGAACCATTTACGTCCGGTGCGGATGCTTATCTTGGCTGTTTCGGCCTCCTGTTTCACCTGTTTGACCAGCTGATGCCGCCTTTCTTCTGTCAGTGGAGGCACATTTATGCGTATGACCTCACCGTTGTTCATGGGGGTCACGCCAATATTGGCTGCCAGAATGGCCTTTTCGATCACGCCGAGCAGGTTTTTTTCCCATGGCTGTATGAGAATGCTTTTGGCATCAGGGGTATTAATGTTTGACACCTGGGCCAGCGGGGTCATTGTACCGTAATAGTCGACGGTAATACCGTCAAGCAGCAGCGGGTTAGCTCTCCCTGCGCGAAGGTGCGAGAGCTCATACTCGAGGTGCTTGATAGCCTTATCCATCTTATCCTCGGCCTCGTCTCTGATCAGTTCCAGTTCTTCAGTCATATGGTTGTAATTATTCTGGTGTAAACAAAAGTAGAAAAAACTTTTCAGAGAGTAATTAGTGTTCCGCACTTGTTACCCTCTGCCACGGCTCTCAGGTTGCCCTCCCTGTTCATATCGAAAACAATTACCGGCATTCCGTTCTCGCTGCACATTGCGAAGGCTGTCTGGTCCATCACCCTGAGCTTTTTGTCAATAGCTTCGCCGAAGGTAAGGGAATCATATTTCACAGCCGAGTGATCTTTTTCAGGGTCGGCGGTATAGACGCCGTCAACCCTTGTACCTTTCAGCAGGACGTCGCAGTTCAATTCCACTGCGCGCAGAGCTGAGGCAGTGTCAGTTGTAAAGAAGGGATTTCCCGTTCCGCCTGCCAGTATTGCCACGCAGCCGCAGTCTAGTGCTGCAGAGGCCCTGTCCCTTGTATACAGTTCTCCAACGGGTTCCATACGGATCGAGGTAAAAACCTTCACATTGCATCCTGCCCTTGTGAGAAAGCTCTCAAGGGCCAGGCTGTTGATTACTGTGGCGAGCATGCCCATCTGGTCGCCCTTGACACGGTCATAGCCTTCGCCGGCGCTTCCCAGTCCCCGGAAGATGTTGCCGCCTCCGATTACTATGGCTACCTGGCATCCCGCGTCGACAACATCCTTTATCTGTTTCGCGTAGCTGGTCAGTACGGCAGCGTCAAGGCCTGTACCGTCAGGGCCGCCTGCGGACTCACCGCTGAGTTTCAGAAGTATTCTTTTGTACTTCATTATAATATCCATTTTAGTGACGGGAACGAATTTAGCAAAAAATGTGCCCGGAAGGTCAGGCACTCTGTAATAACAAAGCGGCGCTTCCGCCGGGGAGCGCCGCTGCAGGCCCGCAGAGCGGGGAATGCTTTTACTCTGTCTTATCCAGAGTGTCCGTCCTGAAGATGTAATATAGCGGGCAGGTACGGGTCAATGCGGTAACAGCCAGGATGATGGCGATAATTATAAAGATCAGCCCGGTTATCTTACCTACGAAGAAATAGAGGATTACGAGCAGTGCTGCCAGAACCAGCCTGACAGTCATGTCTGTTTTACCGATGTTCTTTTTCATACGTCATTGATTGTTTTAGTGAGACTAATTTACTAATAAAATGTGACAACAGCGGCAAAAAGATCAGCCATCCTTCTCTGGCACAAAAAGGAAACGACGTCCGTCAGGGCGTCGTTCCATTTATCTGGTCTTTTACTTATCAGACATTCAGGGTATAACGGATGAATCCGGTTGCCTTCAGGCCCTTGTCGTGACTTTCGAGGTACTGCCTGATGCTGAGTTTGCTGTCCTTGATGAATTCCTGGTTCATAAGGGTGCCTTCCTTGAAGAATTTATTGAGTTTGCCCTGGGCAATCTTTTCAAGCATTTCTTCCGGTTTGCCTTCGCGGCGTGCCTGTTCCCTTGCAATGTCAAGTTCCTGGGCAAGAATCTTCTCAGGGACATCATCCTTATCAACTGAAACAGGGTTCATAGCAGCCACCTGCATTGCCACGTCCTTATATACCTGTACATCAATTCCGGCTTTGCTGAAGCCAACCAATGTGGCGAGCTTGTTTCCGGGGTGGATATAAGCCTGTACGGCTGCGGCAGTGATACTGCCGAAGAATGCAAGTTCGAATTTTTCTCCGGTGATACCGCTTTTTTCAAGTACGAGGTCAGAAACCTTTGCACCGTCGATGATTGTATTTTTCAGAGCCTCAAGGTCAGCCGGTGCAGATTTGAGGGCACCGTCAAGTATTCTGAACCCGAGAGCAATAAAATCAGCGTTTTTGGCAACGAAGTCAGTCTCACAGTTTAGTGAGATCATCATTCCTGTTTTGCCGTCAGCGGTTGTTTTTGCCAGGACGACGCCCTCAGTTGCTTCGCGGTCAGCGCGTTTGTTGGCAATAGCCTGACCCCTTTTACGGATCAGTTCCTGTGCTTTTTCAAAATCTCCTGCTGCCTCTTCCAGGGCTTTTTTGCAGTCCATCATGCCGGCGCCAGTCAATCTTCTCAGTTTGGCGACATCGGCAGCGCTAATATTTGACATTTTTTAAAATCTGTTAAATGGTTGATTTGACTATTCTTCCTCTTCAGTGCTCTCTTCAGCCTCTTCTTCAGCTTTTTCAGCAGTTTCCTCCACGGCTTCGTCGCCCTTCATTACGGGCTTCTCCTCTTCATAGTCGGCAGCCCTGAATTTGCCCTTGCGTGAGCCTTCCGGCATCTCCTCCCTGTCGGCCTGTGAGCTGTCCTTGTCCTTTTCTGCCTTGCGCTCATTCAGTCCTTCGGCGATAGCCTGGCACATAACGTCAACCACGAGGGAGATTGACTTGGCGGCGTCATCATTTGCCGGAATAACGAAGTCGATATCTGACGGGTCAGAATTGGTGTCGACCATTGCAAACACGGGTATACCGAGTCTTTTTGCCTCATGGACGGCGATATGTTCCTTGCACACGTCAATCACGAAGAGTGCGGAAGGCTGCCTGGTCATGTCGGCTATGGAACCGAGGTTCTTTTCAAGTTTGGCTCTCTGGCGTGTGATCTGCAGCTTCTCCCTTTTGGAGAGGTTGTCAAAGGTTCCGTCTGTTGCCATTTTGTCTATTGAGCCCATCTTCTTGACTGCCTTGCGGATGGTAGGGAAGTTGGTGAGCATTCCGCCCGGCCATCTTTCGGTCACGTATGGCATATTAACCGATCCTACCTTTTCAGCGACGATATCCTTCGCCTGCTTTTTGGTTGCCACGAAGAGAACCTTGCGGCCTGATTTGGCTATCTGCTTAAGTGCTGATGCAGCCTCGTCTATCTTGATCGATGTTTTCTCAAGGTCAATGATGTGAATGCCGTTGCGCTCCATGAAAATATAGGGAGCCATTGCCGGGTTCCATTTTCTTTTAAGGTGCCCGAAGTGTACACCGGCATCCAGTAATTCTTTGAAATTGGTTCTTGACATTTTGATTGTGT
>CAZOHL010000076.1:0-15126 GCA_964579645.1 uncultured Rikenella sp. | reverse complement strand
CAAGGAGTTCATGGAGATAGTGTCAGAGGTATTCACTTCATGGCTCCCCGAACTCTCAACAGCAGGATTCCAGTCACTCTGGAGCGGTTACTACACTGAACCACGCATGTATATCGATCCGGATCATGGACTCTTCCTGGGTCTGCGAGGCCAGGGATTCATGCTTGGGCAATACCTGGCGAAACTATACGTCGACAAGCTGATGGGGCGTGAGGTGCCCGAATACTTCAGCAGGCTGTCACTCAAGGGAGACGGGCTGCCGGAAAAGGCGTTCAAATAGGGCTCTGACTTGCATATCAAGCTTTTTCATATCTTTGAGCGCCAAAAAATAAAAGCGCTCAAAGATGTTCAATAAATTCATTGCCTCAATCCTGCCGTATTTCCCGAAAAAATTCATCTGGATTTTCTCCCGTGCCTATATATCCGGAGTGACAATGGCTGATGCCATGCGGGTATCACGTGAGCTGAACGCTCAGGGTGTCAGGGTGACCCTCGACGTGCTGGGAGAGTTCATCAAGTCGCTCGATGAGGCCGAAGCCAACAAGCAGGAATATCTTGACCTGATTGAGGAAACCCAGAAAAGCGGTATCAACGGAAACTATTCACTCAAACCAACAAGCTTCGGGTTGCTTCTTGACAAAGAGGCCTGCTACCGTCTGATGCGAGAGATAGTGGCCAAAGCAGCGTCATACGACAACTTCTGCAGGATAGACATGGAAGACTCTCCCTGTACTGACCTGGAGATTGAACTTTACAGGCGTCTTCATGCTGAGTTCCCGCGGAACGTAGGACTGGTGGTGCAGGCGTACCTGAAGCGGACATACAACGACCTGGAGAAGATGCTTGACATGAACACTCCCGGTATACCAACAAATTACCGTCTCTGCAAGGGCATCTACATTGAGCCGGCAGAAATAGCATACAAGAAGTACGAGGAGATCAATCAGCACTATCTCGAAGACCTGGAATTCATGTTCCGGAATAAAATATATGTCGGTATTGCCACCCATGACAGGCCACTGATCGAGGGGGCATATGAGCTGATAAGGAAATACAATGTTCCCAAAAACATGTATGAATTCCAGATGCTCTACGGGGTCACCCCGAAGCTGCGCCAGAGCATCGTTGACGGCGGTCATGTAATGAGGGTGTACGTACCCTTCGGGGAAAAGTGGTTCGGCTACTCAACAAGGAGACTGAAAGAGAATCCGAAGATAGCCAGTCATATCATAAAGGCGCTGTTCGTAAAGGGGTGATTTTCAGGAAGAGGCAGTAGCCATTAGGCAGTAGGCAGTAGTGGGAGACTGCCTCCGGGCAATATCCGCATGAATATTGTCAACACTATTGCCTATTGCCTAATGCCTGATCAGCAACGAATCATGCACCATTCTGAGGTAATCAAGCTCACGTGCTGATACGTGGGGGGTGGGAGGTTCCGGATCTTCCGGCGGACCCTTGGCAATCACATATAATATAGGTATCAGTGTAAAAGGGCTCAGCCCTATCATCCTGTCTGAAGGGATCTGTCCCTTGTCATAGGCTTCCATCCTCTGCCTCTGCCTGAGTATCTCGTAATTCGTAGCCGGGTCGCCCAGTGCCGGGGGATTGGCAAGACCCTGGTATACGGCCATCCTCAGGTTATTGGTGGCATTTATCGCATCCTGATTCGTGGCAGGCCGTTCGGCCATTATCTCAGCCCGCATGTTCCCCAGCCGCGGGATGATGACCACTGCAGGGATCATGGTTGTGTCACCTGTAAGGTATATACCGGCAGTGTACTCACCTGCCCGGAGGGTATCAGCCACCGTCATTGTATGGTGCCTGTAGCCTATGCATGTAAAAGTCACTGTATCATAATAGTGTGCATAGAAGGAGAACATGCCCCTGCTGTCAGTTGCGCCGGCTGACCGGTGACTGATGTTCCAGTGGGCATCAGGCAGGGGCTGGCGCGTGGTGGCGTCGAGGATAACGCCATGGAAGAGTATCGGTTCATGCTGCTGGGCGGTAACGCCCTGCAGTATAAGAGTGAAGAGAACGGATAACAGCAGGAGTGACCTTGCGGGTTTACCTGTGCAGAATGATCTCGTCAAGCGTTCTCTTCGGCACATGGTGAACGCTTTTGCCATCTCTCCAGTATTTCACATCGTTATTCCTTATGGTTTCTATTACCACCTCCTCCACCGGTTTGCCGAGGGCCAGAACGAGAAGTATCTCATACTGCTTCGGGATGTCAAAGGCGGTTCTCAGTCTCTCCTTCTTTACGGAAGCAATTATGCAACCTCCCAGACCGGCTTCGGTTGCTCCGAGCATGATACTCTGTGCGGCAATGCCATGATCAACGCCAAATGATTCTGAAATTTCCTTGTCGCCCAGTATCACAATGTATGCAGTTGGTCTCTCATCCTTGTCAGGTCCCTCCCAGGTTGTAAGGTATCCTGCCCAGGCGAGACACGGATAGATGGCTTCGCGCTCTGCGGGATCTGTTACAAGAATATACTTAAGTGGCTGACGATTGGCGGCAGAGGCTGACTTGCGGGCCAGATCGACAAGAGAGACCAGGGTGTCTGATGTTATATCATATTTCCCGTCAAATCTTCGGTAGGTGCGTGTCTTCTCAATCAGGTCATGGAGGTTCATAGCAGAAATTTTGCGTAAAGATAGGGAAAAAAGAATGTGTTGGTTTGAAATGAAGCAGCCCCTGACCGGGGCTGCCCTTTATCTTTATAAGGAGGCTGTCTGCTTATGAACAGTGGCAGCCGCCGGGGAGATTATTTCTTGAGTGATTCATCATACCGCTCTCCTATTACCTTCCAGTCGAGCAGATCCCAGAATGCCTTGATATAGTCAGGACGCCTGTTCCGGTAGTCGATATAATAGGCATGCTCCCATACATCGCAGGTCATCAGCGGCATCAGTCCTGATCTTAACGGGTTTCCGGCATTTGATTCCTGTGTTATTACAAGCCGGCCGTCAGGTTTCATGCATAGCCATGCCCATCCTGATCCGAACAGGGTTGTGGCGGCTTTGGTGAATGCTTCCCTGAAACCCTCGAAAGAGCCATATTCGGCTTCAATAGCTTTTGCAATGGTTCCTGACGGGATTCTTTTGCCTGTGGGTGACAGTGAAGCAAAATAAAATGTATGATTCCAGACCTGTGCAGCATTGTTGAAAACAGCGCCCTCAGCCTTTCGGATCATGGTTTCGAGGGAGGCCTCCTCGAAGGCTGAACCAGGGAGCAGGTTGTTAAGGTTATTTACATAGGCAAGGTGATGCTTGCCATGATGATATTCAAGGGTCTCTGCGCTCAGGTGCGGTGCAAGGTCACCTGCTTCATACTTCAACGGGGGTAGTTCAAATTTCATAATCCGGACAGATTTTAGAATTACCTGTAAATATACTAAAATAGCTTCGTTTTGCCCCGGTTATTTCAGAAATATCCTTGCAGGGAGCGGGTTTGCAGCTCCTTTTTCCACAGCCATGGCAAACAGTTTTTCAATGGCCCGGCGTCCCTCCTCTCCCAGTGACAGGCTGAAATCATTGACATATAACTTTATGTGTTCGCGGGTCACATCGGCATCAGTCTCGCTTGCATGTTGCCTTATGAAGTCAACTGATTCCTGGGGACTTGATAATGCATAGCTGATGCTTCGCCGTATGGTTCGCTCCACTTTCGACGCAACAGAAGGCTCGATGGTGCGACTGATCACTATGCCTCCCAGAGGCACAGGCAGCCCGGTCAGATTCTCCCACAAAGCGCCGGTATCTGCCACCATTGTCAGGCCCATTGAGCTGTAGGTAAAGCGTGTCTCGTGAATTATGAGTCCTGCATCGGCTTCTCCAGAAAGCACTGCTCCGGGGATATCCGAGAAGAGGTATTCGCGTTTGCGTGTTGCCCTGGGCCAGAAGATGCTGAAGAGCAGATTGGCGGTGGTGTATTTCCCTGGTATTGCAATCAGGGCGTCGTCAAGCTCGTAAGGCTGTATCTGCCCGCGGCTCACCACCAGCGGGCCGTTACTCCGCCCGAGGGCGCTGCCGGAATCGAGTATCAGGTATTTTTCCGCAGTCCGGGCATATGCGTGGAAGCTCATCTTTGTGATGTCAACACTTCCCTCGACAGCTCTTTTATTAAGTTCCTCGACATCAGCCAGAAACCAGTCGAACTCAAGGCCCTCGGTATCTACCCTTCCGTGTACCATGGCTTCGAAAATAAAAGTATCGTTGGGGCAGGGTGAAAAACCAAGTGTAAGCTTCATGATCTGGCTATAATTTCAAGCAATTGAATCATTTTTTCCTTAAGGCTGTCAAGA
The DNA here is from genome assembly GCA_964579645.1 of uncultured Rikenella sp. Taxonomy (GTDB): domain Bacteria; phylum Bacteroidota; class Bacteroidia; order Bacteroidales; family VadinHA17; genus SR-FBR-E99. Next base: position 10,819 of record CAZOHL010000076.1, on the reverse strand, counting down.
GCCAGCTGTATCTTCCAGTTCTTCATGTTGCGCGGTTCCACCATGTTTGAAACTGCCCTGACCGATAACCACGGTACACCGGACATTGCGCATGTATATGCCAGCCAGGCTCCTTCCATCGTTTCTATCTCCGGGTCCCATGCCCTCCGGATCCGTTCGATGGCTGCCTGTGACCCTGAAACCATGTTTACGGTAGCACCCCTGACGGCAGGCATCAGACTGGCTGCAAGATCGAACCACCTCCCGCTGCATGGTATCCGTCCGCCTCTGAAAGGGGGTGTGTCAGGATCGGCGAGGCCGGCACCAAAAAGCGGTACGAATTTGCCGTTGTCATCCAGACCCATATCGGCGAAGCAGTCGGAAGCCGTTGTGACAACAGTGCCGGGACCGATTGACTCCACGTAGCTTCCTGCAATGCCTGCCCCGATCACAAGTGATGGAAGAGATGATGGCATGAGGTTTCCGGTTTGTGAGGCCTGGTCATGCCCAGCGGTCGAGGTGGTTACACCCTCCCGGCCGGTTTCCGATGCCCTGACATGGCTGCCGGGGAGCATACCCGGAGAAAACCTCTTCTGCAGCGCCCATGACATCGCAGCACCGCCCACACCGGTTACGATTATCTCACATCGGCAACCTGCACTCAATGCCGCCTTCTTCACGGCCTCCTCCTCGGACGGGTGTGCCACGGCAATGAGAATATCTCCTGAAGCTTTGTTCATAGACTGTATAAGTTCAAGCGATAAATATATTATTTTTGAACAAAATAGCCCCTTTTCAGGTCTACCAATTAACTTAGCGGATATGATCTACCTGACGAGAAGAGAGCGGTTCAGCGCCGCGCACAGAATGTTCCGCCCGGAGCTTACTGACGAGGAGAACATGCACATCTACGGAAAGTGCTCCAATCCCCTGTGGCACGGGCATAACTACGTCCTCAAGGTAACAGTGAGAGGCGAACCTGACACTGAAACAGGATATTTCATGAACGCAACCAGGCTGAAGGAGATAATGACAGAGCGGGTCATCGAAAAGCTGGACCACAAAAACATGAACCTCGAGACTGACTTCATGGCAGGAAAGGTGGCCACCACAGAGAACCTTGCCATGGCGATATGGGATGAACTTGAGTTCCCCCTGGCGGAAGAGGGTGCCACTCTGCATTGCGTGAGACTGGAAGAGACAGAAAACAACTATGTTGAATACTACGGATAACCATGGAAAAACTAAATGACGGCAGCGGAAGGCTGTCTGACGGATACAACAAGATCGAAAAATGGAACCCAGCGGTCATAGAAGAGGTAGCAGGGTATTACTACAAGATACTCAAACTCCTGGGAGAGGATCCCGACAGGGAGGGATTGCTCAAGACTCCTGAGCGAGTTGCGAAAGCCCTCAGCTTCCTGACACGCGGTTACCAGTCTGACCCTGAAGAGATACTTCGCAGCGCCCTCTTCCGGGAAGAATACCGGCAGATGGTGATAGTGAAGGACATAGACATCTACTCCATGTGCGAGCATCACATGCTGCCGTTTCACGGCAAGGCGCATGTGGCATACATTCCTGACGGTTATATAACCGGGCTGAGCAAGATAGCCAGGGTGGTTGAGACATACGCTGCAAGGCTCCAGGTACAGGAACGGCTGACGACGCAGATCCGTAACTGCATACAGGAAAATCTGAAGCCGCTCGGAGTCGCCGTTGTCATAGAGGCACAGCATATGTGCATGCAGATACGTGGTGTGCAGAAACAGAACTCTGTCACAACAACGTCGGCGTTCACAGGTTGTTTCCTCTCGAACCTGAACACCCGTGAGGAGTTCATGCACCTGATAGCCAGCAGGCTGCACTGACAGTAATTTTTTCACCTCAAACAATTTGAAATATGAAGGCTTTTGTATTCCCCGGACAGGGAGCGCAATTCCCCGGCATGGGAAAAGATCTGTATGAGAAATATCCCCTGGCCCGTAACATGTTCGAGGAGGCCAACGCACAGCTTGGTTTCCGTATAACTGACACAATGTTTTCAGGCACCGACGAGGAGCTGAGGCAGACCCGTGTGACACAGCCGGCCATCTTTCTTCACTCGGTGGTTTTGACGGCTGTAGCCGGAAACGCCTTTAAGCCGGCGATGGTTGCGGGCCACTCGCTGGGTGAGTTTTCAGCGCTTGTCGCTGCAGGTGCGCTGTCGTTCGGGGAAGGGCTTGCCCTTGTTGCCGGCAGGGCTTCGGCAATGCAGAGGGCATGCGGCATAAACCCGTCGACAATGGCTGCCGTGCTGGGAATGGACGATGCGGTGGTGGAAGAGGTTTGCGCCCTGCTGAATGGCACGGTGGTTCCGGCCAACTACAACAGTCCCGGCCAGATAGTGATCTCCGGTACCACGGAAGGGGTGGCTGCAGCCACTGAGGAGCTGAAGAAGAGAGGCGCAAAACGGATAGTGCCGCTGTCAGTGAGCGGTGGATTCCACTCTCCCTGCATGGAACCTGCCCGTCAGGAGCTTGAAGAAGCAATAAGAAAGTCACATTTCAGTAGTCCGATATGCCCTGTCTACCAGAACGTGACTGGTATGCCTGTGACGGAACCGGTTATGATAATGGCAAACCTGATTGCTCAGCTGACCTCTCCTGTCAGATGGACCCAGACAATACAGAGGATGGTTGCCGACGGTGCGGTTGAATTCATTGAGGCAGGACCGGGCAATGTGCTGCAGGGACTGATCAAAAAGATCAGCCCGGCAGTTTCAGCGGCAGCACTGACTCCGGAGGGCTGAGCAATCAACTCCCCAGGGAGATCACTGCCATCCCAAGCCTGCCGTCCATCCTTATTACCAATGGTTTGGGGAACCTGATGTGCCTGAACCAGTTGCCTTTGCCAACTTCCTCTTCTTTCATCAGCCTGTTCCACATTATGACCCCCTCTGCCGTAGCCTCGTTCACTGCCAGGTAACCGATGCTCATAGATGTTACATTATGGAAAAAGTGAGACCCCTGTGAAGCGTCGATATGGAAGTTGGGCAGGCTCACTTCCACAATGACCCTTGCATTTGAAATCTGAGGCCATTCGACCGGTATCCCGAGGAACCGGTCCTTGGTACCCCATCGGCCCGGTCCGATGAGAACATATTTTCTTCCCTCCGCCAGCATCTGCCTGTTGATTATGTCAATTTCGGCAGCCATTTCATTGGTTTTCAGGTTATCGAACTTTTCAGGCTCCACATAGATAATATCCGTGATCCCCTCCACCAGTCCGTTGCCCATGCTCTTTCTTGATACAAGCAGCATATCATCAGTGTAGACGGTCTCTGGATCTATTGAGTAACCGGCGCCGCTTCCCACCATTGGTTTGATCTGCAGGAGGTAGAAGGTGGCCCTCCCATCTTCGTCCTTGTTCAGGTCAACCGCGTACTCTATCTCCACCGGGGCTCCGAAAGCTTCCCTCACCACCTCGAGAACCGTTTTCAGGGCATTCGCCAGGGGCACATAATCATACTTGAGGATATTGGCAAAATTGACAACCCGTGGTCCGGGCATTGCCAGCCCTGGCACAAGTGTATCATTATCGATGCTGTATACGGAGGCGGCATGTGTCAGGGAACCATCTCTTTCAGCCCTCGATATTTCAAGCTTAACCAGTCCTGCGTTTTCACCCTTAAGAAGGTCAACCTCACTGCGGGCCAGGTTAACAGCGTAAAACTCAGTCTGGGAGTACCTTGTAATATCCTTAATTGAGACAATGTCAAGGGCAGGGAATGCCGGAGAAAACCTGAAAGCCCTCTCGCCGTCAAGCACATACTGTCCCAGTCCGACTGCCGCCACGGCGAAGCCGTCATGCGGGGTCATACTGGCCACGGGATAAAAGTTGAACGACTGAGCCGTACCGCTGACATGAGGATAGAAGATGTCACCGTACCTGTTTCCCACAACAGACTGTATTACCACAGCCATCTTCTCCTGCTCAATTTTATAATTCACAGCTTCGAAATAGATGCGGGAGTTGTCTGAGTAGATCGAGGAGAAGACGAGCTTGATGGCCCCTATCAGCTGCATCAGCCTCACCTCCGGGTCAGGATGGTTGTTGGGAAGGAGGTAGGTGCCGAAGATGCCTGAGAAGGGCTGGCTCAGGGAGTCTTCGAACAGACTTGATGATCTCACCGCCAGTGGCCTTGTATTCAGCCTGATAAAGACTCTGAGCTTATGCTCGAGGTCATCACTCAGGGTGCCAGCCAGGAACTGTTTCTGAAGAGCTGAGAAATCTTTTTCGCGGTTCACCACCTCCCATAACTGATTGGTATCCATAAACTGGTCAAACTCATCGGTACCGATTATAGTGGTGAAGGGCGTTCTGATGTTGATACCATGCAATAACCGCCCCAGCTCGAAGCTGTATATAAGGGTGTTGATGAATGCCAGGCCACGGCCCTTGCCTCCCAGTGACCCGCCGGCGAAGCTCACTACGTTCGATTCGTCGAACATGACTGACTCGTCGAAGTTTACAACCTTGCCCTTGTTCATCTCCCGGCGCCTTTTCCTGATAATGTCAAGGAGGAACTCCCTCATCTCCCTGAGACTTTCAAAGTCAGAAATCTTAACAGGATTTATGAGCTTGGCAACCTTCACCTCTCCTCTTGCCATCAGCCAGAGGGAGAAATGGTTCTTCATGGCATGGTACACGAGGGAGTCTTCGGGAACGGTTTTAAGGAATGCCTCGAACTCCTTCATCGACTTGGCAACGGCAATCTGCCTCCCTTTTGTGTCACGGTAGACGAAGTGACCGAAGCCGAGGTAATATGTGATGAATGATTTAATATCCTGAAGGAGCGTTTCGGAGTTCTTGTTTATGAAGTTGGCTTTCAGTTCGGCTGCGAAGCGTGCGTTCTCAGGGTCTGAAGACTGCAGGACAGTGGGCAGGTTGGGTTGTTCCTGCCTGATCATCCGGAGCATTTCAAATCCGGCCATTTTGTAGAGCTTGCCGTCACGGGGGAAGCGCATGTCTGAGATGACGCCGAGGAGGCTGTCCTTATACCTTGCATATACCTCCATGGCTTCCTCCCAGGTCGTTGCAAGGAGTATCTTGGGTCTGGCCCTGAGCTTGAGCACCTTGTAAAGCTCATCGGATGATACGTCCTCGATGAGGATGCGTGTCTGCTCCAGCACGAGGGAATATAGCATCGGAACATATGTTGAATAATAGTCAGGAGCATCCTCAATTATCAGAATCACACCGGTAAGTCCCTTCTGAGTATCATTACCCACATTGACCTTGTCTTCGAGGAGTTTCGCCATGGCGAAGAAGACGCGTGACTCGCCCGTCCACACAAAAAGGTTGTCAAAAGGTACTCCGTGACTCTTCTGTTCATGGACGAATGGGATGTCGCCGGGATTATTCAGGAGCAGGTATGTGGGGATATACGGGTACTTCTGCTTGATCTTGCGGCATAGGCTCATCGGGTTGATCTTGTCAACCCCTACCATAATAATAATCATGTCATAATGGCGAGCTTCCAGGCGCGAGAAGGCTTCATCCTCTCCTGAGACACCCGTGATACGGGGTATTGTGGTCAGGCTCATCTGGTAATACTCACCAAGCATGTAGTCAGAGAACCGCCCCTCGCCCTCAATTGAATAAGCATCATAAAGGCTGGCTACCAGCAGTATCTCTCTGACCATGAAAGGCATAAGATCATGAAATACATCCCTTTCAGCATTATGCCTGTCAAGGAATTGCTGCAACAGCTTCCTGATTGACCTCCCTTCCGGATCATGCGGGATTTTCAGTTCAGTCCTGTTTTCGTGAGACAGTGCGTTATCTGCGAGCATACTGTTGACATAACCGGCGATAAGGGATGCAAATCTGCCCAGAAGTTCATGTTCCTCCTTCAGGAACGGCCCCTCATCCTCAGGCAGAAACTGACGGGTATAACATACTGTCACAGAGCCTTTCCCTGCGATTGTTTCAAAGTCATGCTCAAGTTTCCATTCTGTTTCGGTAAAACCGGGAGTTTCGAATGTCGTTCCCTGAAATTTAATGCTTGCGACTGTGTATCCCGGATACTGAAGGGCGTCAGGCAGCCCGAGTACCAGGTTGGTAAGCGTCTCGTCAACAGGTTTTCTCTCCTTGATAATTTGCGTTGCACGGTTGACGCAGGCAAGCTCCTTAAGTCGTTCCTGCTGGTCATGTACGGCACGGGTGAAACCAGGTCCGTGGTCAGGGCAATCATTCATCTGGGCATCAGGTAAAGTCGGATACCAAAATAAACAAAAAGAGAATAGAATATAACAGCCGGTTACCTGCATTGAGTAACCGGCTGTTTTTTGTTACCGGAGCAAGCCCGGCAAGGGCGTGGTCTCAGCCGAGACTACTTCACCTCCCAGGTTGATCCGCTCCTTAGAAGTTCATCAACTGTCCTGATCCTGGATTTGGCCTGGACCCGTTCATGCTGTTCTATCATTGCAGCGTCATAGGTCTGCGCATTGATGGCCCTGATCACGCCAAGCGCCACCGGGTATTCCGGAAGCGACATTCCGGCGAGCCGGTAGTGAATACCGGGGTTGGGTTCATGTGCGTCATGGGTAAGGATATCCTTCTCGGTAATGCCGTTCTCCCCAAGGGTTACCACCTTAAGCTTGAGATCTTTCAGGATGATTCCCTTGTCGCGGTTTTTGCCGAAGATCATCTTTTCGCCATGGCGGAGAGTGATTGTATTGTCATCACGATTCTCCTTGCTCGTGAAAGCATCATGAGTTCCGTCATTGAAGATGACGCAGTTCTGGATGACCTCAACTACTGCAGTGCCATGGAACCTGGCTGCCTCCTTGTAAACCTCGTTCGAGAGCTGCAGGTTATAATCAACCGTGCGTGCGAAGAAACGGCCATTGGCGCCTATTGTGAGTTCTCCTATTTTGAAGGGTTCCTCGATTGTGCCATACGGCGAAGTCTTTGTCGTCAGACCCTTCTTCGAAGTGGGGGAATACTGTCCCTTGGTAAGTCCGTAGATCTCGTTGTTGAAGAGGATGTTCTTGATGTCGATGTTACGCCTGATAGCATGTATGTAGTGGTTCCCTCCTATTGCCAGTGCGTCGCCGTCGCCGGTCATCTCCCATACCATCAGATCAGGGTTGGCGATCTTGATGCCGGTGGCTATTGCCGCAGCCCTGCCGTGGATACCGTGAAACCCGTAGGTATTCATATAGTACGGGAGTCTTGAGGAGCAACCGATCCCTGATACGAAGACATATTTTTCCTTCGGTATATCAAGTTCAGCAAGAGTCTTCTGAAGTGAGGCAAGTATGCCATGGTCACCGCATCCCGGGCACCATCTTACTTCCTGATCGCTTTTGAAGTCTTTCGCTGCATAGTGGTTAATAGTTGTTTCAGCCATTTTTCTTACCCTTAAGCAGTTTAACACAATAATCCTTAATCTCCTTGACTGTGAACGGGAGCCCCTGAACCTTGTTGTACTGGTTGTACGTGTACTTCTGGTGCTTCATTCTCAGGTAATTGGCAAACTGTCCTGTGTTCAGTTCGCAAACAACCAGCTTGTCAAATCCGGCAAACACTTTTGCAGTGTTTTTCGGCAGGGGTCTGATGTAGTTGAATACGGCTGCCGATATGCTGTATCCTTCCTGCTGGAGCTCTGAGACGGCAGTTATGATATGTCCGTAGCTGCTGCCCCATCCGATCACCAGCAGGTCACCGGTTTTCCTTCCGTGGACTTTGAGGTCAGGTATGTTTCTAACGATGCGTTCGACTTTCTCCTCGCGAATCCTGACCATATACTCATGGTTCTCCGGGGTATATGAGACACTCCCCTTTATCGTCTTCTCGAGGCCGCCCACGCGGTGTTCGAGTCCCGGGGTTCCGGGGATGGCCCATTTACGAGACAGTGTCTCGGGGTCCCTCTCATATGCGAGGAACTCCTTGTCTGTCTTGACAGCATATGGAACTGTGATGGATGGAAGGTCCTTTGTCGAGGGTATCTTCCATGGTTCCGAGCCGTTAGCCAGGTAGCTGTCTGTAAGCAGAATTACCGGCGTCATATGTTCGATTGCGATCTTTGCAGCCTCGAAACCGAACCTGAAGCAGTCTGAAGGTGTCCCTGCTGCCAGAACCGGTACCGGGCTTTCGCCGTTGCGGCCATAAAGTGCCTGCCAGAGGTCAGACTGTTCGGTTTTGGTAGGAAGCCCTGTTGAAGGTCCGCCGCGCTGTACGTCAATGACTACAAGCGGGAGCTCAGTCATCACGGCCAGGTTGAGGGCTTCAGACTTAAGTGCTAGCCCGGGACCTGAAGTTGAGGTTACAGCCAGGCGTCCTGCGAAGCTGGCACCTATTGATGTACATATGCCGGCTATCTCATCCTCGGCCTGGAGGCTCTTGACGCCCATATCCTTCCTAAGCGCAAGCTCCTCAAGGATACCGGTGGCAGGGGTGATCGGATAAGAGCCGATGAAGAGCTTCAGCCCGGCTTTTTCAGCAGCGGCAAGCACACCCCATGAGGTGGCCTGGTTGCCGTTTATATTACGGTAAGTACCCTTCTTTATCGGGGCGGGATCGACCCTGTATGAGGGTGTCAGCGCCTCGATGGTTTCACCGTAGTAATAGCCGGCCCTGAGTACCTTGCTGTTGGCTTCGGCCACCAGAGGCTTCTTGCCGAATTTTTCCTCGATAAAATCCTCGGTGTACTTGAGCTTGCTGTCAAAGAGCCAGTAAACCATACCGAGGGCAAACATGTTCTTCGTCCTCAGTACTGTCTTGGGATCTATCTCCATATCTTTAAGCGCCTCCTTCACCAGGGTGGTGATAGGTGCCGCAATGAGGTTCATCGAATCAAGCTTGTCTTCAGCAAAGGGATCAGCCTTATATCCGGCCCTCTGTATCGATTTTTCAGTGAAGTTATCTGAGTCATAGATAATTGTGGATCCCTTTCTGAGCCACCTGGCATTTGCACGCACAGCAGCCGGATTCATTGCAACGAGGATGTCGGTGAAATCACCCGGAGTGTTAATCAGTTTGTGCCCTATGTGCACCTGGAACCCTGAGACGCCTCCCACGGTACCCTGCGGGGCCCTTATCTCAGCAGGATAATCAGGAAAGGTGGATATGTCATGTCCGAACAGGGCCGACGTGTTGGAGAAGAGGGTGCCGGTAAGCTGCATCCCGTCTCCCGAGTCGCCTGAGAACCTGATCACCACCGCATCCTTCTCAATGACCTTTGATCTTTTTCCCATGATGATTGTAAAGTATTTGATTTAAAGAAATAACCTGTGTAGAAGAATAACCTGAAATGGTGAAGCGAAGTTCACCATTTACCTGATACAACTGTATGATTTTGGTCATGTTTGCATTGACCTTCTGAATAACCCGAACAGGATGACAGACAACAGAATGATCTGTCGCATGAGATCTCCGGGGAAGGCTCACAGTAACCGGTCATGACCAGATGTCCGCCTTCCGGAGGTTGATTGAACTCTCAAAGAACATCCGTGCAATCTTTTCGAAGTAATCAGTATAGTCTGATACGAAGAACTGGTCATCACCGGCTTTTCCCCTGTTGACCAGGTTATGTTTTTCGAGTGTCTCCCGGAGTCTGACTGCAACTATGCGGGCGGAGTCAACAACCTCGACGTTGAAATTAAAGAACTTGCTTATCTGGTTCCGGATGATAGGGTAATGCGTACATCCCAGAATCAGGCCGTTGATGTCGGTCAGCTTCTGATCAGAAAGATAGGTGCGTATGATGGCGTTGCTTATATCATCGAAAATAAATCCTTCCTCGATCATTGGCACCAGCAGCGGCGTTGCAAGAGAGACGACGCTGGTAGATGGCGATGACTCCTTCAGTTTCCTTGTGTATGTGCCTGAGTTGATTGTCACCTTGGTGCCGATAACGCCCAGCCTCTGAAAGTTGCGTGAAGCGCAGTGTTCCACTACCGGATTGATCACATCGAGGATAATGACCCTCCCTCCAAATTCTGTAAGAAGGGTTTCGTAAGCTGAAGCTGATGCCGAGTTGCATGCTATGAGCACCACCTTGGCATCAAAGCCGAGAAGAAACTCGGTGATTTTCCTTGAATAACCCCTGATTGCTTCTTCAGACTTGTCGCCATAAGGCAGGTGAGCCGTATCGCCAAAATAGACAATCTGTTCCCCGGGCAGGATCTGGCGGATGGCCTGTGCCACCGTCAACCCTCCCACACCTGAGTCAAATACCCCGATCGGACGGTTGCTTGCTTCCATGACTGTATAATGTAAGACTGCCCGCCGGGGGCGGGCAGCACTTTTATTTCATATTAATTATTTGATTCCCAGCTTAGTCTTTACAAGCGGGCCAATGTCAGTACTCTTGACAGTGTCAACATAAACGAGTGTCCGTACATCATATATATATATGTAACCGCCCTCCTTTGCAACAGCATTGATTGCGTTGTTGGCCTTTTCTATGATGGGATTCAGCAGCTCAGCCTGCTTCTCCTGCAGCTGCACCTGAGCCTGCTGCTGGAAGTTGTTGATGCGTGTCTGCATGTCAGTTATCTCCTGCGCCTTGTTTGCCTTTACAAGGTCTGTGAGATTCTTTTCCTCTTTCGTAAACTGATCATACTTGTTGTTCAGTTCAACCTGCATCAGCTCCAGGGCATTTGTCAGCTCCTGGCCGAATGCATTGTACTTTTTCATTGCAGTATCATAATCAGCCATCCCCATAATAATATCATCACGGTTGATGTGACCTGTCTTGAATGACTGCGCCAATCCATCCTGAGCTGTGAAAATCAGTGCAGCAAACAGGAGTATCCCAAATACTTTCTTCATTGTCTTCTTTTTCAAA
>CAZOHL010000075.1:0-15280 GCA_964579645.1 uncultured Rikenella sp. | reverse complement strand
TGCTTCTTGTACCTGTTGAAGAATGCTTCCAGTTCCTTCAGCCAGTTGTACTTCCAGTCCCAGTTTGGGAAAAACTCCCTGATATGAAGGGCGCACCAGATGAATGATGCGGTGGTTATCACAAGCAGCGTCCAGGCGCCCCATGACATGGGTGACTCGAGCCTTATTGTGGTGTACAGCTGCCAGAAGAAGGCCTTGTGGCGCAGGTCGTAGAAGAGCGCTGCCAGGCCAAGTACCAGGGCCACGGGAGCAATGAACGGCACCCGGCGCACGGCTGAACGGTATTCATTTTCCTTGCCCATCAGGTAATAGAGGGCCGCGAAGAAGAGCACTCCGGCCGCCAGCCCCCCGAGAAAGAGATAGAGCGGTATCGGCCAGTGCCATATATGAAGTTGAGGGTCGACCATCAGGTTCTCCCTGCCGCTTATTATAAGTTCTTCGTTCATGGTCAGGTCAGATTAGGAAGTAGAGATGCGGTTTCGTTCCTGCCTCGGGTATGAGGGTCTTGTACTTGCGCTTCTTCAGCACAATGCTCACGTCGCTGTTGGGATCATCGAGATCACCAAAGTACATGCACTTCGTCGGGCATACCGACACACATGCCGGTTTCATCCCCTGGTTAACCCTGTGGATGCAGAAGGTGCATTTGTCAACGTAACCCTTAGGATGCGGGTAGCGGGCATCATAGGGGCACGAGGCGATACATGCCCCGCAGCCAATGCACTTGTTCGGTTTGACAAGCACTATACCTCCGTCGACAATATGACTTGCTCCCGTGGGACAGCATCTCACACATGGTGCATTTTCGCAGTGATTACACCTCTCTGACCGAAGCTCGATCTCAAGCTGCGGGTAAGTGCCGTCCATCACCTCCACAACCCAGTCGCGGCAGTATCCTATCGGCACATTGTTCTCGGTCTGGCATGCCACGACACAGTCGCTGCATCCGACACATTTTTTTGTATCAACAGCCATCGCGTATCTCATGATGCCACCTCCTCTCCGGCAAGATCAGTAATGAAAGTGACAAAGTTGCCTCTCATGCCTGTGCCACCCATGACGGGGTCAACAAGCACCTTAGTGATGAGGTTGGTGTCACTGGCCCCCTTTCCGTAGGACCGCCTCAGTTTCTTCTCCTGGTGCCCGAACCCGTGAACCATGTAAACAGAGTCCCAGCGGATACGCTCAGTCACCCTGACTTTTATCGGAAACTCTGACCTCTTGCCGTCCTGGTTGACAAGATGCACGTATTGCCCGGTGCTGAGCCCCCACTCTTTTGCCACGCGGGGATTGACCCACACGCTGTTTTCATCCATCAGGTCAGTGAGGTTCGGGTTATTTGCAGTGCGGCTGAATGTATGCATCGGGGCCCTTCCGTAGTTTAGGCGGTAGAAGCCGGCCGGCGGTTCCTCGTGCGGGGTGTACTTCGGCATAGGGTCGAAACCGGCACCCTCCAGCGCTGTAGAATACAGTTCTATCTTTCCGGTAGCGGTATAGAATTCAACATCTTCATCCGGAGAATAAAACAAGTCGCCGCCAGTGCGGTCGAAGGTTTTGACACCTATCCTTTTCATCTCCTCCAGACTGCTGCCCACCTGTTTCAACTGCCAGTCAAGCTGGTCCTCAACCTTTTCGAACGGGAAGTACTCAGCCACTCCGAGTCTTTTTGCGAGTTCCCTGGCCATATAGAATGCCGGTTTGGTCTCGTACATAGGTTCGGCGGCGGGAGCCCTCAGGGCAATCTGCGGCTTGCGGTGAGCTACTACCCTGAGGTCATCATATCTCTCAAGGTAGGTGCACTCAGGCAGGACCACGTCAGCCCAGCCTGTTATTTCCATTGGCATAGTATCTATCACTACAAGCAACTGAAGTGCCTGTATGGCCTTAAGCGTGTTCTCCTGGTTGGGAAGGGTTTCCATGAGGTTCGTGCCGTTGACTATCCATGCCTGGAACTTGCAGTTGCGACTCGGATCCGGTACAGTGGCGTCACAAACGCCGTTGGCCAGAACCGTGTCGGCAAGCTTGTAGAGATCAGGAAACTCCGTCCTCCAGGTTCTCTTTGGTGTCGGGTAGGCAGGATGGGGCGGTTCCGGCAGTTCAAAGATCTCGGAGCGGAAGAATCCGCCCCTGCGACCCCATGAACCCAGCAGGGCGTTGAGTATTGCCACCGCCCTGAGCCGCTGCGTGTCATCACCGTACCAGGTTACATGACGTCCGGGGTGGACTATTACTGCAGGTGCGGCATTGGCCATCTCCCGTGCAGTCTCACGGATAACTGTCGGATCAATAGTGGTTATGCCGTATGCCCATTCAGGGGTCATGTTTTTGACATGCTCCTTAAGGTATTCAAAACCGTATGTATATTTCTCAACGTAAGGTTTGTCATAAAGCTCCTCGGTGATTATTACATTGATCCATGCCAGCAGCAGGGCGAGGTCAGTTGCCGGTTTTATCGGGAGCCAGTATTTGGATTTGCCGGCTGCCGTTGAGAACCGCGGGTCAACAGTAATGATTGCTGCCCCCTTGTCTATTGCGTCAGACATCTCCTGAACCTGTCCGTTATGCATGTTCTCACCCAGGTGGCTTCCGATGAGGACAAGACACTTTGTGTCACGGATATCAAGTGGTTCTGGGCTTTCCAGTGCTTCCCCGAATGTAGCCTGGAAGGCCACCTCGCGCGGTCCGCGGCACTGTGCGTAGGAGGGTGCTGCAATATGCGGAGACCCCAGGGCACGCAGAAGAGTTGAGAAATACTTGCCTCCTGATCCGTGGGTGAAAAGGGCGATGCACTCAGGACCGTGTTCGGCTGAGATCACCTTTATCTTTTCGGCAATGTAGTCAAACGCCTCTTCCCAGGTTGCTTCGCGGAAACTCTGTTTTCCGCGCTCCTCGGTTCGTATCAGGGGTCTGCGCAGCCGGTCCTCGTCATGATACATGCCCACTCCGCCGGTGCCGCGCGGACACAGACGGCCGTTACAATTCAGGTCCTCACTGTTTCCGATTATCTTCTGGATTGATCCCCTGTCGTCTTTGTATACCCAGCCGGCGCACTTCCAGAAACATACCTCACAGTATGTAGGGGTACGGCCCGTGAGGGCAGCATAGGTGGCTTTCTGACCTTCAGTGAGTTGGGAACCAAAAAGTTTTAGTCCCGCGGCACCGGCCATGACAGCTCCTGCTCCCATCGCTGAGATCCTTATGAATTGCCTGCGTGTTGACATTATATAATATTGAATTACTGTTTGTTCAGGTTTGGTCATTCAACATAGCCGTGAATGGCGTAACGGCTCATGTGCTTATGGCCGAAGTTACTGTTTTAAAACTAACAGTCTTCCGGGAAATGATTTTTATTATACTTGTATCCGGCCACCTGGAGCGGGCTAATAAACAGAAACAACGGGAGAAATGGCATTTTGTCCTGTATCTCCGGGGAAGATAAATGCATTCACTTTCAGGAATCCGAAGCTGACAGGTTTAAGTCAGGAAAGCTTTTTATACCTGAATCTCACCGGGCCGGAATTCCCTGTTCTTTTATGATAATTTTCATCATATTCCGAGAAGCTGCCCTCGAACCAGACCACTTTGGAGTCGCCCTCAAAGGCAAGGATATGCGTTGCCACCCGGTCAAGAAACCATCGGTCATGGGATATAATTACAGCACATCCGGCGAAGTTATCGAGGCCCTCCTCAAGGGCGCGGAGGGTGTTGACGTCAATATCATTCGTAGGTTCGTCAAGGAGGAGTACATTGGCACCGCTCTTCAGTGTAAGAGCCAGGTGCAGCCTGTTGCGCTCACCTCCGGAAAGCACCCCGCACTTCTTCTCCTGATCAGCTCCTGTGAAATTGAACCTGGCAGCATAGGCCCTCGAATTGACAGGCCTGTTGCCGACCATGATTTCATCCTGACCACCGGAGATTACTTCATATACGCTCTTTTTAGGGTCAATTGCAGCATGAGCCTGGTCAACATAACCAAGCGAAACTGTTTCCCCCACCTCAAAGGAACCATTATCAGTAGTCTCCTGACCCATTATCATCCTGAAGAGGGTGGTTTTTCCTGCTCCGTTCGGTCCGATCACCCCGACGATTCCGTTCGGAGGCAGCCGGAAATCAAGGTCTTCGAACAGGATCCTGTCACCGAAGGCTTTCTTAACCCCCCGGGCGTTTATGACCTTGTCGCCCAGCCTGGGGCCGTTGGGTATGAATATTTCAAGTTTTTCCTCCTTTTGCTTCACATCCTGGTTAAGGAGGTTCTCATAGGCGCTCAGACGGGCTTTTGACTTGGCATGTCTAGCCTTCGGTGACATGCGCACCCATTCAAGCTCGCGTTCCAGGGTCTTGCGGCGCCTGACACTGCCTTTCTCCTCCATCTCGAGGCGTTTGGCCTTTTGTTCAAGCCATGAGGTGTAATTGCCTTTCCATGGGATGCCTTCACCACGATCAAGTTCCAGGATCCAGCCTGCAACATTGTCAAGGAAGTAGCGGTCATGTGTTATGCAGATGACAGTTCCCTTGTACTGCCTGAGGTGTGTCTCGAGCCACTGTACACTCTCCGCGTCGAGGTGATTGGTGGGTTCGTCGAGCAGCAGCACGTCGGGTTCAAGAAGCAACAGCCGGCAGAGGGCCACGCGGCGGCGCTCTCCTCCCGAAAGAATGTTGACAGGTGTGGATGGCTCGGGACAGTTAAGGGCATCCATTGCCCTTTCAAGCCTGTGCTCAAGATTCCAGCCATCGAGAGCGTCGATCTTCTCCTGAAGCTGAGCCTGCCTGGCCATCAGCTTTTCCATCGCATCAGGGTTTTCATAAACTTCCGGCTCCCCGAACCGAAGGTTTATCTCTTCGTACTCCTTCATCACGGCCACCACCTCGGCAGCACCTTCCTCTACAATCTCGCGCACGGTACGGCTCTCATCCAGCAGCGGGTCCTGAGCCAGGTGACCTACTGTGTAACCAGGAGAAAACACAACCTCACCCTGGTACTCCTTCTCGAGGCCTGCAATTATTTTCAACAGAGTCGATTTTCCCGAGCCGTTGAGACCGATGATCCCGATCTTCGCCCCGAGAAAAAATGAAAGAGATATATCCTTGATTACCTGCTTGTGCGGTGGGTAGCTCTTGCTCACCCTGAACATTGAAAAAATGATCTTCTTGTCGTCTGCCATGTCATCCTGGTTAGACCACAAAAATAATCATTTTGTCCGCCACTTCAGACGTCAGACCTTCAGACCCTCAGACCCTCAGACCTTCAGACCCTCAGACTCTCAGACCCTCAGACCCTCAGACCCTCAGACCCTCAGACTCTCAGACCCTCAGACTTTCCCCGGACACCCCTTCTCAAAGAGGGATATTGTCTCAGATTGCACCAGTACCCATATGATATAGACACCCTTGAGTGTGCCGATGGGTACGTTGAGCAGGCCAATGGCTCCCATTACCAGTGTCAGTATCCTGGCCCACGGCTTGCAGTAGAAGAGGCCTATGCCGCCGGCAATCATCGCCCCGCCAAAGAGAAGCATAAGTACAACAAGCGGAGTTGAGATTATGCCAAGGACCTTGATGGCGGTAGGATCATCGACAAACTGGTCAATAAATCCAAAAAGCACTGCAATTGCCAATGCGCCAAGCACGATGAATGATCCGAAAACAATCTGCAGTATGCCTGCAATATTGACATGTTTCTTCATCCTGTTCTCTTCAACTGTCACGGATGCGGGTGATGCGGCATTTTCTTCCATAATATGAGTGATTTTAGGTTTTCTGTTTTCATAATAATGACTCCAATATAAAAAAAATGCTGCACATTGGCTCCAATACTAATTGCTTACCTTTGACGTTATTTCAGAAATATCAGCCATGAAAAAATTATTGTATGCTTTTGCCGTGCTTATAATAACCATTTCCTTTACTTCCTGCGAACTCCTTGGTGACGGATGCCAGGTTTGCCAGACCGTATCCTATGAGAACGGCAACGCGTTCGCATGGGGTACCGAGGCAGAATACTGCGGACAGGAACTGATAAACATCAAGTCTATTCCCCCGTCGACATCGGGTGGGGTCACAACCTACTGGGAGTGTCGCTGACCTTTCTACTACACTGATTTTATGAGCGTTACCCCGCTATTGATTTCCTGTTCAAAAGTTGTTGTTAATAAGTTGTTCCTAAAGTTGACATTTGCGCCTGAAATGTTTAACCTTGTTAATCCTCGCCGGATATTTTTACGTGGAGTTCGGTTAATAACCCCGGGTTCACTTTATAAATATGCTTAACATTACAGGCAAGAGGATTGCGATTGTTGAGGACGATGCTGCATCCCTGAAGTATTATGAAACTCTGCTGAGGGAAACCGGAGCAGAAGTTTTTCCATACCGGAACGGTAAGGAATTTATCGAAGCCATAACCACAGGCAGGGAACACTTTGATCTTGTCTTCATGGATTTCCTGGTGCCGCTTGTAAACGGCATCGAATGCACACGGGCGTTCCGGCAGGTAAACCGCTCTGCCCCCGTGATACTCATAACAGCTTATTATTCAGAGCAGACCAAGAACGAAGCATATATTGCCGGCTGTACCGAATACAATCTCAAACCTGTATTCCCGGACAAGATCCACCTGATTCTTGAAAAATACCTGGCTCCAAGGCCGGCCTATCAGATGTATGACTGATAAGCAGGCAATAGGCAATAGGCAGCAGGCAGTAGTGTTGGCAACAACATGAAGATAGCAAGCCTGCGGGATAATAAAAAGATACTGAATGCAAAAAGGGACTTCACCCGGAGTCCCTTTTTCACTACTGCCTATTGCCTATTGCCTGATCTACTGGTTCATCGCTGCATATCGGGCATACAGTTCATTATACCTGGCATTTATTTCCTCTGCAAGGCCGGTTTCACCATTGTCAAAAGAGATCCTTATAGCCTGAAGCAACATCTGTAGACTGTTGGCTATCTCCGGACCGGCATAGAAAGCCACAGAGGGTTTCTGATCAAGCAGGTACCCCGCCCGCACTGCATAATAATCAGCAAACTCGCGTGCCAGTTCCCTGCCATTCTCCTTCCTTCCGGAGGCAAAAGAAGCCGAGATGATGTCACCGAAATAATAATCATAACCCAGCTTTGACACCGGGAAGAGTTCGAGACACCTGTCAATAACCTGTCCCGCCCTGGCTGTGTCACCCTCAGCTACAAGAGCCGTGGCAAGCCTGGCGTGGTTAAGGCGTGCCCTGACAACAGTCAGTGTCCGGTTGTGATAGTGATCTATGTATACATCCGGATCACCGGCTCCCTTCCAGCTGAAACGGTTCATCATATTCTCATAAAGTATGTCGGTATCAATACGGCCATACTCGAACCAGCTCTTATTGATCCCTTTCACCGGCACCAGCCGGTATGCCAGCCCTTCAAGCTGGAAATACTCCTCAAGCCCGAGGGCATCGTCAGTCTGCCCCGTGACGAAATAGACCGGACGGTCCCAGTCGTTGTGAGCAAGGATATCAAGCACCAGAAGCTGATTCTTCATTATCCATGATCCCTTGAGGGTAATATCAATATATGGCACTATCCTGTCGGCATCCTCCGGCTTTACGGTACCATTGGCCAGCACCTTCGCGGAATCAACCGGTATGCGTATGGTGCGGGTGGGAATTAACCAGATATCCTCTCCGTAAAACTTGAGTTTTGACACATCGCTGCCGCTTGAAATGAATTTCATCACCTCTTTTGCGGTTGCAGGTTCCCTGATCTTTTCCAGGACCGCAACCTGGTTATTTATACCGTCATAGTAAAGCTCCTTCTTCAGGCTTATCGGCAGCGGATCTGAAGTGTATGCCTTGTATTTCATCTGGTCAATGTACCAGTCAGTGTTGAGCAGCATCAGGTTGCAAACCCTTACGTCAGTGCGTACTCCCTCAACCTCCTGGGCGTACCAGAGGGGGAACGTGTCATTGTCGCCTCCTGTGAAGATAATAGCATTTGGTGCACATGAATTGAGATAGTTGAAAGCAACATCCCTGGCCAGGTATCTGCCTGAACGGTCATGGTCATCCCAGTTCTGTGACCCCATGAGGGCAGGTACGGCGGCAAAGGCCAGCACTGTGGATATTACAGCGGCAGGTTTTTCGCCGGCTGCCTTTCGCAGCAGCTCGAAGAGAGCCAGCACGCCCAGTCCTATCCAGATTGTGAAGGCATAAAATGACGCGGCATAGGCGTAATCACGTTCACGTGGCTGGTTCGGATACTGGTTCAGGTATATTACAATGGCTATGCCGGTCATTATAAACAGAAGCAGCACAATCCACCAGTTGCGCACGTCACGGTTGAAATGCCAGAGAAACCCGACAAGACCCAGGAGGAGTGGAAGAAGGAAATACCTGTTTCGCGAGGGATCATTGCGCATGTCATCAGGCATCCCCTTCACCGATCCGGTCCGGGGAGCGTCAAGGAAATCAATTCCCGTAATCCAGTTTCCGTTGACCGGCCCTCCTGTACTCTGCACATCATTCTGCCTTCCGCTGAAGTTCCACATGAAATACCGGAAATACATGAATCCCAGCTGATGACGGAACATGAACCCGAGGTTCTGGCCGAACGTCGGTACCCGCAATGTTGTTGGCTCCCCGGTCTGGGGGTCATTTATCCGCACCGGCTTTCCCCTGGAACCAACATAGCTTTCATACTCCCTGACATGATCCGGAGCATTGCTCCACATCCTCGGGAGGATGGTCATGAACCGCTCGTCATACTTCGTTTCTGTCTCGCGATTGGTGATTATATACTTATCGCCTGACGGATTGTACGTCGGTTTGCCCTTAACATAATCTGTTACAGGGGCATTGTAATACGGTCCGTAGAAAAGGGGCCGCTGACCATACTGCTCACGGTTAAGGTAATAAAGCAGAGCGAAGGGATTTGACGGATTATTCTCATTCATCGGCGGGTTTGCCGTGGATCTGATAACGATTACCGCGAAGCTGGAATAACCGATCACGATAACCAGAAGTGCAGTCATTATAGTGTTCAGGGCCGCTTTCTGTTTTGTTGAGAGAAGCCAGACACCAGAGACTACTGCAGCCAGGAATACGAGATTGAGCAGCAGTGAGTCGGTAAGCAGCCATATACCAGACAGGAGCATCGTTGTCCCTGCAAGGAGGAATATTCTCAGCCTGTCACTGTGTGTGAAGCTGTACCATACTGAAAGTACAAGGGCGGCAATAAAGAGCAAAAGGTGAATATACATGCCGCTGTTGAAGGGCAGCCCAAGGCTGTTTACAAAGAACAGCTCAAAGGCGGAAGTAACCCTCACAATACCCGGAATGATGCCGTACATGATAAGAACCAGGAGCAGTACAGACACACCGATTGATATTGCAAAACCCTTCCATGAGAACTGGTACTTGCGGAAGTACCAGATGAAAACAATGGCCGGTATTGCAAGGAGATTTAAAAGGTGAACACCTATTGAAAGCCCCATCATGAAGGCAATAAGAATAATCCACCTGTCAGCATGGGGTTCGCCGGCCACATCCTCCCATCTGAGCATTGCCCAGAAAACCACGGCGGTGAAGAGTGAGGAGGTTGCGTAAACCTCTCCCTCCACGGCCGAGAACCAGAATGTATCCGAGAAGGCATAAGCCAGTGAACCCGTCAGGCCGGCACCGAGAACTGCAATTATGCGTCCTGCTGTGTAGTCAGATTCCTGCCTGAGGAAGATTCTCCTGGCCAGGTGAGTGATTGTCCAGAAAAGAAACAGTATCGTAAGTGCACTTGCCAGCCCTGACATGGCATTGATCATCATTGCAACCTTTGACTCATCGCCTCCGGCGAAGTTGGCAAAGAACCTTCCGAGTATCATGAAAAACGGTGCCCCGGGCGGGTGACCTACCTCCAGCTTGAAGGCGGAGGCGATGAATTCACTGCAATCCCATAAGCTCATTGTCGGCTCGAGGGTCATCAGGTAAGTGACAGACGCCACCACAAAAACTGTCCAGCCAAGGATGTTATCCCAAAGCCTGTATTTCTTTATCATAACCGTTTTATTTCAGTTCCGGATTAATACCGCACGAAAATAATAAGATTTTGCCGTGTACCCTTAGATATCAGCCAATTTTGGTATTTTTGGACAAACTGCCCTGGATGAAAAGATGTATTATTCTGCTCATAATGAGCCTGCTTCCACTGGCCAGGGCAGAAGCCCAGTACTATGACACCGGACAGGACCCCGCCTCTCTCAGGTGGCTGCAGATCCGTACACCCCATTTCAGGGTGATTTACCCTGACGACTTTGGCAGTGAAGCATCACGTTATGCCAGGCTCCTGGAGGAGTCATTCGGGAGGCTGTCAGTTCTTTACCCGGGGGTAAAAACGACTATCCCGGTAATAATTCACAACCACTCGATGCAGTCAAACGGGTACGTGAGCTGGGCGCCCCGGAGGATGGAACTGTACCCCCTGCCCGGTCAGGACAACCTGCCGATGCACCCCGCAGCACAGCTTGCCGTGCATGAGACGGCTCATGTGCTGCAACTCGGCTCTCTCAACAGCCGCGGCTTCGGCAGGGCGCTGCGGTTCATACTGGGGGAACAGGCATCGGGCCTCAGCGCGGTACAGATACCGGCATGGGCACTGGAGGGTGACGCAGTCTACGCTGAAACGGTCACAGGGCTGTCTGGCAGGGGGCGGAGCAATGCCTTCATCCGGGGCGCCAAGGCCCTGTCCCTCAGGCCTGAAGGAATCTACCGGTATGACAAGATGCTGTCCGGCTCTTACCGTAATTTTACACCTGACCACTATGTCTTCGGATACCTGATGATGAACCACCTCCGCACCATTGATCCGGAGGCATGGACAAGGGTAACCGAAAGAGTAGCCTCAGGCTGGTTCCCAAACCCGGTCAATACGGCCCTGAGACGAGAAACCGGGCTCAGTAAAAGAAAACTATATGATTCCGCCTTCGCTGAACTCGAAAAAAGATGGAGCGAAAGCATTTCCGGGAGAGTGATTGATTACACCCCTTTGAGCTCAGGCAGAAAACGGGATCATGTCAGCCACTTCGCCCCCCACAGGATGGATGACGGAAGGATCATCTCCCTCCGGACTTCAATGTCCGACCCCTCCCGGTTTGCAATAACCGAAACAGGTGGAGGGAAAGAACTGACCCTGACCACCACAGGCTATGTTTATCCTTACATTTTCTCGTTTTCGGGTAATTCTGTGGTATGGGCAGAACAACACCCTGATATAAGGTGGGATAATCGCGACTACTCGGTGATCAAAAGGCTTGACATCCCCGCAGGCATAGTAACCCAGTTGACGTTCAAAACGAGGTACACAGCGCCGGATCTGTCACCTGACGGGCAAACGATAGTTGCCGTTTCAACAACAACAGGTATGTCATGTTCGCTTGTTTTCCTTGACTCTCATACAGGCGAAGTGCTGATGAATCTCGTTCCGCCTGACAGCCTTATACTCCAGCGCCCTTCCTGGTCATCTGACGGCACCAGTGTAACCATGGTCACTATCAGCGAAAAGGGTGAGGGTATCAGAACGTACACGCCGACAGGCAAGAAATGGACCGTTAACCTGGAAGAGAACGTGACTGACATCGTTCAGGCGGAAATCCACAATGACACCCTTTTCTTTCTTGCACAGGGAGACGGTTCGGATAATATTTACCGCATTCCGGGCAGAGGACAGGCTGAACCCAACCCGGGTTATGAACCGGCGGAGCTCATCCCGGGCACGGGACCGGCTGAACGCGTGACAGCCTCCCGGTTCGGGATCTCAGGATTTTCAGTCAGCGGCAGCGAGCTTCTCTTCTCTGATTACACGCCTGACGGATTTGTTATTGCCTCAGAAAAGACTTCGGCAGCCGCCGGACCTGCATTTATAACCGGTCATGAGATTGTCCCGCCGGTGGCACCCCTGTTGGGAGCAGCGCAGGGAAACAACTCATCGCCACCAACAGAAACCATGTCTGATGCAGGAGACCCAGGTGACACAACAGTGCCGTTAATCTCCGAACCGGAGCCATACCGCAGGATCCTGCACCTCTTCAACCTGCACAGCTGGTTCCCGTTCTATGCCGATCTGGACGAGATCCGCACCGATCCGACCACTGTCAGGCCCGGCATCACCCTGATGTCTCAGAACCACCTGAGTTCCCTTGTCTCAACCCTGGGGTATGAATACAGCGACGGAAACCATTATCTCCATTCAGGGATAGCCTGGAAGGGCTGGCACCCGGTGATTGAAGCAGATGTAACATGGGGAGGAGACCAGCTTATCACCAGGGATACCAGTGTGAGCCAGCTGCCTGAGAAGAGTGGGGCCGATCTTCAGCTTAACATCTCAGTATATGACCAGTTGTGGTTCGCCCGCGGCAAATTCAGGCAGTTGCTGATGCCTGCCCTTTACTTCAATTACCGGAACAGGTATGCCTGGCTCTCCGGCGAGAACAGATATGACAGGGATATACTGGCGCTGACCGGCAGACTGTATTTTTCAAACACATTCCGCACCGCCTACCGTGACATAAATCCCAGGTGGGGACAGGTACTCGATCTGAGGCTGACAAACACACCATGGGATAAGAAGTTCTACAGTCCCAGAAGCTATATCAGAACCATCTTATTCTTTCCAGGCGCATTCCCCAATCACAGCCTCGCATTCAGGACAGGATGGGAGAACCAGGCTCCTGCCCGCAAACAGATCTACCGAAACACACTCCCGTGGCCCCGCGGGTATGAAGACGACCTGGTGGCTGAGAAACTGTTTTCCTTCTCGGCTGACTACACGATGCCGCTTTTCTATCC
Source organism: uncultured Rikenella sp. (assembly GCA_964579645.1). Classification (GTDB taxonomy): domain Bacteria; phylum Bacteroidota; class Bacteroidia; order Bacteroidales; family VadinHA17; genus SR-FBR-E99. The sequence continues at coordinate 2,474 of CAZOHL010000075.1, read as the reverse complement.
CGACCTGGCCGCCGGCAGTTTGCTGTATCTCAAAAGGATAAGGGGAACACTCTTCTATGACTATTCGAAGGGAGTTGACATCCGTAACTATGATGACCGCAGCTTCACCACCGGTGCTGACCGGTTCAGCTCAGCGGGTACGGAGCTGATGGCTGACTTTTACGTGCTGAGGTTCCCGTTCGAGATAAGCGCAGGGGTAAGGGCGGGTTATATACCGCAGAAAGACGAGTATTTCGTTAACGGAGCTTTTTCAGTCAACATCTACGGCACCGTCCTTGGGCGGGAACGCTGACGCCGTCTCCCTGATCAGATCCCATGCCCGCAGTACATGGCGTTCGGTAACGCTTGTCTGGGCCGTAACCATTCTCAGCACATACCTGCCATTCACCCTGGTGTGCGTCAGATAAATCTTTCCCGTGTCATTGAGAGCATGGTTGAGCTTCTCATTGAGAATGTTCGCATCTTTATCGCTCAACGTGGCAGGGCAGTACCTGAAACAAACCGTATTAAGAGGCACCGGTGCCATAAGCTCAAAATTACTGTCAGCCTCAATCAGCCCCGCAAGCATTTTCGCCAGGCGGATATGCTCACGTATCATCGATTGCAACCGCTCAACGCCGTAACTTCTGATAACGGCCCACAGCTTGAGCGCCCTGAAGCGCCTCCCGAGGGGAATTCCCCAGTCACGGTAATCATTCACCGCACCCCTGGTTCGGGTCTTCAGGTACTCCGGAAGTATCTCGAACGAGCGGATCAGTGATGCCGCATCGCGGACAAAATATGCGGAGCAGTCGAAGTTGGTGAACATCCACTTGTGCGGATTAAATACAAATGAATCGGCATATTCGATCCCGTCAGTCATCCACCGCATCTCGGGGAGCAGAAGCGCCGTGCCTCCGAGGGCTGCATCAACATGAAGCCATACGCCATATTTCCGGCATACCTCTCCCACAGCTCTGAGAGGGTCAATTGCAGTTGTTCCCGTTGTGCCGAGGGTCGCAACTGCACAGCAGGGGGTATATCCGTCATGCAAATCCCTCACTATAGCCTTCTCCAGGGCCTCTGGATCCATCGAAAAGTCGTTCCGGACCTCCAGCCTCACCACGTTATTGCGCCCGAATCCGGCCACTCCTGCACCCTTCTCCACGGACGAATGGGTCTGGGTTGAGGCATAGATGCGAAGGTGCCCCGCATCACGGAGTCCTTCAGCATTGGAACGGAACCGGGTGATTTTTTCGCGTGCCGTGATCAGCGCTGCCAGTGTGGCCGAGGAGGCGCTGTCCTGTATGACACCCTCGAATTCGGGAGGAAGACCTGTCATAACCTTCAGCCACTCCATCATTTTCTCCTCGAGCTCTGCAGCTGCAGGGGAAGTTTCCCACAGCATGCACTGAGCACCGAGAGCGGCGGTCAGCATCTCGGCAAGCACTGAAGGGGGACTGCTGTTGGCAGGAAAGTAAGCAAAGAAATTCGGGCTCTGCCAGTGGGTTATGCCCGGAATAATGATCTCGTCAAAATCCTGCATGAACCTGTCAAATGGTTCACTGCCGGCGGGGGGCATATCAGGAAGGGCATTCTTCACCCCGCCCGGACTGACTCCAGATCTTACCGGGTACTGTTCAATATTCTCAAAGTATCTGGCTATCCACTCAACTACCGCGTGGCCGTGCCGGCGGAATTCGTTGCTGTCCATCGCCTCATGCTATTGCACCACCGAATCGGCAAGAAGAATTATCCTGTTCCTCTTCACCTCGATTACACCGCCGGTGATCTCAAACCTGACCTCGGTTCCCTGGTCATCGGTGATCATCACGGAACCGGCATCGAGGGTGGAGATAATGGGGGCGTGGTCCTTCAGTACCTGGAACGAGCCCTTTCTGCCCGGCACCCTCACCGAGCGCACCTCTCCAGAGTAAATGTTCCTGTCAGGTGTTATGATCTCAATCTTCACTTCCGGCGCTGTTACTGGTTACCTGCTCTCTGCTATAAGCTTTTCGCCCTTGGCGATTGCATCCTCGATGGTTCCTACGAGCATGAATGCAGCCTCGGGATACTGGTCCACGGCGCCGTCTATGATCATGTTGAAACCCCTGATTGTGTCTTCAATCGAGACAAGTTTGCCTGGTATGTTTGTAAACTGCTCGGCCACGTGGAAGGGTTGCGAGAGGAACCTCTGCACCCTGCGTGCACGGTGAACAACAAGCTTATCCTCCTCCGAGAGCTCGTCCATGCCGAGGATGGCGATAATATCCTGCAGCTCATTGTATCTCTGGAGTATCTCCTTGACTCTCTGTGCGCAGCGGTAGTGTTCCTCGCCGACGATCTCCGGGGTAAGGATCCTTGAGGTGGAGTCAAGCGGATCGACAGCCGGGTATATGCCCAGCTCCGAGATTTTACGGCTCAGTACCGTTGTAGCGTCAAGGTGGGCAAAGGTGGTTGCAGGCGCCGGGTCTGTAAGGTCATCGGCAGGCACA
>CAZOHL010000074.1:0-15387 GCA_964579645.1 uncultured Rikenella sp. | reverse complement strand
TCAGACCTTCAGACTCTCAGACATTATCAACTCTTAATACAAAATTCATGAAAAGAACCTTATTCCTTCTCACCGCCGCGGTGGCCGTAGCCATCACATCATGCGGCAGGAAACCCCAGCCCCCGGTGGCTGAAAAGATCCCGTTCGTCGTTGAAAGCAACGGCAACGAACGCCTGGACAACTACTTCTGGATGCGCCTCAGCGATGAACAGAAAAACGCTGAAACGCCGGATTCACAGACTGTTAAGGTGCTAACCTATCTTAATGCCGAAAATGATTATGCTGATGCATTGCTGAAGCATACAGAACCACTGCAGGAGAAACTCTTCGAGGAGCTTAAGGGTCGCATCAAGCAGGACGATGAGACCGTCCCTTACCTTGACAATGGTTACTGGTATAACACCAAATACCTGCCCGGCAAGGAGTACCCTGTCCTCTACAGGAGAAAGGACGGCACAGACAAGCCTGAAGTCATGCTCGACGTAAACCTCCTCGCAGAGGGTCATGAATACACAGGTGTTGGCGGTGCTGCAGCATCACCTGACAACAACCTCCTGGCTTATGGCGTTGACAATGTCAGCCGCAGGCAGTATACACTGCGGGTAAAGGATCTGAACAGCGGCGAACTGCTCCCTGACACTATCCTTAACACAACAGGTCAGGCAGTCTGGGCCGCAGACAGCAAAACCCTCTTTTATGTGAGCAAGGATCCTGAGACTCTCAGGGCCGCTACCGTCATGATGCACATCCTGGGCACACCGGCATCAGAGGACAGGGTGGTCTTCGATGAGGCTGACGAGACCTTTGCCGTTCAGCTCGGAAAAACAAAGAGCAGGAAATATATAACAATTGTCTCTGGTCAGACTCTCACAACTGAGGTTCGTCTCATAGAAGCAGCAGATCCGACCGGCCCAGTCAAGGTGTTTGAACCCCGCAAGGTTGACCATCTCTATTCGGTGGAACACCTGAACGGCACCTTCTACATACATACGAACGCTGACGGCGCGAAGAACTTCAAACTGATGTCATGTCCCGAAGACAAGACAGGAATGGCATTCTGGAAGGAAGTTATTCCTCACCGCCCCGATGTACTTCTTGAGAATTTTGAGGTGTTTGACAATTTCCTCGTTGCAGACGAGCGAATCAAAGGTCTTACAAACCTCAGGATCATTAGCCTTGCAGACGGATCAGAGCATTTCCTTGATTTCGGTGAGGAAGCTTACACTGCAGGTATCAGTGTCAATCCAAACGCAAACACAACCCTTCTACGGTACAGCTACTCATCGCTGACCACGCCCAACTCGGTCTATGACTATGACATGGCTGCAAAGACAAAGACCCTGCTGAAGCAGGATAGCGTACTGGGAGGATTCGATAAGAACAACTACGTGACGAAGCGGCTCTGGGCCACGGCAGCAGACGGCACTCAGGTACCCGTATCACTGGTTTACCGGAAGGGATTCACACAGGATGGCACAGCACCGATGCTCCTTTATGCCTACGGTTCATACGGATCTTCAACCAACCCGTCGTTCCGTTCTTCAATTGTCAGCCTTCTTGACAGGGGCTTCGTCTATGCAATTGCTCACATCCGGGGAGGAAGTGAGATGGGTCGTCAGTGGTACGAGGATGGCAAGCTGCTGAAGAAGATCAACACATTTACCGACTTCAATGACTGTGCCCGGTTTCTTATAAATGAGAAGTACAGTTCCGCGGAGCATCTGTATGCAATGGGTGGAAGCGCTGGCGGACTCCTCATGGGCGCCATAGCAAACATGGAACCGGAACTGTATAATGGTATAATTGCCCAGGTTCCGTTTGTCGATGTTGTCAGCACGATGCTTGACGAGACAATCCCGCTCACAACATTCGAATGGGATGAATGGGGTGATCCGCGCAAACAGGAGTACTATGACTACATGCTCTCATATTCACCCTATGACCAGGTTAAGGCGCAGGCATATCCCAACATGCTTGTCACAACAGGGTACTGGGATTCGCAGGTTCAATACTGGGAGCCCGCCAAGTGGGTTGCCAAACTGCGTGAGATGAAGACAGATGACAATATCCTTGTCATGGATGTCAACATGACGGCGGGACACGGCGGCGCTTCAGGAAGGTTCGAGAGACTCAAGACAACCGCCCTGGAATATGCATTCATGTTTGACCTGGAGGGAATCAAGGAATAAACCGTCATCGGAGGGGAGATGACCCGGGCTGCGGAGCAGCCATGACCACAGCGGCGGAGGGGAGATGACCCGGGCTGCAGGGCAGCCATGACCACAGCCGCGGAGGGGCGATTACCCGGGTCAGGCCGGGGGCGATAACCCCCGCAGCAGAGCGGACAGGAACCCCAGCTGCTATGAAACAAGAGAGGCTGACCTTTCACCAGGGTCAGCCTCTTCTTCAAACAGAATAGAAAAACAGTAAGTTTTAGTTGGTCTGTGGTCAGCACCGGGTGAACCGTTCCCGGTACATTTGACTTTAGGCCTGTGCGGAGATCAGAATCCGAAAGCCGGTCTCTCCTGGTTTGATTTCATCTCAGGCTTGCGGGGCAGCAGCTGTTCCTGCTGTGCTGCATTCCATGCCAGCCAGGCTGTTATGATTGCATTATGCCTGAGGTCAGGAACAAGCAGACGCTCACGGGTGTCGGCAAGCGTATGATAACCCCGGCCGTATTCAATCTCGTCCTGAATGAACTGGAATCCGGGCAGACCGGCGCCGTCAAAGCTCTGATGGTCGGTACCGCCGGTATTCCTGCTTGTTATCGTTGTGAATCCCATATCTTTAACCGGCTCCATGCACTTCTCGAAGAACGACCTTGCAAGTATGTTCTCCTGCAGGTAGACACCGCGGTAACGGCCGGTGCCATTGTCCATGTTGAAATACACGCTGAACTTGTCAAACGCGGGTTTCTTCTCTTTCTTTTCCCTGTCATACAGGTACCTGGAAACATATCCCCTTGATCCGTAAAGTCCCTGTTCCTCACCGCCCCAGAGAGCCACACGGATGGTTCTGCGCGGTTTGACATCGAGTGACTTCAGTATGCGGATGGCTTCCATCATCACAATGCATCCCGATGCATTGTCTGCAGCTCCCGTGCCGCCATGCCATGAGTCGATGTGACCACCCAAAAGCACTACCTGGTCCTTAAGCTTGGGATCGGTTCCGGGTATCTCGGCAATTACGTTATAGACTTTCTTCCCCGGAGTGAATTCAGCCTTTATCTCGGCCTCCATCTCTACCTTTTCACCGCCTTTCAGCAGCCTTTCCATCCGGCCGTAGGCTTCCATCGGAATGTTTATCTCAGTCATGGGAGGATTGCCCTTGCCGTCATATCTTGAGCCTGATGACCTGGGGATGTTGAAGGCACTTCCCTGGGTGACAGACATCAGTATATTTTCGCTCAGCAAAAACTCATTTATCTTGTTTCGTAACTCACGCATTGCCATAAAGTCGCCGGTTACGGGCCTTCTTGCCGCACGGCCTCCCGCATCAGCCATGGCGAGGCTTTCAAGCTCCTCGTCAGTATACCTGCTTGCCAGCGGCTCAAAGCTGACTTCATACTGTGTGGTTGATGGCGTCATGATGATCTTGCCATTCAGCTTGCCACGGTATTTCTCAATGTCGGCCAGAGTCTTGATATCGACAAGCACCACCTCACCCCTGATCAGACCGTTGGTCCCGGCTGTCCATGCAACCGGCGTGACGGAAAAGTTATTATAGTAAGGCGCCACCATCGCAGCATAGGCTTTTGAAAGGTCCCAGCCGCCCTGGCTGAAATCACTCACTTCTTCAATACGCACGTTTGATAAACCATACTCTGCCAGCTTTGCACGTGCAATCTCGTTAGCCCGGTCAATGCCGGCTGAACCTGTCAGCCTGGGGCCGGCAAGGTCAGTCATGATGTAGGCAAGTTTCTCAATGTCAGAATTACGCTGGCCTTCCTGCCTTATCTTGTAAACCATCTCAAGGTCACCGGCAGCTTCCTGAGGGAATGCCGGCATAACAATAGCAAACAGGATGGCTGCAACAAGCATCATCCTGACTTTTTCAATTCGGATTTTCATTTTATTTTGTGGTTAACGGGATTAAAGATAGATTCATAAATTTTACACCCGTGCAGTGTTAACATTAATTAACTTTACTTTTGCGATGAGATGACCATCAGATGATCTATCCGGATACATATGAACTTAAGATTGGGTTTGACCGAATCAGGGAACACCTCAACAGCTACTGCATAAGCCCTGCCGGAATACGTAAGGTGGAAGCAATGCACCCGGCATTCGCTGCCGGAGAGGTCAGGGCCAGGCTTGCCCTTGTTGCCGAATTCCAGCAGATACTTGCATTCGGCGAACAGTTCCCCTCTGACAATTACAATGATCCATTTACAACCCTGGAAAAGCTCCGTGTAGAGGGCACTTTCCCGGAGATTGAGGAGGTGGTTGCCCTGCGAGGCTCACTTGATACCGTACGCCGGATTGTCGGCTTCTTCAGGAACAGGAAGGACGGACGATACCCTCTGCTGACGGAACTGACAAAGCAAGTTGTATATTATCCGTTTGTTTCAGAGGCCATTGACCGTATCATTGACAAGGAGGGAAAGATACGTGACGGAGCTTCTCCTGCTCTTAAAGCCATTCGCGCCGAACTGGCATCGAAGAACCTGGCGGCAGTGAGAAAACTTCATGCAGTCCTTCGCCAGGCACAGTCAGACGGCATTGTTGACCGCGACGTGACAGTGGCGGTGCGTAACGGGAGGGGAGTGATACCTGTCAGCGCATCGAACAAAAGAGGTATAAAGGGATTCGTTCATGACGAATCAGCCACGGGTAAAACAGTATTCATCGAGCCTTCAGAGGTTGTAGAACTCAATAATGAGATAACCGAACTCGAGCACCAGGAGAAGCGTGAGATCGTCCGCATCCTGACGGCACTGGCTGACACCATCAGACCATACATCGACGAACTGGAAGAGAACTGCAGCTTCCTGGCCGAGATCGACTTCATGAGGGCAAAAGCCCTCTTCGGCAACAGGCTCAACTGCATAATGCCCTCTGTGGCTGATACACCCCACATAAGATGGTTAAATGCACGCCACCCGCTGCTGACCCTTTCTTTTGCCCGTACAGCGGGACGTGAGGTGGTGCCGCTGACAATAACAATCGACACCAGGGAAAGAATACTCCTCATCTCCGGCCCCAATGCCGGCGGAAAATCAGTCTGTCTGAAAACCGTGGCACTTGTGCAGTATATGCTTCAGTGCGGAATGACCATCCCGGCAGGTGAAGGCACCGAAGCAGGCGTTTTCGGCAAATTCTTCATCGATATCGGTGACGAGCAAAGCATCGAGAACGACCTCAGCACATACAGCTCACACCTGATCAACATGAAACAGATGCTGCGGCATGCTGATGACAAATCGCTGGTCATGATCGATGAGTTCGGAACAGGCACTGAACCGGTTCTCGGAGGCGCCCTCGCAGAGGCAATTCTTGCCGAACTGAACAGGAGAGGCGCCTATGGGGTAATAACGACGCACTATACCAACCTCAAGCACTTCGCGACATCACAGGAGGGAATCAGCAACGGAGCGATGGCTTTTGACAACCAGCTGATGCAGCCGCTCTTCCGCCTTGACCAGGGGAAGCCGGGAAGCTCATTCGCCTTTGAGATAGCAAAAAAGATAGGCCTGCCGCAGGAGATACTGGCTGATGCCTCAACCAGGGCAGGAGAGGGGAACGTCGACTTCGACAGGAATCTCCGCGAGATCGCCCGTGACAAACGCTACTGGGAGAAGAAACGAGAGGCGGTACGCCGCCACGAGAAACGGCTCGAGGAACTGATTGTCACCTACGAGGCGCAGCTTGGTGATATTAAAACTCAGAAAAAGGAGATCATCACCCAGGCGAAGAGTAAGGCGGAGGAAATGCTTCGCGATACAAACCGGATGATAGAAAACACAATCCGTACCATTCGCGAGACACAGGCCGAAAAAGAGAAAACCAAGGAAGTGCGCGAGGAACTTGACTCGTTCCGAGGACACCTTGAACGGGAAGAGAAGCATGCCGAAGTGCCACTGGCGGAAAAACCACCCATAGATATCCCGGCAGCCAGCATAGTGAAAAGAATCTCTGCAAGGAAGGAGACTCCGCAGCCGGTAAAAAAGAAGAAAGAGACTCTGAAACAGGGCGACTGGGTGAAGATTGCCGGCACGGATACAGTGGTCCAGGTGACTGAGATAAAGGGAAAAAAGGTGCAGGTTGCATCCGGCAGCCTGAAAATGAATGTTGATATCAGCATGACAGAGCCTGTCACCGCAGAGGAGCAGAAGAAGGCCTCATCAGCGGGTGCGAAGCAGCAAAAGGTCGACTGGTCGCTTACAACCCGCCGCAATCAGTTCAATCCTGAGATTGACGTACGCGGCATGCGCACCGATGAGGCGCTGCAGGTGGTGCAGGATTTCATTGACACAGCCCTGATGATACAGTTCCGGAACCTGAGGATACTGCATGGCAAGGGGAACGGCATCCTGCGTCAGATGATAAGGCAGTACCTTGAGTCAACCGGGGCAGTAAAGCGGGCGACTGATGAGCATGTTGACCGCGGCGGGGCGGGGATCACCCTGGTGGAGCTGGATATATGATGCTGCCGCCTGACCACCAGACCGCAAGACTGTCCCGACCTGCCGGTCGGGATCTCCGCTGCGCTCCGACATGACCGCAGGACCGCAAGACTGCGAGACCGCAGGACCATCAGACTGTCCCGACCTGCCGGTCGGGATCTCCGCTGCGCTCCGACATGACCGCAGGACCGCAAGACTGCGAGACCGCAGGACCACCAGACCATCCCGACCTGCCGGTCGGGATCTCCGCTGCGCTCCGATATGACCGCAAGACCGCAGGACTGCAAGACCATTTCAGGCAGCCACCCAAACCTGTAATATATCATTTTGCCTCCATCACGAAATGAATAGATTTGCATAACGAAATACCCGAACCATGAAGAAACTGACACCGCTTTTTTCCGCCCTGGCTATGCTGATAATGATTCAGGCAGCAGGACAGACAAATGATTTCTATGATGATGCGCCTACAATGCAGCTGAAGGGCGCCAAAAAGATCCTTGTCACCGGTGAGATTGAGAAAGAAGTGACAGTCGACCTGTCACGCCTTCCGAAACACACAATCACCGTAAAGGAGACAACAATCACTGACGGCAAGGTCGGATTCACCGGGGCATACCGATATGACGGATACTCGGTTTATGACATCCTTGACAGGGTTGTCCTGAAAAAGAAGAATGAAGCAGAATTCCCTCCCATAACTGATCTCTATGTCGAGATCACAAATGACAGGGGTGAGACCGCTGTTTTCTCATGGGGTGAGATTTACTACCCGGTCAACATCCACCGCCTGATGATAGCCACCTCGGTGGCCCGGATAGTGCCATCAAAGGCGAAGGACCTCTGGCCGTTGCCAACAGAGACTAAAATCGTGGCCGGCAATGACCTGGTTACATCACGCAATATCAGCAACCCGGTGAAAATCACCGTGAAATCGCTTGACAGCAAATATCCAATCAACAAGGGGATGACCCCGATGTTCTCCGAGACAATGAGGCTGTGCGTCAACGGCAGACAGCGTGAAATACTTTCGGGGCTTCCTGAAGGGATTGAAAGTGAAACATATCATACTGTGTTCTATGGCCGCGGGATGGGCATCCACGGTACCACACCCTTTACCGGTGCATTGCTGAATGAACTTATAAGCGATTACTACAGGCTTTCTCCCGAGGCGCTTCAGAAGGGGATGGTTGTAATCGCCGGCCTTGACGGTTACCGCGCGGCATTCACCCTGAGTGAGATAGTAAACCGGAATGACCAGGAGGAGGTGCTGATAATTGACCGTGACAACTATGAGGGGGCGGGCCGCTTCTCAATCTTCCCGGCCTGCGATTTCTTCTCTGACCGTGCGATCAAGGCAGTGATGGAGATTAACCTACTTCTGCCGGCAGCAGGGTCTCCGTGGGCTATTGTCGTTCATGGCGGCGCCGGCACAATTACCCGTGACCGCATGAATGCCGAGGCAGAAGCAGAGTATCGCAGGGTGCTGCAGGCAGTAATCGACAGCGGCGCCGCTGTGCTCAGCGCTGGCGGCTCGGCCCTTGACGCCGTTGAACGGACTATCCGGCTCATGGAGGACTCTCCGCTTTTCAACGCCGGCAAGGGCGCCGTCTTCACACACGAAGGACGCAATGAACTTGATGCCTCAATTATGGATGGCAGCAACCTCGCCGCCGGCGCCGTGGCCGGAGTTACAGACATACGCAACCCTATCACAGCCGCACGTGCTGTAATGGAGAAATCACAGCACGTCATGCTGACAGGCAAGGGGGCCTCTGAGTTTGCAGCAGAACAGGGCCTCGAAATAGTTGATCCCTCATACTTCCGTGAGGAATCACGCTTCAGGGAACTGCAGCGCGCGCTTGAAAAAGAGAAACACGGCACCGTCGGCTGCGTGGCCCTTGACATGAACGGCGATCTTGCCGCAGGAACCTCCACCGGAGGAATGACAAACAAAAGATATAACCGCGTTGGCGATGCTCCGGTGATCGGGGCAGGTACATATGCCAGCAACGCCACATGCGCCGTCTCTGCAACCGGGCACGGTGAATTCTTTATAAGGTACACCGTTGCTCATGACATCTCGGCACTGATGCAGTACAGGGGCCTCTCACTCGATGAAGCAGCCCGCGAGGTGATTAAAAACAAACTGGTGAAAGCCGGCGGGACAGGAGGGATCATCTCCGTAGACGGAAAGGGGAACATAAGCATGCCATTCAATACCGGCGGCATGTACCGCGGTTATAAGAACTCAGACGGCAAACAGGGTGTTTACATCTTCGCAGACGAACCTGACAAGCTTTAGTAGGAACCGGAAACGAATTTTCCCGCACCTATATTCCTACAATGTGTGGTCCGGGTATCAAAAAAAATCGCGGCGCCCTGTCCCGGCGCCGCGATAACTTTTAATCCCGTCCAGATTAGTTAAGCTTCACTGAACCGTATGATGTATCGATTGTGACCATCGATGTTGGTGATCCGCATTTACCAACTTTGCCGGCCATCTCGGTTGATGTATTCCCTACAATCCGCCTTTCGGCCGAAAAAAGACTGTCATCAAGCTTGATGCTGCCATACGAGCTCTTAGCATCGAGCCTGTAACAGGCTGAAGGATCTATACCAAGCCTCACGGCACAGTAACCGGCCTTGACGCTCATTTTCTCAAATCCTGCTGGCACATAATTAACGGAGAGGTTCCCGTACTTTGTCTCCACATCCAGTTTTCTGGTGACTTTCTCGAACTTCAGGTCAGTATAGCCACCGAGGACTACAATGTTGTTGGCCGTACCAACCGAATATCCGTCATACTTACTGTCGGCAACCAGTGAGCTTACCTCCCTGACAGACACCTTTGAGTACTTGCTGTCAACCAGGAGGGCTGTGGCTCTCTCTACACTGAACATACCCACATACCTGGCGTTGATCTCAGCCCATCCGAGCTCATATACAGTAGCTTTGCCGTATGCTACTATAAGTGTATTCAGAGGCTTTACGTTCCCGCGCGTCAGCTTGTCAATTGTAAGATCACCGTATTTTACGTTTGCCATTACATGTCCGGAGAGCTCGTCAATAACGGTGTTCCCGTACTTATTGCTTACGTCGAAGTTGACCCTTGCGGGCATCCTGATTACATAGTTGATACTGAAGTTATTATTCGATCCCTTCCAGCTTATCGATGAAAAGTCGTCACTGAAGATGGTTTCTGCTTTCAGGTTGCCTCCTTCCTCGGTGAACTCTACCTTGATCATGTCAAGCAGTTTCTTTGCCCTGTCAGTTGAAGGATGTTCAACCTTTACGGTCACATCAACCACGACATTATTTTTATCCCAGGTCTCGGTGACTACCGACCCGAATTTGTTAAGTACTGTAAGTGTAGAGTTGTCACCTGGAGTCAATTCCCTGTGAAACTCCTTCCTGACCTCTTCTGCCGAGGCGGACAGGGCTACTGTGCACAGCAATGCTGCCAGCAGTGTAACCCGCTGATTAGTAAACAACTTCTTCATGGCTGACTGGTTTAACGGTTTCTGCTTTTATCTCTTTGAGCTGGTCAAGTATGTAACTCATTACTTCTATCTTGGTCTGGTAGTGTTTGATCATTGCATCGATAATGCGCTGGTCATCAGGATTGGTTTTGAGCTCCTTCTGCAGTTCGACATAGACGGAATCCATGGAGGCCATTTCCTTCATAAGTGCATCTTTCTGTTCGGGAGTGGACAGCTCGAGTGATGTAAACTCATCTTCCATGAAGTTCACCTGTTGTACATAATATCTCTCAACCTCGCGGTATTCGGGTGAAACTTCGCTTAAGGTCATCCTTGTCTTGAGGTTGGGTCTGACGAAGTGGTCAAAGGTCCAGAGAGATGAAAGGGTTACAAGGAGGGTCACCACGGCTGCCTTAAGCAGGTAGGGAACGATGCTCCGCTTGGCCTTGGTGGCATGAAGCCTTGTAGCCAGCTTGAAGCTGAACCTTTCGAAGTGCCCTTCTGACGGCTCCCTGTCGTCAAATTCGCTCCTGCTCTTCCTGATTATGTCATCTATCATATTCATCACTCGTTGTTTTTTCTGTTCTTTAGTTCACTCACCAGCTTCTGCTTTGCCCTTGAGAGTTGAGATCTCGAGGTACTGCTTGAGATGTTGAGCATCTCTGCTATCTCGTCGTGGTCATAACCTTCAATCAGATAGAGAGACAGAATCACGCGGTATCCTTCCGGCAGCCTGTCAATGGCAGCCTTTACCTCCTCCACCCGCAGTGCCATATCCTCATGGTAGGCAGCTTCTTCACCGCTGTCGTCGCGGATCCCTGCGTGATTTTCAATGTCTTCAAAGATCGCTTTCCTTTTTCCCAGGACGTCAATTGATCTGTTGACCACTATCCGCTTCAGCCACGCGCCGAAGCTTACTGACCCCGAGTAGGTGTTTATCTTCTCGAAAGCTGAGAGAAACGCTTCCTGCATCACATCTTCAGCTTCCATTTCATCATTTACAATACGCAGGCTGGTGTTGTACATCGCTTTGTAGTAAAGCTTGTAAACCTGGAACTGTGCCCGCTGGTCACCTGACCGACACCCGTCAATCAGGTCCTGGTGTATGTTCCTGAATGCTGCTTCAACATTTTCCATCTTCTTCCAAAGATCCGGTTTAAGTATGTTAGACGCCGCACCCACGTATTTGAACTCTTCAATTCAATGACGTGGGCGATGCCTGAATGCTGCATCCAAGGTAGAAAAAAGCTGTAAGAGGATGAAAATTTTTTTATCCCTGCGTAACAGCGCCTGTTGCATAGTCAAGTTCAGACCCGAACATGCTGTGTGGAATTGAGTAGACCAGCAGCAGAATCAGAGCTGCAGCAATTGTATATGCCGGCCGTTCCTTCTTCCGGTTCATTATGACAGCCACCACCCAGACTATAACGGCAATAAGCGTTTTGTTATCGGTCAGGTCCCACCCGAAAGGAACACCGGTCCACAACTCACCAAAGGCATACTTCTGGACGAGCGGTCCCAGGACCATTCCTCCCGCCAGCAGCAGCCAAAGCGCAAGGCGGCCGTACTTTCTCTGGGAACCCATTCCCGCAGCTGCGGTGATGCCTGCAAGGTTTGAAAGCAGCATAGCAAAAAACATTATGAGAATATGCGGAATCATTATCACTGCAGGGACATTGCCCTTGAACCTTATAACAACGGGATTATCCCTCTGAAGCGCGGTCTCTGAACCGGAAGCGCCCCTGAGAGTGATGAAATACTCCAGCTTCCCTGCAGCAGGCTGGGAGGGAAGTTCGCCGGTGAGCTTCCCGTCTTCATGCTTCATCACCACGGGTGTCCAATGATCATCCGTCCTGAACCGCCGGAAATACAACGTTCCTGACACCTCCTGCGGAACCTCCAGCTTAATCAGGCATGGATGAGTGTTTGTCTGGCTGCGCTTAAGCGCGAAGGAGTATTCTGCTCCGTCAACCGATACACTGGTCCTGTATGGATAGGTGGGCCCGGTCATCCTCTGGTACATCGCGGCAGCGACTGTAATTATCACAGCTATGGTCCAGAAAAGGAAATTTTTCATGATGATCTTTGCTATTTTGTTATAACTGAATTAATAACAGTTCCCTGCTCCCGTTCCTGAGGACCTCCACGGTCACCCTCTGGCCGGGCTTAAGCTGATTGAGCCTGAACATGTAGTCTTCGATATTGCTCACCGGTTTCTCGTCTATTGCAGTTATTATGTCACCCTTCACCATCCCGCCGAGCGCCGCCGGTTTACCCGGGGTGACAAAATCGGCCCTCAGGCCGTTTTTTACGTTGCCGGCAAAGTCGGGCATGATCCCCAGGGTGACTCCTCTCCGGCGACCCATGGGACTGGCAGGTTCCTTCGGACCTGCCTCGGTAAAAGCTAACCTGGTCCTGCCACCGGCGGCTGCAGTGACAATACCGAACAGCAGATCGCCTGTTTTGACCATCCCTGCATAATTAAGCTTGTCAGGCGTATCCATCGGGGTGTGGTAATCAAGATGAGCTCCAGTGGTGAATGAAAGCACAGGTATGTTCTTTCCGTAAAAGGCTGAATGATCTGACGGACCGTACCCTTCTGATGTAAACGAAAGGCTGAGTAAGGTTGTGTCTGCATATGCCAGCACTGTATCACGCAGCCCTGCCGCAGTTCCGACTCCCGCAACCTGCAGGCCGTTGCCTTCCTTCATGCGGCCTACCATGTCGAGGTTTATCATCAGGTTAACGGTTGCAGGCGAAATGCCGGCGTTTTCAACAAAATGCTTCGATCCCAGCAACCCCATCTCCTCACCCGTGAAGGCCACGAACAGGATACTTCTTGCCGGACGCTGCTTCATGGCTGCCAGCCTTTCGGCCAGCTCAATCATCAGCGCCACGCCTGAGGCATTATCATCAGCGCCGTAATGCACAGCTACAGTGTCGGGGGTCCTGCTTGATGAACCGGGCCCACCCACGCCCAGATGGTCATAGTGAGCACCTATTATTACATACTCCTCCGGGCTTGATGCTCCCCTGAGAACCATCACCACGTTTGATGTAAGCGCTTCTTTCTTTATTAGTTCCGCCTTCCCGTCAACAGTGGAGGGAGTTATGAATGATACTGGACCTGTCATTGCCGCAGCTTTTTCTTCAAGCCGGCTGACATTGTCTGAACTGTTTCCAAGAATGGCATCGGCCACATGTCTTTTTATCAGGATGACGGGTATGCCGGCGGTTGATTCGCTTCGGGAGGGCCTGTCAAGGTTGTCTGCCGGATCCCACTTTTCTCCTGATACAAGCAATACTCCCAAGGCACCCTTGTCTCTTGCGTTCAGGACTTTTATCCTGTCCGAACTCAGCGAGGCGTAACCTGCTGCTGCCGGATTTGATTCAGGGTAACCGCGAAGGATCAGGGCCCATTTCCCGGTCAAATCCACTCCTGTAAAATCGTCATGGTTCAATGTATCTCCCGACGGAGTCAGTCCGTAACCGCAGAAGACCACGGGCGCTGAAAGCTCCGAGTTTGACGTGAGGGCCGGCGTTGTGAAGTCGGTGCCTGCAATAAAGCCTGTTCCGTTGACTGACAACCTGTTGCCAGCCCCGGCCTCAACAGAGACGCTTACTGTGAAGGGCTGATATCCTGATTCAGTAAACGGTTCAGCTCCGGCTTTCTCAAATTCTCTTTTAATAAACATGGCGGCAAGGGAGTCACCTCCTGTCCCTGTTCCCCTTCCCGCAAACCGGTCAGAAGCCAGTTCCCTGGCCAGGTAGCCAAGTTCGTCCGGAGTAATAGCTGCTTTTTTGCCTGTGCCGGCGCAGGCGTTGATCACTATGACGGCACATATAATGAGGATAGTTCTCATAAGTCAAATTTGTGCCGTAAAAATAGCAATCTTTTGATATCACCGCAGGGTGATAAATGCAACACTAAGCAGTAAACCAAAATACTCCGGACAGAGCCAGGGTGAACCAGCACGAGCATACTCAGCCCCTCCCTCTAGCGTCCTCTGACCTCCAACCTACAACCTCCAACCGATAACAGATAACCGATAACAGATAACAGATAACCGATAACCGAAAACCATTTCTCACTCAAACTGAAGAATGGCTTTTTTTATGAGTGAGATTGCATCACGCAGCTGTTCCTCGGTAATGACGAGGGGAGGAGCAAAGCGGATTATATGGCCGTGTGTGGGTTTGGCCAGTACACCGAGTTCCTTCATGGCAAGGCATACATCCCAGGCCTCCTTGCCGTTTTTCGGTCTGATTACGATTGCATTAAGCAGGCCCTTTCCGCGCACCAGCTCAATCATGTCTGATTTTACTGCCCTCATCTCGTCACGGAATATCTTTCCGAGCCTGTCAGCCTTTTCTGCAAGCTTTTCATCCCTTATGACCTCAAGAGCTGCAATTCCCACCTTGCATGCCAGCGGGTTTCCTCCGAAAGTAGAGCCGTGCTCACCCGGTTTGATAGTCAGCATTATCTCGTCATCAGCAAGTACTGCAGATACAGGAAGCACGCCGCCTGAGAGTGCCTTGCCAAGGATGAGGATGTCAGGCCTGACTCCTTCATGGTCGCATGCAAGGAGCTTGCCGGTACGGGCTATGCCTGTCTGAACCTCGTCTGCAATGAAGAGCACATTGTGCTTCTTGCAGAGATCATATGCACTTTTGATATATCCTTCAGCCGGTACGAAGACACCTGCTTCGCCCTGGATGGGCTCAACCAGGAAGCCAGCCACATCCGGGTCAGAAAGCGCCTTCTCCAGCGCCGGAATGTCATTATACGGAATAGTAATGAAACCAGGGGTGAACGGACCGTAATCCTTACGGGCATCCGGATCGGTTGACATCGAAACTATCGTGATTGTGCGTCCGTGGAAATTGCCTTCGCAAACGATTATTTTAGCCTGGTTTTCTTTAATACCCTTTACCAGGTAAGCCCATTTGCGGCAGAGCTTGAGGGCGGTTTCATCGCCTTCAGCGCCGGTATTCATCGGAAGTACCTTGTCATAGCCGAAATATTTCGTAACATATTCCTCATATTCTCCAAGAACAGAGTTGAAGAATGCCCTTGATGTCAGGGTGAGCTTCGCAGCCTGGTCAGTCAGGGCGCCAATGATTCTGGGGTGGCAGTGCCCCTGGTTCACCGCAGAGTATGCCGAAAGGAAATCATAGTAACGCTTCCCTTCCACATCCCATACAAATGGTCCTTCGCCCCTGTCTAGCACAACCGGAAGTGGGTGATAGTTATGCGCTCCGTACTTCTCTTCTCTT
>CAZOHL010000073.1:0-15621 GCA_964579645.1 uncultured Rikenella sp. | reverse complement strand
CTGGGCCCACACGAAAAAGAGCGAGAGTGAGAGCGAGAGCGAGCACTCTCGTTCTTTTTCCTCAAGACTCACTCTCACACTCACACTTATTTTTGGTACCCGTTTGATGCCAGGATATACAGTTCATAAACCGATGGCAGTGACCACTTCACGCCGAAAATAATTGACCACCTATTTCCCACAGTAAATGACTGTTAATATGTAAATTGTAGTTTGTAACTGCTTATCGGCCGAAATTGGTCAGCCTGTCTGGCTTTTGGACCGCAAGAACTATTTAATTAAAATACTTTTCATTTATTTTGTTTGTTTCGAATATTTCGAATATGTTTGCATATATAAACTATGCACCATATGGAACTAATTGATATCAGACGACCTACTAAGGAAGAACAACGAGCCGCACGAGAGTCTTATGAGGCCCTCGTTTCCTCTATTGAACAATTGCGTACGGAGATGCCAGAAATCGAGATTGAAGAAACTGAGGACAAGATCAGAATCCCGATAAATGCTTTGAGGTTTTTAGCTTCGATCTTAAAAGAAATCAGTAGGGGAAATCCTGTTTCCATAGTTCCAATCGCAACCGAAATAACAACTCAAGCTGCAGCAGAACTTCTTGGATGTTCAAGACCACATATTGTTAAACTTCTTGAAGAAGGTAAAATTCCATATACTACAGTCGGGAAGCACAGAAGAATAAAATATGAAGATTTAGTAACTTTTAAGAAAGAAATGAAATCTAGACAAAGATCCAAGATACAAGAGTTGATGCAATTGGATGAAGAATCAGGATTATATGATACATAGTGTTCGTTTTACCTGTGTTTTAGATACAAATGTTATATACCCTTTATGGATTAGGGATTTATTGCTTTGGTTTGCGTACCATGAACTATATACACCCAAATGGAGCCAGCATATATTCAATGAATGGTATGAAGTAATGATCCGTAGTGGAATATCTGAAGTTGAAGCATTAAATAGAACTTCAAAAGTCAATGAGGCATTTCCAGATGCCTTAGTCGTAAACTATGAACCACTGATCGAGACCATTTCCCTTCCTGATTTAAAAGATCGTCATGTTTTAGCTGCAGCAATAAAAACTAATGCTAACTTAATAGTTACTAATAATTTAAAACATTTCCCGAAAGAATATTTATCTTGCTTTGGACTGTCTGTTAAGGATGCCGATGATTTTTTCACTGATATTATTGATCTTAATCATAAAACAAGTATCCAAGCCTTTAGAGATCTGGTTATGAATAAGAGGAATCCTCCGTTAGATGATTATCAGATATTAGATATTTTCAGGAAGAATGGATTAAAAAACACAGCCGATTATATTCATGCTTTGATATAACTCTCTTTAAGAGTATTTTGAAAACTGGCGCCAGTTTTGGTGCCAGTAATTCCACCATATCTGTATAAAACAAGAAATCCTTTACAATTATTCTGCTTCAAAATAAACTGGTAAAACTCGATACAAATCTGTGTTAACCCATGAAAAACACCATTTGGTGCTCATAATCAGGGGGTCGTTGGTTCGATCCCAACTGGGCCCACACGAAAAAGAGCGAGAGTGAGAGCGAGAGCGAGTAAGCACTAGCAATCACTCTCGTTCTTTTTCCTCAAGACTCACTCTCACACTCACACTTTTTTGGTGCCGGGATCTGCATGAACAGAGGATTTTCAATTAAGGAAAGACTCCATAATTGCAAAAGCCAGAAGCTTTGACCGCATCCCGCCGGGCAACCGGTTCGCATCGGGAGGCCAACCTGCAGGGTGATGGTTTCAATGAAACTCCCTCAGGCTTTCGTGGATTCCCTTGTATATTTCGAACCAGAACTGCAGGGCGGCTTCAAACTTGTCTTCTTCAAAAGCCTTTATCCAACGTTCAAGGTCCTGATCGCGGACATTATCTTCATCAGCTTTCCTGCGCAAAAACCGGTACAGGAAGTCAACTGTACGCTCGGATTCCCAGAAAATTGATGCATTACGGCTATTGATTCGGGTAGCTGTAAGCTTAAGATTATGTATGAATTTATCTTTAATGCCATAGAGTTCTTCCAGAACATCAGGCATTATCTCTTCTGCCCACGCCCGGTGGAAACGACAGAACCCGAGGTTGTCCATCATCAGTTCCATAATCATTCGTCCGGCATTCTGACGGCCCAGCTCACGCGGGGGAATGAAATCCTTGCCGTACACCATGTAATACTTCCCCATTATGGCCATTGGAGACAAAACTCCGGGTGTCCAGTACTGATTAGGAACCATCCATCCCTGCCTCGCAAATCCGATATGCACGAAGCGATCCATTACCCCCACCCCTTTTTCGCGGGAAAGGCGACGAGCCAGCTTTCTTGCACCCTGTTTCAAATTGATTAAGCCGTCAGGTTTTAACATCTCGTCGATTAATACCGAACCGATACGAGCATTATGCATCGAGTCGGAAACAACATCAAAACCTTCGGCTGAGAACTTTGGTACTGTATCGACACCCAGTTGTTCGGGACTGATAAGGCCGTCAACCATACATTCCATAAGCCAGGCCAGCACCCCGCCCACAGAAATGGCATCAAAGCCATTTGTGTCGGCTTTGCCGTTAAGCAATTCGGCAGCCCGCTGATCAAACACTCCGCACAACGGGCCCAAGGTCTGATAGGGTTCATAGTCCTTTTTATAATGCCCATGCATCTTTTTGCATACTGCGGCACAGGGTTCCCCGCAATTCTTCTGCTGTTTCGTTGCTATCGTCTCCTCGTTGAACTGCTTCAGGTAATGATCAACTATAAACCTCTGATGCAGATCAAGACGCTCCTCCTTTGTCATAAAGATTGTCCGGTAATTGAACGCAATGATCCTTTCGTTCAATGTAGCGTAGTTGACCCCAAAGGTTCCTCCGGTGTTAAAATCGGGATCGTAGCGATATTTTGTGGTAGCTTCAATGTCTTTAGCCGCCATCTTCTTTTCATAGCGGTCCTGAAACCATTCATCGGCCACCTTCCGGTCACGAAAGTCATCCTCAACCCATGTACCACCGTAAATGATCCCGATAATGCCATGCTGCTGCAAAAGCTTGGTTCCAAACCCACCGCGACCAGCCCAGCAATCAACCGGTGTAAGTTCTCCATTTTTTACCGGCGCAGAAGCAATAGCGCCAATGTCGGTGTACAGCGCAGCCGGACCAACAGCCAATACCCTGGGGTCCTTTTCGTATCTCATGGAATATTGATCCAGGGAATGCTGCATAACACCGTATATGCCTCCCCTTCCTGTTTCCCACAGGGTATTTGGATCGGTGGGGTACAGTTCCACTTCGACCTCTTCGCCATGATTACGATTCAGGTACAGGATGGAAGGTTTTTCAGCCTTGCCGATTATTGAAAGGAGATTAATTCCCAAATTATTAAAAACCAGGGCAGCACCTCCCATAGCGGAGACGAAAAAGCCATGCCATGATGGTGAAATACCGCTGAATATCAGCCTGTTCGACCCCGGGAATATGCTCCCCGCCAGCAAACCGGCACCGATGTTCAGGCTGTTATGCTTATACGACAGGTGAATACCCAGGTCAACAGGACCAAAAAATGAACCCACCGGATACCTGTTAATCCGGTAATATCCGTTTGATGCATCAATCATTAACACCCTCAGGTGTGTCTCTCTTTTCTCCATCAATTTATATCAATAGGTAAAAATTAGTCTGATCTTTTGCCAGTCAGGTTATAAATATACAAAGAACCGTAATATTCAGCTAAGTCAAATCACGATATGCCGGCTTGAAGGCGCTCTTAATGCAGAAGCTGAATATTCCAACCATACCGGCCGGGGCCAGTTTGGTGCAAGAATTGGGGAGGAAAATTGTGCAAGAGCCTCAACAATTGACCACTTCGTGCCGGGTTTTCGTACCTTTGAGAAGACATTACCGGGGTAATGTTTCAGATAAAACAGAAAATCATGTCACACCAGGATGCCTCTAAAAAATCGATAACATTTGCATTACTAGCCAACCTCGGGATTGCCATTACAAAAACAGTTGCAGCTGTAGTTACCGGATCAGGGGCAATGCTGGCAGAATCGATTCATTCCTATGCTGACTCCAGCAACCAGGGACTCCTTTTCTGGGGATTGAGAGCTGCAAAGAAAAAACCAGACCCGGAACACCCGCTGGGATATGGGAAAGAGATATATTTCTGGTCATTTATGGTTGCCCTGATCCTGTTCAGCATGGGCGGACTTTTCTCAATTTATGAGGGAATCCATAAGATAGGGGCTCATGAAGGTTTAAAAAATCCGGGAATAGCAATCGCAGTCCTTGTGGTCAGCATGGTCTTTGAAGCGGCATCACTGTGGGGATGTCTGCGGCAGATAAAGAAATTGCGGCACAATATACCATTGAGGACATGGTACAAAAACAGCCGTCAGAGCGAGCTTATCGTTGTTCTCGGGGAGGATACCGCTGCACTTCTCGGGCTCACCTTTGCTTTAGTTGCAGTTGTCTTGTCGGTTATCACCGGGAATCCGGTTTTCGATGCAATCGGAAGCATAGGTATCGGGGTTCTTCTCGTTATTATTTCATTCGTCCTCGCCATTAAAATAAAAAGCCTCCTGATAGGCCAGAGCACTGACGAAGAGACAACGGCCAGGATAAAATCACTGCTTGAGTCGAGGCCTGAAATTGACAGTATCATCAACCTGATCACCTTTCAGCTCGGACCGCAGATAATGGTGGCTGTAAAGGCAAGAATGAAAAATACAAATTCGGTTAACAGTCTGATTCTAAATATAAATAAATGTGAGTCAGAACTGAAGAAAGAACTTCCGGATGTTCAGTGGGTATTCTTTGAACCGGATACAGAATGAACCAGATCCATTAAACAGTAAATCAATCCTGATGTTTTCCCTTGACCCAGTCGCAGATCGTCTGTGATATTTTCTCCCGCGATACGCTGAAAGCATGATTGTCCTCAAATGAAGAAAGCTGTACATTCGCTGCTCCGGCATCCTGCAATGCATTATAAAGCGGGAGGATATAGTCATCCATTGTAATACCTTCATCATTCTTGGCGCAAATGATCAAAAAGTCTTTTTCCGCAAGCGAAGCCGCATTCCTTGTCGTGAAGAACGACGGATCCAATACTCTCCGGCCCGATCCGATGTCTTCAGGCAGATACCCCGGTTCAAACCGGAAGATGCCGGCAGCGATTGATTTATGAATACTGGAATCCAGGCTGGTTTTCATGGCAGGGTCGCTGCGATACTGGTCAAAGAAAATTCCCCAATCCACGCCTGCAATCGAAATTAATCTTTTTATCTCCTTGTGCCTGATTGCATAAGCTGTTGCATGTCCTCCGCCGAATGAGTACCCTGCCAGGATGATTGAAGAAGTATCTATCCTGAATTTTCCAATTACATCAGGTCTGTGAAGAAAGCTGTATGTGGCGCCGATGTCGGCCTGGCAGTTGGGGAAGCTGAAAGTTCCGGTGCTCTGGTGCGAACCGCTGTAATTGAAAGTCATCGCATTTATCCCTGACATGCTTAATGATCTTCCAAGTCCCAGAACATCATAAGTGTTTCCGGGAGAGCCCTGTAAAAGGATAACGACTGGTTTATAATCATCACCTGAGGCTTTGTAAAACTTGCCTTTAAGGATAACAATATCTCTTTCAATTGTAATATCTTCCGGTTCCTGGCTGAAGACTGGCCGGGGATTTGCAAGAAAGATCACAATTATACACGGGAGAAGCAGTGAATTTCTTTTCATGACTGAAGATTAGTTGAAATTTGTTTTAATTCTTTTGCCTCAACTTTAGTCTATTGAATTTCAAATTTCTGAAATAATTCAGCCCATGTCAATTAATTTTTTGGCAACAGTGTAATCCAGGTTTCCATAATCATCCTTAAGGATGAATAATCCCTGCAATCTAAAGCCGTCCTGAAGGGAATATCGTATGCCGGAGTAAACAACCTGTGGTTCCCCCGCGTATGAAAATTGTCCTGGAGCCTGTTATCGCCCGGCCGCTGTCTCCCTTAGGGTCGGGGGTACTTTAACCTGTTGCATCAGGGCAACTGAATCTCCGTCAAATGTTTTGGAAACGGTTTTGCCGTCACGGGTGAGGCCTTCAAAAATGCCCGCATCAACCATGTCCCATAAGGCGTATTTTGCCTGTGCCTGAATGTTTATCAGACCGAAATGGTTTTCTGAACCCAGCGGATTTGCGGCACTCTTCCAGGGCTCATCAAACGCCTCAAACCAGAAACAGCTTATGCCGTTGGCGTTTGTCCACTCCCTCATCATCCTGTAAAATGCTGCTGATTTATATTCATCTGTCGCCCTGGATCCGGAATCTCCGTAGTGCTCATTTGAGACGGTAGCCCAGCCAGTCTCACCTATATGAATTGGTTTATCAACTCCCAGGGATGCCATGTAGGCTTTTACGCTTTCATACTGGGCGATTGCATAGTCCATGGCCCTTGACATGGCCGAATCAATTTTCACCAGATCCTGCAGATCTTCCTGCGATTCAGGTATTCCCCAGAATTCGGGACTGTAATGTGTTTCATGCATCGGGTAGGTATGCATCGAAATATAATCAACCTCTTTAATCAGCTCGTTCAGATCTTCCAGGTGGTACTCGCTTCCGCCGCCGCCCCATGATGCATAATTGTCCGAACTTGTTATCCATAGGGTTGCGGGCAATTCCCCCTCCTTCTTCAGGTTCTGCAGATGATTGACCCATTTCAGTATGATGGCGGGCTCGACATAATAATCCCATGCCCAGTGCACCATTGCTTCGTTCCCCACTGCAAGTATTTTTACAATTTCGGGGTATTGCCTGGTCAGTTCAACTGCACGCCTTATCTCTGTTTCGTTCCTGGGACTCTCTTCGTTTCTGATGCGGTCAGGGAGCGTAGTCCAGGCATTTCTGCAGTCTATCCAGGCACCAAGCATCACATACATTTCAAACTCCGGATCATCATTCTTAAGCTGCCTTATTGCTTCGAGCAGGTTGGCGGCTTCGTCAAGATGGACATTATAGGTGCGAACCACTTTGATTCCCATGGCCGACAATATTTTCATATCTTCCTTCAGCTGGGGAATCGTAGGCTGAATATCCCTTGTAGTATCCCGATAACCCCCGTATGAGATTGCCAGGTAATCAGGCGACCCCAGGATGTCGGCTGCGGTTTTGCCGGTAGCGGACGGTTTTGGGTTGCATGAAACGACTGCCAGGGCTGCCAGGGCAATAATCAGGATTGGAAAAAGCTTTTTCATGTTGCTGACGATATAATTGTTTTTTGAAGGTCGTACAGGACTTCATGACCGGTAGTATTTGCCAAACGCACTGATGATATTCCAAACCTTGTACGTCCGGCCGGAATCCCTTTCTGCTCTATTCCGATTCTTCCCTCCTTTTTTCCAGTTCTTCCTGCATCAGCAGGCAGGTTTTATGGTCAATTGCATAGAAGTAGAGCAGTATTGCGCATGACATATAAAGAATTCCGGGAAAGACTGAGATCATCAGTTTAATTCCTTTGATAGTATCGGCAGACTGTTCGGTATTGGGAACGAAGTGAAAAATGGCAAGCATCCAGCCGGCCAGTGCGCCTCCTATGCCCCATCCGGCCTTCTGTGCAAATGTGGCTGCCGAGAATACGAGTCCGGTTGCACGCCGGCCAAACTTCCATTCGGAGTAATCAGCGGTATCTGCAAGCATTGTCCAGAGGAGGGGAACTGCAGGCGCATAGGTAAATTTCGCAAGGATATTCAGAATATAAACAGCAGTCATATTCTCGCTGCCCGGGAAATACAAGAGAATGAAAAACAGGCCGGAAAGCAGTGAGCTGGCAATAAATACATTCCGCTTCCCGAACCTCTTTGCAAGAGGCTTTGAAAACGGGATGCCTGCTATCAGAGCAACGGTACCAATGACATTGAATAGCTGTACGGTCTGTTCATTGCCGATATAATATTTGAAATAATAGGCAATTGAAAGATTCTGCAGCGCAAACATGATGAATGAGACAATTCCCACAAAGAACAGGATGACCCAGGGGCGGTTCCTGAAGAGGTTTTTGATGTCCTGTTTAAGGTTGTGCTGCTGGGACGGAGGAGGCTGAACCCGCTCCTTCGTTGTTTTGAATGTGATCAGGAAAAGCACAAAACTTATTGCCGCAAACAGTAACAGGGTCAACTGATACCCTTTGGCGTTGTCGCCCTTTCCGAACCAGTTGGCCAGGTACAGGGCGGTTCCCGTTACTATAAACTGTCCGGCAAAGGCAAAAATGAACCGGTAGGAGTTCAGTCCGGCCCGTTCATATGAGTCTGAGGTCATTACGGCACCCAGCGATGAATAGGGAAGGTTGATTGCAGTAAAGACGGTCATCAACAGCAGATATGTTGCTCCGGCATAGATCACTTTTCCTGTCGGGCCGAAATCAGGCGTTGAAAATGTAAGTACTGCCAGCACGCCGTACGGAAGGGCCATCCACAGAAGGTAGGGACGGAACTTGCCCCAGCGCGTGTTTGTGCGGTCTGCAATTATCCCCATGAGCGGATCACTTACCATGTCCCAGAACCTGGCTATCAGCATGATGGTGCCGGCTGCAGCCGCAGATATTCCGAATGTGTCGGTATAAAAGATCAATATCCAGAAGCCTACCATGTCCCAGACAAAGTGCGAGGCAGTATCGCCAAGGCCATATCCTATTTTTTCTTTCAGGGATAGTTTTGTGGTATTTGTATTCATAAGGCTGTAAGAATTGTATAGCTTAATATTAAAACCAGGTGGCTGGTTGAATTTCAGATAAAAGTAAGACAATCCCGGTTAATTCAAACCTGAACTGTTTTCCTTTAACAGCAATGTTCCCGGGATTTTTGCATATGACATGAATATTGCCGGCAGTTATTCCGGCTATTGCCATGCATGTTCGGCCACTGATTTTCTCTCTCCTATCTGTTGCCTCCACATGGCGTAATAAAGTCCCTTGTTTTCGAGGAGCATGGAATGGTTACCTTCCTCAACAATCCTTCCCTTTTCCAAAACGTAGATGCGGTCAGCGTGCATTATTGTTGAGAGCCGGTGTGCTATCATGAGAATGATCTGTTTTTTTCCTGCCGATATCTCCCGGAGTGTGTCGGTTATCTCTTCCTCCGTCAATGAATCAAGCGCAGAGGTGGCCTCGTCGAAAATAAGTATCCTCGGGTTCCTGACCAGCGCCCTGGCGATGGCCAGCCTCTGCTTCTCCCCTCCTGAGACCATCTTTCCTCCTTCGCCAAGGATTGTGTCAAGCCCTGCGGGCGACTCCTCCACGAGCCTGAGGGACGAGGCTTTCTTCAGTGCCGCAATGATCTCCTCATCCGTGGCCTCGGGTTTTACAAACTGAAGGTTGGCACGGACCGAACCTGAAAAGAGCTGGGTGTCCTGCGTCACGAAACCGAGCTGCCGCCTCATCCGGTTATATCTGATCTCCCGTGCCGGGACATCATCGAAGAAGATGGTTCCCCTTGTGGGGGAATAGAGACCCACGAGCAACTTGACAAGGGTCGATTTGCCACATCCCGAAGGGCCGACGAAAGCAACGGTCTCCCCGATTCCGGCACTGAATGACAGGTTTTCAACTGCATCATGATCAGCTTTCCGGTAACGGAAGCTGACATCATCGAAACGGAGCTTTTCAATTTCCCCGATATCGACAGGCTCCTCAGGCCGGAATTCCGGCTCTTTCTTCATCAGGTTGCTGAATATCTGCAGCGAAGCCTCGGCTTCGCGGTATGCAAGTATTATTGAGCCCAGATCCTGAAGCGGGAACATGATGCGGGTGGAGATAAACTGCATTGCTATCAGCTCACCGGTAGTCAGCTGATTCCTGAAAATGAGCCACAGCAAAATGAACAGTATCGATTCCTTCAGTAACAAAAGCACCGATTTCTGCAGGAACGTAAGGGTCCTGATCTTCCTTACCTTCTGCATCTCGAGGTTGAAGATTTTCCCGGTATAGGTCCTGAGTCTCTTTATTTCGGGCCATGTAAGGCCCATACTCTTGATGAACTCTATATTCCTGAGTGACTCAGTGATGGCGCCGCTCATCCTGTTGGTTTCCTGTATTACGGAGCGCTGAATTGTCTTGATTTTTTTGCTCAGCAGCCCTGTCAGCCCGCCCAGCCACACCACACCGATAAGGAATACCGGAATCAGAGCCCAGTGTTTTGTTATAGAATACCAGATCAGGAACGCCACCCCTACTATTGCAGAAAACAAGGTCGAAATGAAGGAACTGATGAACCGTTCATTGTCATTGCGAACCTTCTGCAGCAACGACAGCACGTGCCCGCTGCTTGTTTCCTCGAATTCGAAGTAAGGGAGGCGCAGTGTCTGTTTCAGACCCTCGTCAAAGATCGAAAGACCGAATTTCTGCACTACCAGCCTGGTAAAGTATTCTGTAAAAGCGTGAGCCAGGCGTGCCAGCAGGGCAATTCCAACTGCGAGCGCCAGCAGCCTCAGCGCTCCGTTCACCAGCTCATGCTGACTGCGGCCGTCAGTGTTTACGGCAAAATTGTCAATGATTTTCCCGAAAATGATCGGGTCAATAAGCTCGAGGATCTGGGCAACTGCCGCCAGACCCATTGACAGAAAAAGCCATTTCTTAAAGGGCTTCAGGTATTTCCATATGATCTTCATGACTCTGGTCTTTCATCAGGGAACAATCACTAAAGATAGAAACTAAAATCTGTCATCCGGGCGCCCCCGGGTATCAGTTCCCCGTCCCCGCCATTCCCGGATACACAATGATGTACCCTTGCTCCCCGGTTTTCTTGATAAGTCTCTTGCGCCAGCTGTCATAGGGAGTACTGTATGACAGGCTGCCTCTCTGGGGTGTTATTATAACAGGCAGGTCATCACGCCCGAGAAGCTGTGTGATATCGGGCAAATCCTTTTCGTCAGTGTAATGATTCGATTTATAATTGCCCTGATGTCTGTTTTTCCTGAGATGTTCCGCAGGAGCGAAGGAGGAACCCGGAAAACAATGGAACTCAACCGGAGCTGATGTCTTGCCGGCGAGGCTGATCACCCTGTCAAGTATGTGTTTGAAGTTTTTCTCCTTCTCTATGTTTGGCGGGATGAAAATATGAATCTTCCTGAAAAGGTTATTGGGAATGGCGGGATTGAACAGATAAACGTTCTGGACGGAGTTTGTTATAAGCAGCTCAATGGCCCGGCCAAACAGAAGGTCTGCCAGGGTTGGTTTTCCCGGCACGCCAATAATTATATCTGTAGCCTCCCGCTCCCTGGCGGCGCGTTTTATTCCGGCTGAAGGGTTATTGTCATATGTGATTACCGGCTCCAGGTTCCTCCCTGCCGCAGTTGCAACAGCTGCCACACGCTCAAGCACCGCTTTCGCAGAGATAAGCTTTTCCTCCGACGATTCACCGTCGTCGATAACCGACAGGGCATATACCGGGTTGCCTGTGTCCTTCTTTTTTAGGGCAAAGGCAAGGTTGACAAGCCTTTCGACATTGGCGGGATTCGAGAGTGAAACCATGACCGTATCCTGTTCCGGAATGTCAGGCTTTCCGTTAAGTTCAGCCTTGCCAAGGGCAATTTTCCTTCCGGCAGACTCTGTTACAACCGAGGAGACAAGGCAGGTTATAAGGATAAGGAAGATTGTTCCGTTAATTATGGTTTCATCAATTATCCCGATCCTGAACCCGACCATTATTACGGCAAGTATAGCAGCCGCGTGTGAGCTTGTGAGCCCGAAAAGTAGCCGTCGCTGATCTCCCGTAAAACCCAGGATGCGCGAGGTTAATTCTGCTGCAAGGAATTTGCCGGCTAGCGCCACCGCAGTGAGAACCACTGCAATGATTATTGTCATCGGGCTTGAGAGGACTATCCTCAGGTCCACAATCATCCCAACGCTGACCAGGAAAAATGGAATAAACAGGGCATTTCCGGTAAAGTCTATCCTGTTTCTGAGGATTGAATCGGCCGGTATAAGCCTGTTGAGCAGGAATCCTGCCGCAAAAGCTCCGATAATCGGTTCGAGGCCCGCTGCCATGGCAAGGATCGCACACACGAACACAACAAATGCAGCATACACGAATTGAGAATAGTTGTCGTCTTCAAGTCGGCGGAACGCCCAGCGTGAAACAGGAAGGATAACATAAACAAGGAACAGGAGAAACGCGATGAACAACAGCAGAAGCCTGACATAAAGACCCGGTCCGTTGCTTTCAGAGAGAGTCCCGGTAATGACTGCAAGAACGAACAGCACAAGGGTATCTGTTATAATGGTTCCCCCTGTGGCAACCGCAACGGCTTCATTCCGTGTCAGGCCAAGCCTCGAGACAACGGGATAGGAAACCATCGTGTGGGTTGCGAACATATTGGAAACCATCAGGCTTGTAATCATGTTGAAATCGAGGAGATAATAACAAACCGGCAAGCCTGTTGCAAAGGGAATTGTATATGTAAGAAATCCGAAGAGAAGGCTTTTGTGCCTGGTACGGCGGAATTGCTGCTGATCAAGATCAAGCCCGGCAATAAACATAAGGAACAGCATCCCGATCGTGGCAAACAGGTCTATTGCCTGGTTCTTTTCGATAATATTGAAACCTGCCGGCCCTATTATTATCCCTGAAACAATGAGCCCGATTATTCCCGGTACACGGATCTTCCTCAGAATCACAGGTGAAAGAAGGATAATCAACAATATGATTGCAAAGACCAGGACAGGATCAGTGACAGGCAGCCCCGCAAGGCTGTTGTTATGTTCACCGGCAATATTCAAATTTCAGAATCTTTTCCTGGATTAGGGAATGCAATTTAATAAATTGAAACCGAAAAGGGAATGATTAGTTTTGTTGTATGATATACGCCTTTCTGATAGCATCTTTCAACGCGTTTTTCTTTACCGCGCTGCTGTTGCAGAAAAAGCCGAGGGCCCTGCATGACAACATTCTTGTTCTCTGGCTTATCTATCTCGGGCTGTTTATCGGGGTTTATGCCTTCTATTCGCATGAGCTGTTTACCAGGTTCCTTTTGCTGTCAGTATCACTGATCTCCCTGCTGATGCTCCACGGTCCCTTTCTTTATGCCTATGTCATGACACTGGTTACCGGAAGGACCCGGATAACCGCTAAAGACAGCCTGCACCTCATCCCGTTCCTGCTGTTCAATGCGTATATCCTTGCCGCGTCATTCAATCCTGAACTCTCGGCCAGGCTGAACCTGGAAGAGGTCACCCCCGGACAGGGCACCCCCCCGCTCTTTTCGCTTTTCCTTATTCTGACGGCTCTTTCCGGCACTGTCTATTTCCTCATGACAATGAGGCTCTTCAGGAAACTCGATATGAACATCTCAAATAATTTTTCCAGCGCTGAAGGCGTTGATCTTCACTGGATAAGGCGACTTACTATAGCTTTCGGGATCATCTGGACCGTTCTCATCTCGATTACCGTGATACATCATATTCTGAATATGTTCTCCGCCGCATTCTGCACTGACGGCCTCTTCCTCACCCTTTCGGTGTTCGTTATTCTCATCGGGTGGTTCGGTCTCAGGCAGAGGGTTATATTCTCTCCCGGAAGCATGGTGCTGAACGCGGAGAATGCCGCTACCCAGCCCAGGTATTCAGGATCCAGGCTCTCTGCTACTGATGCCGGAGCCTTCGCTACCAGGATTAAGGAATTCATGGATTCCTCCAGGCCATACCTGGAGCCGGAGCTTTCTTTACCACAGCTTGCCGCTGACCTTGAGATCCCGGCACATTACCTGTCACAGGTTATCAATGAACAGTTCGGACAGAATTTCCATGATTTCATAAACAGGTACCGGGTGGATGCTTTCAGGGAACGACTGGCATCGGGCGGATCAGAAAACCTGACACTGCTTGGTATTGCCTTCGAATGCGGATTCAATTCCAAATCCGCCTTCAACAGGGTTTTCAGGCAATTCACCGGAATGACCCCTTCGGAATACAGGAAAAACCTTTTGCATTCCTGATCATTCCTGAATCACCGGAGGCCATGCGGCGAAGCAGGTCAGGTTTTGCGGTATTTTAATGTCATGCATTTTTATGCACTAACTGATCATACGACAATATCAGGTCCTTTTTTACAAAGCAGCACCAATTCAGCCTTGGCAAACAGGTCCCGGTTTATAAAAAGGGGCGATTCCCGTTTCTGACGGTTTTAGTTTTGTCTCAGAAAATTATGTTAAACATTAAAAGACAAACGACATGAGAAAAATCAAACTGAGAAACGCAAAAGAAGAAAAGGGTAATCGTAACAGGCTTCCAGGCAGGTCGGTACGACTGGCTGTTTTAACCGCACTTTTTATGATTCTTTCAACGGGGATTTCCCTTGCGCACTGTGATACAATGGACGGCCCGGTGATCAAAGATGCAAAGCTTGCACTGGACGTCAACAACATCAATTACGCCCTGAAGTGGATTAAGGAAGCTGATGAGGCTGAACTCAGGGAGGCCTTTGCACTTACAATCAAAGTAAGAAAACTCGGGCCGGAAGCACATATACTTTCAGACAGGTATTTCTTTGACACTCTTGTCAGGCTCCACAGAATGGGAGAGGGCGTTGGCTTCACCGGTGTCAGGCCGGCAGGTACCCCGGTTGATGAACGGGTCCTTGCAGCCGACAGGTCAATCGAGGTCGGTAATCTCACGCCTCTTGCAGGGAAGGTTCCCGAAGAGATGAAACATGAACTGCATGTACGTTTTGATAATGTGATGGCGCTGAAGGATTTTGACGTCAATGATGTCACAGCCGGCAGAAAATATGTGGCAGCTTATGTAAGCTTCTTCAAGTTCGCCGAAGGCGAAGAACACGAGCATGCTGCAGAGCACAATGAAGCAATGGCCGGACCTGCAGCAGCTCCTGCCTGCGGACACGGACAATGACACACGAAAAATGGATCATAAATAGCACTTTCAATTGACTTATATGCATTAATTGCCTAATTTACTTTCATGAGATTCTGATTCTGATTCATTAATTTAACCCCTAAATACCTGATTATGAATACAAGAACTCTCTGGATCGGTCTTATGCTGGTCACTCTCCTGAGCTTTTCCGTTTTGCTTTTCTTCGGAAAAGAGATCTACAGGCTCAAGCCGCCCATTCCCGATAAGGTTGTCACTGAAAGCGGTGAGGTTCTTTTCACGGCACAGCAGATAAAGGACGGCCAGAATGTCTGGCAGTCAATCGGCGGGCAACAGGTTGGAACAGTCTGGGGCCACGGCGCGTACCTTGCTCCTGACTGGTCTGCCGACTGGCTGCACCGTGAGTCAGTGAGCATTCTCGATGAGTGGTCTGAAAGTGAATTCGGCCTTCCCTATGACAAAATCGAAAAGGAAAAACAGGCAATGCTGGAGGTGAGGCTGCAGAAGGCTCTGCGGGCAAACACCTATGATCCGCAGACCGGGGTCCTTACCCTCACCCATGACAGGGTCAGGGCAGTGAGCAGCAACGCGGCCTATTATACAGGTCTCTTTATGGATGATCCTGCACTTGAAAGCATGAGGGAAGCGTATTCCATTCCTGCCAATACAATCAAGGAGAATGGGCGCATGGATGCCATGAATGCCTTCTTCTTCTGGGCA
>CAZOHL010000072.1:14046-15681 GCA_964579645.1 uncultured Rikenella sp. | reverse complement strand
ATTTTGAGGAGATAAACACGAATCCAAACAAGACCCTGGTGGGGATGATACAGCCTTCAGGCATGTTCGAACCCCTGCTGTACAACTCTGCCAACCAGTGGCTTAACCGCACGCATTACTACAACAATGAACTGATTCAGTTCACCGCTTTCACGGGAGGTGTGACGCGCAGGGAGCACCAGTATTTCCTCGAGGACTCGAGGGACTGGTACGGCTTCTGGAATCACTACGCCACTTACGGAAAGAACATTGATCACATGTATGAGTTGTCGATAGAGCACGGTGACAGGTCACTTGAGGCCATTGCACTGACCTTCAGGGTACTCTTCTTTTCGAATATGACAGACATGTTCGGAAGCATTCCCTATGAAGAAGCCTTCACGGCAAGGAAACCGGGCGGTACACTGACCCCGAAGTTCAACACCCAGAAAGAGGTTTACGAATTCCTTTTTGAGGAGCTTGAAAAAGCTAATGATATCTATGCCACAAACCCCGTGTTCCTGAATCCTGCAATGGACGGCATGTACGGCGGCAATATGGCGGCATGGCGGAAGTTCAACAACTCGCTTTATCTCAGGCTACTCTGCAGGGTCAGCGGTCGTACTGAAATGAATGTCAGCACCAGGATGAACACGATTCTTGGCAATCCTGACAAATATCCTGTATTCACTTCAAATACAGATAATGCAACCGTGAAGTTCACAGGTACAGATCCTTATATAAGCAACTTCGGCACGACGACTGAAAGCGAATTTACCTCGAGCGGAAGGAAGCTCACCGAGCAGCTTATCAAGCTTACCGTACAGACTGACATAAATGGCAACCAGGTCTATGTTGATCCCCGTCTTCCGGTTATCGGCAAGAAGAATCCGAATGCCCAGGTTAATCCCGCAAATGTCTGGAAAGGAACCGTTTCAGGATGTACTGACATCGAACGAAGCGAAGTCGACAGGGGAACCTCATGGCTCAACTACAAGGTCTTCTGCAGAAGGGATGCGCCTGCTACCTACATGGATTATGCAGAGATTCAGTTCATCCTTGCCGAGGCTGCACTGAAGGGATGGATCAGCGGAGGTCAGACTGCCGCCAGGAACTACTATGAGGCAGGCGTCAGGGCATCGATGCAGAAATGGTCAGAACAGGGAGCCTTTTCTGATCCGGCAGTGACAATCACGTCAGCTGACATTGACGCCTATCTTGCTTCACCACTTGGATCATGGGACCTTGCAACGAATAAGGAGGAATTTCTTGGTAATCAGAAATGGCTTGCTCTGTTCTGGGTAGGGATGGAGGCATATCATGAGTATCGCCGCACGGGATATCCGGTCCTCACAATAGGAGAAGGAACAATATACAATGACAAGGTCTTCCCGACGCGTCTTGGCTATCCTAATATTACAATGCTCACCAACTCAGAAAATGCTGCTGACGCCCTCAGCGGGATGGGTGGTGAGAATGATATGAAAACACCGGTCTGGTGGAGCAAGCAGGCTATCACCGGAAGCAAATAACCAGCAAAACAGTCAAGAAATGAAAAACAAGAACATAACCAACTCCGGAAGAACAGCACTGATATTGCTTCCGCTGTTCCTCCTCTCGCTGTTCCTCGTCTCTTCATGCAAGGAAGATCCGATA
>CAZOHL010000072.1:0-13946 GCA_964579645.1 uncultured Rikenella sp. | reverse complement strand
GTACTCGAGGAAGACTTCAGCTGGCTTGCCTACGGCAGCCCGATCTTCTACACAACAACCGGTGAGACACGAATAGACAACTGGACACAGGAGCAGAAGGACAGGGGCTGGACCAGCACTGTCAACACCGTTGAAAGCAGCGGAAGTACACCTCTGCTCTATGCAAGACAGGGATTTGTAAAGGTGGGCAAAACCAGCTATGGCGGTGACCTGATCTCACCTGCACTCTCCAAACTTCAAGGCACACAGACTGTAACGGTGACATTCAAGGCCATACCCTATATGACCGCAGCCGGCACAATGGATGACAATATTTTGAAAGTCAGCGTAATAGGGCCTGGAACAGTGAGTGAGAGTCAGTTCGTAATCGACAACTGGCCGGTTTATCCTGCTGATGCCGGTGCCGTAGCCGATTATTGCAACAGTATGTGGAGCGCTCCTGCGGCTACCCGCACATTCACAATCACAGGAGCCACATCGGAAACCCAGATTAAATTCCTGGGGGGCGATTATGACCTGCGTCCGACTGTGGTAACAAATAACAAGAACCGTATCTTCCTCGACGACATCAAGGTGGAAATAGTGCTTTAGTTACAGAATTTGGTTAGTTTCGATAAAAGAGGTGTTCATCTCAACGATGAGCACCTCTTTTTTGTTTTAATCCCGGTTTGGCATAACTTTAAATGAATTTCGGAAGAGAAAGACAATGAAAAAGTTCTTCATCATACCCGCTCTGGCATGCGCACTAACACTTGTCACATCATGTTCCACAATTGTGAACATGGAGAGAACCGTCCCTCCTGAGGCAATCCTGCCCGGAGACAGTAACAGGTTCATATTTGTCAATTTCTATGATTACCAGGTTCCTGAGTACATAAAAGACCGCCATGAACAGGGCTACGCCTCGGCCGTGACCGGATATGCGATCGGTCTGTCCGGAATGGTTCAGCAGGATCCCCGTGCGGTTTTCATGATTGCAGACACCCTGAGGGAGGGATTTTCTGTTCTCTCGATGCAGCAGCCAGAGTTTGCCGACACTGTAAGGGCGATCTGCAAAGAATCCGGAGCAAGCCTGCTGGTGGCACTTGATTCACTGAGGCTGTGGGTAGAC
Organism: uncultured Rikenella sp.; assembly: GCA_964579645.1. Lineage (GTDB taxonomy): Bacteria > Bacteroidota > Bacteroidia > Bacteroidales > VadinHA17 > SR-FBR-E99. Next base: position 12,835 of record CAZOHL010000072.1, on the reverse strand, counting down.
TGGGAAGTTTACCTGGACGAGAATGATGAAGGGGGTTCCATGCTAGCAAAAGACTTCTTTCTCTTTGCCAACACATATATGACACTTTATGGGTCTGATGGGGAGGTCATTGACAGATGCGCCGGGGAGAAAAACACTTATGTCAAATCAAAATACACGATTTTCGGGATGTTCGGCGGACCTAATGTCGGCAACCAGAAGGAGAGGATAAAATTGCTTGCCGAGTCAGCCGCCCGTGACTGCATCGGAAAATACTTTCCCTTTACCGAGGAGTACACCGGCAAACTTTACTCCGGAGGCGCGTTGACAAAGCTCAACCTCCTGATTGTAGGGGGCAGGCCTGAAGAAGCTATAGGCCCGCTCACGGAGCTAGCCCGCTCATCTTCGGGTTCACTGGCATCAAAAGCTGAGCATAATCTCGCCATAGCCAATGAAATAATTGAAAACAGGAAAGTAAGGGAGGAAATATGGAGCAACTACACAAACCCCGAAAAATAATCCGGAATGAAAGATGACTTTTCAGGACTCCCGGGAACAGTTGTCACGTTGCCGGTTCTAATCACAGCAACCATTGCCGGCAGTAAAGAGAATGCTCCGGAGCCTGAGTTCAGGGCGGTCAGGAAGATGATTGAAAGTTCGGGTAAGGACATGACCCTGGGTGTCGATGTCTTCCCGGACCCTGCAGAATCAGAAATTGAAATAGGCCAGAGCTGGGTAACCTGGGCGGATGAGGTGCTGATAGATTATGCATGCCCGATGCTGTATACTGACAGCCTCTCCTACTTCATCAAGTACCTTGACAGGGCTTTGGTCACTGCCGGTAACAAATGCAGTGTCATTCCCGGCATCGGGTTAATAACATCTCATAACAAGATCACTCCTGACCTTATGGTTGCCGAGATAAACGCATCCCACTCCAGGGGTGCCGCAGGAGTGGCATTCTTCTCAGGTTATTCACTCAGTGAAGATCTTATCAGTATACTGACAGGTTTTCACTAAATATCGGCCTATAGTGTGATAATTCAGTTTTTTTCATACTTTTACGCCGCTTTCACAAATACTGCACAGTAAAACTCAAAATGTGTAATTAAAAAAGAAATCAATGAAAAGGATCATTTCAGTTATTTCCGCACTCGTTGTCACAGGCTCTCTCTTTGCAGGCGGCCTTGTTACAAACACCAACCAGAGTGCCCTTTACACCAGGCTCCAGAGCCGTAACGCCTCCACAGGCATTGACGCGGTCTACTTTAACCCGGCAGGTCTTACAAAGCTGTCAGACGGTTTCCATCTCTCACTCAACAACCAGACAATCGGTCAGACGAAGTCAATCACAACAAACTACATCTACCTCAACGGTAATCCGAAGGAATATGTAGGCAAGGTAAGTGCTCCGTTCTTTCCGGGGATCTATGCCGCATACAAGACCGGTAAACTGGCGCTCTCACTGGGATTTAACCCGGTTGGAGGTGGCGGTGGCGCAGATTATGAAAATGGCCTTGCCATGTTCGAAATGCAGATTGCTGACCTTAAACCTCTTCTGACAGGTGCAGGACTGACGACAACCAACTATTCAGTGGAAACCTTATCCTTCAAAGGCTCATCTATATACATGGGACCTCAGGTCAACCTTTCCTATGAAATCAATGAGATGTTTTCAGTTGCCGCAGGCCTGAGGGTTATATTCGCCAATGACAAGTACGAAGGTTCAATCGAAAACATTATGATCAACCCCGTACACCCGCTGGTCAATCCTACCGGAGCAATGATCTCAGCACCCGCATTCTTTACAACTATCGGACAGCCTGCAAGAGCAGCACAGACTTCCAACACATATGCTGATGCAGTAATGAAGGGAACAGGCTTCACCCCCATCCTTTCAGCCAACTTCTCCCCGGTGGGAGACCTCCTGAACATTGCGGTCAAATATGAATTCAAGACCAATCTTGACCTGACAACCACAGTCAATGACAACAAGACCGCCGGACTGTTCATTCAGGACTCTGTGGCCACCAAGGACATGCCAGCAATGCTTTCAGTAGGCGTTGACGTGAAACCGTCTGAAAGATTTCTGATCTCAGGCAGCTTCAACTATTACTTCGACAAGAATGTCGACTATGACGGCATGCCGGATGTGGATGTTGAGATGATCAACAAAAACTTCATCGAAGCCGGACTCGGTATACAGGTTGGAATTACTGACAGGCTCTTTGCAAGTGCCGGCTGGCTTACTACTGTCACAGGTGTGAATGACAATTTCCAGAGCGATCTGAAATACAGTCTTAATACAAACACATTCGGCGGCGGTTTCGGTTTCAAGGTCAATGATATGATTGACATCAACCTCGGCGGTTCATATACAATCTATCAGGAAGCAAGTGAAACCTACACCCATGTGATAACCAGGACACCCATACTGGTCCAGGCTCCTGCAATCAATACCTATAATAACAAGACATGGGTTGCAGCTATCGGACTCGACTTCCATTTCTAGACTGACCAGCCTGTAAAAAAATACGAAGAGCCTCATTTCCGGGGCTCTTCTTTTTTTACCTGGGGCCGTTGCTGTTATAAAATCCGGCCCGTCAATCCGGTTGTCTCATCCGGCACTTGTCATTTTGTTTTCAGAATTCAATCCCCTGCCGCTTCAAGTTCTCAATGTACAGTTTCAGGTCGGGCGTGTGTGAGGTCATCATCCTGTTGTACCATTGTCTTGCGCTTTCATGCCTGCCCATGCTCCGGTCAAGCATTATCAGGGAGGTGTAGACCGAACCCTCAATGCCCAGGTTCAGGCTGTCGGTCTCATTGATGATCTCCTCATAAATGCGGTATGCGGCCATTGAACTGCCAGCGCCTGACAGCGCGAAAGCCTCGTTCAGTTTTCCGTTCAGCCCGGCATCCGTTACAACTCCCCTGAAAGAGAGACATCCTCCGACGCACTCCTCGACTATCGAAAACCAGGGAAGGACTCCGGTAGCGGGAAATGTAAGTGAAAAAGAGGTCTTTTCACCAGGCTTTTTGAACTTGTATGTTGCAGGGCAGTACGGCAGGCCCTTAAGCCCGGTAAGCTTCAGCTTTACTCCGTCAGGCTTTACAAGGAAAGTGTTCCTGTCAATGCAAAACCATGCATTGTTGATGTCACTCATTATAGTCAGCCAGACAACCGTGGCGTCGGAATTAAAATCGACCCTGACAATCTCTGCCGTGAGCGGAGATTTCAGGCCGTAATTGGGATTACCTACGCTCTGCCCGGCTGTGACGTTCATCAAGGCCGCAAGTATAACTGTAACAATAATCTGTTTCATCTCAGGTCGTGACTTGCAATTATCATACCGTAAAGTTAACGATTTACACCGAGCCGGTTTTCAGTCTTTTTACTGCCGTGGCATTAACAGGGGATTACTATGTTTGTAACAACTTTGTCACATTTGTGTAATCTGAATGTAACAAAAGTGAAAGATTTTTGTATTGTCAAACCTTCAATTATTAATTAAATGAAAATGAAGATTTTACCTGTCGCTCTTGGCATTATTATGCTGACGGCAGTACCATGCGGAGCGCAGCAGAGTGATGATTTCAAGCCCTCGGGCAAGTTCTTCGGATTGCTGTATGCCAACTACCACACCACTTTTTCAGGCGGTGACAATAATTCTGCCTTCGAAGTGACACGCTCCTACTTCGGATATGATTTCAGTTTTTCGAAAGAGATTTCCAGCAGGGTTATGTATGACGGCACCACCGAGGTTATCAACGGAAAAACAATTTATTCAGGATACCTGCGAAACGCATACCTTCAGTATGACAACGGTAAAATCCTCTTCCGCGGCGGACTGATCGGTACCGAGCAGATCTCCATGATGGAAAAGATCTGGGGATACAGGTATGTTACAAAGCCTCCGATAGATTATTCAGGGATGATACAGGCGGCTGACCTGGGGGTGATGACTGTTGTACAGGCCGGGGAGTTCCTTGACCTTGACCTTTCAGTCACAAACGGGCGCGGTTTCAAGGATATATCCGCAAACGGAACCTACAGGCTTACTGCAGGCTTCACCCTTACTCCCGTAGAAAATCTCCTTTTCAGGGGTTATTATGACATGATGGGCCCCAACGGCAGAATGCAGCGCACCGCCAGCATCACAGCAGCCTGGCTTGGTCCGAAATTCAATGCCGGGGCTGAGTATTTCAGACAGGACAATTCCTCGATGACTGAAGGGCGCAACTACTCAGGCATAAGTATCTTTGGAAGGGTAGCTGTGGCAGAAAGAGTCAGGCTTTTTGCGAGGTTTGACCGCATTTCTTCAGTCACCATGGAGGGTGCTCAGGATCCGTGGAATCTAAGCAAGGACGGTTCGTACATTTATGCCGGAATTGACTTTTCCCCGGTTAAGAACGTGAGGATTTCTCCCAATTATTCAGGTTACATTCCATCGGCAGAGAATTCTGACAATGTCGGTACGATTGGCCTCAACATAGAGGCAAAATTCTGACAGTTCCGGCAACTGAAAGGGGCTCTGCAATTCAATAAACCAGAAAAAAGTTTTAAATTCATAACAAAACAAACATGAAAAAACAGGTTTTAATCATTCTGGCCTCCGTGGCTTTGCTGCTCGTCTCATGCGGAGGCGGCGGTTCCACCACCGGCAAGCAGAAGCAGGTAACCCTTTCAGCTGCAGGGGCCACTTTCCCGCAGCCATTCTACAACCTCGCCTTCAAGAAATACAATGAGGCAGGCGGTCCGCTCATCAACTACGGTGGTATCGGCTCAGGCGGCGGCATAAAGAGCCTCCGTGACCAGGTAGTCGACTTCGCTGCAACTGACGCATATCTCTCCGATGCTGAGCTGTCAGAAATGCCCGGCAAGGTGGTTCACATCCCCACATGTATCGGTGCAGTGGTGATAGCCTACAATCTTCCCGGGGTGACTGACCTTAAACTCACCCCTGAACTCCTTGAGGGTATCTTCCTGGGAAGTATAAAAATGTGGAATGACCCGAAAATTCTGGCCACCAACCCGGGACTCGTCATTCCTGATATGGAGATCACCGTCGTTTACCGTTCCGATGGCAGCGGCACCACGTACATCTTCAGTGACTACATGTCGAAGGTCAGTCCGGCCTGGAATACTCAGCTCGGAACAGGCAAGGCTCTCAACTGGCCTTCAGGTATTGGCGCAAAGGGCAATCCGGGCGTGGCAGGAACAATCAGTCAGAGCGAAGGCTCGATAGGCTACATAGGTTATGAATATGCATTTGCCCAGAAGATTCCTATGGCTAAACTGATGAACAGTGCAGGTTTTTTCATCGAGCCGACGCTCGAGTCGTTCACCGCTGCCGCCGCAGCTGAAATACCTGCTGACACCAGGGTGATGCTTACCAACTCGCCCAATCCTTCAGCCTATCCAATTTCCAGCTTTACCTGGATCATCCTCTACAGTGACCTTGCCTACGGGAACCACACCCGTGAGGCTGCCGGGGCCACAGTCAATACAGTAAAATGGCTCACCGGTGAGGAAGCTCAAGCAATTGCAACCAGTGTACATTATGCTGCGCTCCCGCAGAATGCCGCCATCCAGGCTGCCACACTGCTGAAGGGGATAACCTACCAGGGTGAAACACTTCTGAAGTAACAGGGAATGTCAGGAGACAGGGTAACAAAGGCGCTGCTTTTCATCTCGTCACTGACAATACTTCTTCTCAGTGCCGGGATAGTTGTCTCCCTTTTCGGGGGCGCTGTCCCGGCATTCAGGGAGTTCGGGCTGAGGTTCATCACCTCGTCAGCCTGGAACCCCACTTCAGGGAGCGAGGAGTACGGGGCCATGTCATTTATCGCGGGGACGGTCATTACCTCCATCCTGGCGCTGATAATATGCATACCCATGGCCTTCTCCACGTCACTGTTCATTGCCGAATATTACAGGGGTACCCGCACCTCGGGCATTCTTCGCAGCCTGGTTGACCTGCTGGCGGGAATACCTTCGATAGTCTACGGTTTCTGGGGTTTTTACGCCCTCCGTCCCCTGCTGGTGGCTTCAGGTCTGACCGACCAGGGCTTCGGTGTCTTCACCGCTTCGCTGGTGCTGGCCATAATGATTGTACCATATGCCACCTCTCTCAGCGCTGAAATCATCTCGATGGTCCCCTCCGAACTTAAGGAGGCAGCCTATTCACTCGGCGCCACCCGGCGCGAAGTGATCTTCAGCGTTGTCATCCCCTCTGCCCGTTCCGGGATTATCGCCAGCTTCATCCTCGCCCTGGGAAGGGCTCTGGGCGAAACAATGGCAGTGACAATGCTTATCGGCAATGCCAATGTAATCCCCAAAGGGCTCTTTGCCCCCGGGAATACGATGGCATCGGTAATTGCCAACCAGTTCGGTGAAGCATCAGGACTGAAGATGAGTGCTCTGATTGCAATCGGGCTGCTTCTCTTCCTTATAACGGCGCTTGTGAACTACCTCGGCAAACTGATCATCAGACGCTTCGCATGACAGAGATGTATCAAGTACTGACTGACAATATAAGCAGGCGCAACCGCACAAACAGCCGCTTCAGGTACCTGGTGATAGCCGGATCAGTGATAACCGTCATCCCTATCTTCATGATAGTCGGCAATCTGGCTGTCAAGGGATTCAGGCAGATCAACCTCGCCTTCTTCACCCAGCCTGCTCCTGACACCTTCCAGGCTATGATGGCGGCCTCCTCCGGTGAGATCATCCCGGGCGGTATAGCCAACGGACTCACCGGCTCGCTGCTTATGGTTCTGCTGGCATCGCTCTTCGCCATTCCGCTGGGACTTATGACCGGCATTTATATTTACGAAAACGGCACCAGGCGGTATGCCCGGTTTATCAGGAGCCTCACTGAAATTCTTCAGGGTGTGCCTTCAATCATTCTCGGAATAATTGCCTACCTGTGGGTTGTAAAGAACATTACCAAAGGTTATTCGGCACTGGCAGGAAGCGTTTCCCTGGCCATAATGATGCTGCCTCTGATAATACGATCCACCGAAGAGACTATGCGTATGATACCTCTTTCAATCAGGGAGGCGGCATTTGCGCTGGGAACGCCCTACTACAAGATGATCTACAAGATACTTATTCCCGTCAGCTTCAGCGGCCTTGCAACCGGGGTGCTGCTGGCTCTCTCAAGGATACTCGGAGAGACCGCTCCGCTGATGCTTACGGCCCTTGGCAGCCCCGCCATCAGCTTTGATGTCACAAGACCGGTAAGCGCCGTACCGCTGCTTATCTGGGATTTCTACAATGACCCCAACATGGTCAACCTGGTCTGGAGCGCCTCTCTGTTCCTGATGGTATTCGTGCTCTCAATGAACCTCCTCGCCCGCAGCGTGGCTTCAAAACATAAATATATCTGAACCTGATGAATAACACCACACAAAGCGATAATGTACTGGAGATCAGGGATCTGTCTATTGCATACGAACCCGGGAAATATGCCGTGAACGGTGTCAGCGCCTCCGTCAGGAGAAACAGCATCACCGCAATCATGGGCCCCTCGGGTTGCGGCAAGAGCACCCTGCTGCGCGCCATGAACAGGATGCACGAGCTTTATCCCAACATCCTGACCAAAGGAGATATCCTCCTTGACGGGCAGAGTATCTTTTCAATGTCTGTGATAGAGCTTCGCCGTAAGGTGGGAATGGTCTTCCAGCGTCCCAACCCGTTCCCCAACATGACAATCTACGAGAACGTGGTGGCTGGATTCAGCCTCAACGACATACGGCTGAAGAAAAGCCAGCGCGACGAAATCGTTGAAAACGCCCTTCGGAACGTGACCCTCTGGGACGAAGTGAAGGAGTCTCTCTACAGGAAAGGAACGTTCCTATCCGGGGGACAGCAGCAGAGGCTCTGCGTGGCCAGGGCCATCGCCTTCAATCCCGAGGTGCTTCTCCTCGACGAACCCACTTCCGCCCTTGACCCGATTGCCACCTCTAAGATCGAAGACCTGCTTGGCGAACTCAAGAAGAAATACACCCTGGTGCTGGTGACCCATAACATGTCACAGGCAGCCCGCATTTCAGACGATTCGATGTTCATGTACCTGGGCGAGCTGGTGGAGTCAGGTCGCACCGGAACACTCTTTACCACCCCGAAAGACCCGCGCACTGAAGCATATCTGACCGGGAAATTCGGATGATTAGGGACGTTTTTTATACATTTGCTAAAACACTTGATTATGAGTGAGAAAAAAGAACAGGCACTGAATGAGATAAAGACCAGCTTCGGAGAAATGGCCGGCCTCGTGCTGCGGCAGCTGACCCTTCTGGAGAAGCTGATGGGCACAACCGAAGACCAGGCATTCACTGACCTGATTGATGAGATGGAAAAGGCCGAGAACCGCATCGACAACCTCGAGGTGATTATCGGAGAGCAGTTTACAGGCACTATCGTACTTTACCAGCCGGTAGCCTCAGACGTAAGACGCCTGGTGGCAATTTACCGGATGACAATCAACCTTGAGCGCATCGGAGACAGGATACATAACCTCTGCCGGATCATTGGCGATATCCGGAAGACAACCGAGTTTACATCAACCGCGTCACTCATCACTAACATGCTCACATCCGGAAGCATAATGGTTGAAAAGGCGCTCCTCTCATTCACCAATTCAGACCCTGATTATGCAATCTGGACGATCAAGAACGACACTGTGGTTGATGAGATGAACCATAAGCTGCTGCTTGGCCACCTGCGCAAGGAGAACATTGATGACCGGACCCGCTCGATGGTTCAGAGCTACATCGAGCTGAAGGACATGATATCCAATATCGAGAGGATAGCAGATCATGCAACCAATATTGCTGAGGCATCGATCTACTCACTGCAGGGAACGGATATAAGGCATACCGGGATAGGGAAGGAAGACTAGGCAATAGGCAGTAGTGATTGCCCGTAGGGCATCAGGCATTGTAGAAGCAGGATGTAACATAGTACGTTGCCCGTAGGGCATCAAGCATTGTAAATGACCGAAAGAAAGAAGATACTGGCAGTAGATGATGAGGAACCCATCCTCGAAATCCTCTCATTCAACCTTGAGGGCGAAGGCTACATAGTTGATACCAGCCTTTCTGCCGAGGAGGCCATGCGCAAAAACCTCCACTCTTATGACCTGTTCATCCTTGATGTTATGATGGGCCATATGTCCGGCTTCCGCCTTGCGGAAAAGATAAGGAAGGAACATGGCCTTCCAACCCCCATTATCTTCCTGACCGCAAGGGACACTGAAAATGACAGGATCACCGGATTCAACCTGGGTGCTGACGACTATCTTGCCAAACCATTCAGCGTAAGGGAGTTGATAGCACGGGTAAAGGCCATCCTCCGCAGGTCCGCCCCTGCCCGGATGACTATGGAGACTGTGGCAGGCTCATTCACACTTGACACTGAAAACAACCTCATCTTCTCTGAGGGTAAACCATTGGATCTTACCCGTAAGGAGTACGATATCCTCTCCCTCCTCATCCGCAACGAGGGCAAAATTTTCCCAAGGCACGAGATACTCGCAAGAGTCTGGGGCGATGACGTTATCGTCACCGACCGTACAGTTGACGTAACAATTGCCCGGATCCGCAAGAAACTGGGCAACAGGGGTAACATGATAAGAAACAAATCAGGGTACGGTTACTATTTAGGCGAATGAAAAACAAGTCAAATAACGATGCCCATGAGCTTCAGGCGTAGATTGTTCCTATACTATTTCGGAATCTTCCTCCTCTTTACCGTTCTTATCCTGGCTTTCCAGTACCACCGCGAGAAAGACATCAGAATTGCCGCGCTCGATTCCAGACTCAATGACATGGCTAAGCTTGTAGACAACTACATAATTGTCAATTCATTAAACGAATCAGGCAACTACGGGCTGGTGGACTCGATTTTCAAACTCATTCCTGTTCCGGACCTGCGGATCACTGTACTGGCAATAGATGGGAAAGTACTGTATGACAGTTCGGTGGACGACTGGTCCTCCATGGAGAATCACCTGAACAGGCCTGAGGTGGGCAAGTCTCTGTTCTCTCCCTATGGAACTGCAATCCGGCACTCCGAATCGACCGGCAAGGACTATTATTATTTTTCAAGGTACTTCAATACGCACTATGTCAGGCTGGCCGAGGAGTACAACATCAACATCAGGGGATTCCTGAAGCGGGAGCAGATCTTCCTGGTCTTCATGGCTATTGTCTTCGCAGGGATCTGGGCGCTACTTGCTGCAGTAACACGCAGGATGGGAAAAAGCATTACGATGCTGCGTGATTTTGCTGCAAGAATGAGACGAGGCGAGGGTAACGACACGTCAATTATCTTCCCGAAGAACGAGGTGGGCGAGACTGGCAAGGAGATAGTCAGGATATACAATAACCTGGCCCTCAACACGGCTGAACTGTCGCTGCAGAAAGAGAAGCTCATCAGGCACCTGCATGTTCTCAACGAGGGTGTGGCGTTCTTCAGCCCTGATCGAAGGGTGACGCTCTCAAACAGTCATTTTATTGTATTTCTCAACGCCATTACCGGTGAGCATTCACTGTCACCCGAGGGTTTCATTGATCACCCGGAATTCAACGGAATCAAAACTTTCCTCAACAGTAATCTCGGTACCGGGGGAGGGAAACAGGAGAATCCGTCCACCGAGATGCGGGTAGAAAAAGGAGGCAAATACTTCTCTGTGAGATGTATTCTGTTCAATGACAAGAGCTTCGAGATTGTAATTACCGATATCACCCGTACGGAGCAGACCAAGGCTATGAGGCAGCAGATGACCTCCAACATCGCCCATGAGCTCAAAACTCCGATTGCCTCAGTCAGGGGATACCTGGAAACACTGATCGTAAATAAAGATCTGGACGAGGAGAAGCGCAATCATTTCCTAGAAAAAGCACTTGGACAGTCTGCCCGACTCACCGACCTGATCAATGACATAGTTACCCTGAACAAGCTCGATGAGACAGGCAGCAACTTCCCGTTTGGTGAGTTTGACGTTGCAGAAGTTGTCAGGGAGGTTTGTGACAACCTCATGGCTGACATCAGGAGCAGGCAGATGAGGGTGGATATTTCAATCGAGCCGGGCACAATGGTCAACGGGAACAGATCACTTGTTGTATCGGTATTCCAGAACCTTCTTGAGAATGCCATCGCCTATGCAGGTGAGAAGGTTACCGTTACGGTGAGGACGCTGCCGGGTGAATCCGGGTTTCGTACATTCTCCTTTGCAGATGATGGCGTTGGTATCCCTGCAGAGCACCAGGAAAGGATTTTCGAACGGTTTTACAGGATTGACGATGGTCGTTCCCGCAAGAGCGGAGGCACAGGCCTGGGGCTGGCCATAGTAAAGAATGCAGTATTGCTTCACAGGGGGGAGATTTCTGTCCGGACACGTCCGGGTGGAGGAGCTGAATTCATCTTCTCACTGCCCGCCTGAATTCCGTTCAGATCTGTAATTCCCGCCGGCGGAAGCCGGAAAGCCGGTTGCCTTCAGCCGGCAGCGGGCCGGTACCGGCGGAAGCCGGACGGGCAATTGCCAGCGGCTCGCGGAGAGACACTTGATTGCGGGCCGGTACCGGCGGCAGCCGGCTGCCCCAGGGGACATCTATTCCAGCACCAGCGCAGCCGTCTCCGCGCCGTCAGCTTTTCCTATGATAGCTGCCTCCGGGTGCCCTGATGCATGTAACTCCTTCAAAAGCTCCATGCTTACTTGCGGTGTCACTGCCATCAGCAGTCCTCCTGATGTCTGGGCGTCATGTGCAATCATCCTGAGGTTGTAATCGAGCCCTTCCGCAAAGTGTGTTTCACCCTCCGTATAGTCGAGGTTACGGAACGCTGCTCCCGGAATGCATCCCAGGTCAGCCAGGCTGTAAACACCCGGGAGCAGAGGCACCATGCTCATGTTTATTCTGATTGTCACCCCGGAGGCCCTGGCCATTTTCAGTGCATGACCCGCCAGGCCGAATCCGGTGATGTCGGTTGCGCCCCTGACGCCGTATTTCTGCATTAGTGCAGCACCCTGTGCATTGAGTTGCTGCATGGTCCTTACGGCGGAATCCATCTGTTCAGGAGTACTCATCTCCATCCGGTGCCCTGCAAGGATGATACCTGTCCCCAGCGGTTTGGTAAGTATCAGCTCGTCACCCTCCCTCACACCGGCATTTGTGATGATCCTGTCAGGATGTACAGTGCCTATTACGGCCAGCCCGAATTTTGGCGGATAATCATCTATAGTATGTCCGCCGATGATGCTGACTCCGGCTTCACGCGCCTTGTCATTGCCTCCCCGGAGGATCTCCCTGTAGACCTCCATCGGGATCCGCGTTGAGGGAAACATCATGATATTCAGCGCAACAAGAGGAGTACCTCCCATGGCGTACACATCACTTATTGAATTGGTTGCAGCTATGAGGCCAAATTCGTAGCCATCGCTTACAAGTGGCGGAAAAAAATCAGTGGTTATAACCAGGGCCGTGTTCTCATTGATCTTATATACACCCGCATCATCCTGGGTGGAAATATCAACCAGTATGGCGGGGTCAGCCGGCAGAGGCAGTCCTTTCAGCAGCTCCTCGAGCTGGCGTGGAGGTATTTTGGCTGAACAGCCTCCGGTTTCGACGGTTGAAAGGAGATCGAATGACATTGTCTGGTTCTTTTTTCTGGTTCTGTTGCCGGGTGCTTGTCGCAGCATCAGGGATGCCGTCCTTCCTGCCCGGGCAGGCTGCTTTGCCGGGTTGACCTTCAGGGCCGGATAATATGATCTGCATCCTTCAGCACATTCAGTATCTGGTACATGTCACTGAAGCTTCCCGCCGGCAGGCGGTCACGGATGCCGAAATGATT
>CAZOHL010000071.1:13164-15699 GCA_964579645.1 uncultured Rikenella sp. | reverse complement strand
GACAAGGAAATACATTGAACAGTGGTATGTCTGGATCTTTGCCAACGCCATTGCCGTTGCAGTTTACCTCGCGTCAGGCCTGTATCCGACGGCAGTGCTTTTTTTCGTATATTTCGTCATGGCAATAGTTGGAGTAATAAGATGGAGGCAAGAGGCTTTAGGCAAGAGGCAATAGGCAGTAGTGAATTATCAGATAATAAACATTATGTAAACTAATTGTACCGCAGGACCGCAGGACCGCAGGACCGCAAGACCGCAAGACCCAGACCTTCAGACTTTCAGACTCTCTATGAAAACAGTAATCCTCGCCAACGGCACCTTCCCCACCCACCAGATACCACTGGACGCCCTGCATGGGGCTGATTTGATTGTATGCTGTGACGGTGCAGCAGGGAAGCTGGTCGCACATGGCCTCGAACCGGCGATCATAATTGGCGATCTTGACTCGGTACCAGCGGCAATCAAAGAGAAGTACGCAGAAATCCTGGTCCTGGACTCTGACCAGGAGACGAATGACCTGACCAAAGCTGTCAACTGGTGCATTGCTGCCGGCATGACGGAGGTGGCTATACTCGGCGCCACAGGCATCCGCGAGGATCATACCCTTGGTAATATTTCCCTGCTTGCTGAATACAGCCGCAGCATAGATGCCGTCATGCTGACAGACACAGGCTTTTTCAGGGTGTATGACCACAGCGTGAGTGTCGCTTCCCACCCCGGTCAGCAGGTATCTCTCTTCAGCATTGACCCGTCACTGAGGGTAACCTCCTCCGGCCTGAAGTATCCGCTCACTGACCTTGCTCTTCACAGCTGGTGGCGGGGAACACTCAATGAGGCTGCAGGTGACTGTGTCAGTCTGGATTTCAAAGACGGGAAGGTTATAGTTTTCCAACAATATTAGGCTATCCTCAGGAAAGCCGGGATCGGGCAGTTATCGATCAAAATATAAAAATGAAATTTATAGTATGGGCATTATGTTAATCAGAAGTCACTCCGGGAGCATAATCAGTGACCATGGTATCCACATTATCATCAAGCCAAAATATTTCTAACTTCGGTTTATTATAAAATAAGAATTAATACACCGTGAAAAAACTCATCCCAATCCTGACCGCGCTGATCCTGGTAACGATATTTGCCTGCAATCAGAAACCAGAACAGAAGGAAACCTCTGCTGAATTCCGCTTTGAAGAATACACCATAACACAGCTTCAGCAGGGCTATGACAACGGCGACTTCACAGTTGCCGAGGTGGTGCAGGCCTACCTTGACCGCATTAAAGCAATCGATGACAGTGGCCCGACTCTTAACGCAGTCATTGAGGTCAATCCTGATGCGCTGGCCATAGCCGGACAGCTGGACCAGGAGCTGAAGGACGGCAAAAAACGGGGTCCCATGCACGGAGTGCCTGTGCTGCTGAAAGACAATATTGACACCCATGACCAGATGTCAACCACGGCAGGCTCCCGCGCCCTGGCAGGGTCGCACCCGCTGCAGGACAGCTACATTTCAATGAAGCTCCGGGAAGCCGGTGCGGTCATCATAGGCAAAGCCAACCTGAGCGAGTGGGCCAACTTCCGCGGCAACCTCTCATCCAGCGGATGGAGCGGCGTGGGCGGACAAACGAAAAACCCGTACGTCCTTGACCGCAACCCGTGCGGCTCAAGCTCCGGCTCAGGTGTGGCCGTCTCAGCCAACCTGACAATGATTGCAATCGGCACCGAGACCAACGGCTCCATTGTATGCCCCGCTACCGCCAACGGCATCGTTGGTATCAAACCCACAGTGGGTCTTCTCAGCCGCAGCGGCATAGTGCCCATCTCATTTACCCAGGATACTCCCGGCCCCATGGCACGGACAGTAACCGATGCCGCTATAGCCCTGGGAGTAATGACGGGAATCGACCCCGCAGACAGCAAGACTGCAGCATCGGAGGGCAAAGCCCTGACTGATTATACCGCTTTCCTGAAGGAAGACGGGCTGAAGGGAAAAAGGTTCGGATGGTTCACCTCTGCCCGGGGAAACCACTTCAAGGTTGACACCCTTATGCAGCATGCAGTTAACTACCTGAGGAGCCAGGGTGCCGAGGTGATCGAGATTGACAATATCTATGACCGTGAGGTTGGCTCGCTCTCTTTCCAGGTACTGCTCTGGGAGTTTAAGGACGGGCTTAACAAATACTTCGCCTCACTGGGCGAAAACGCCCCGGTAAAAAATGTTGAAGACCTGATAGAATTCAACAAAAAGGACAGTATCGAGATGCTTTACTATGACCAGGAACTGGTTCTCGAGGCACAGAAGAAAGGCGACGTCACGTCACCTGAATTTCAGGAGATTCTGGCCAAAATGAACCGTCTCGTAAGGGAAGAAGGAATAGACAGGGTGATGAAGGAACATAACCTTGACGCCTTCATTGCGCCGACAGGCTCTCCGGCATGGAAAACCGACCTCGTCAACGGCGATTCATACACCGTCAGCAGCTCTTCACCTGCAGCCATTGCCGGCTACCCGAACATAACGGTACCAATGGGCTAT